>JBAVVA010000154.1:0-30499 GCA_049697055.1 Candidatus Aminicenantales bacterium
CTCCGCCGAAGATGTGGTAAAAAAGGTAGCGCAGCCCGGCGCGGCGCGCCTCTCGGTTGCGGCTGGACCAGATGAGAATGACCGAGGAGGCGGCCATCATCTCCCAGAAAACATAGAAGCTGAGAAGGTCGCCGGCAAAAGTCGCCCCCAATGCGCCGCCGGCCAGGACCAACGCCGCGCACTGCTGGCCGGTGTCGCGGAGGTGGAAGGCGTACAGGCCTCCGGCCAGAGCGATGAAGGCGAAGACCAGGCCGAAGACACGGCTGAGGGAGTCTATCCGCAAAAGAACAAGGTCATTGTCCAGGAAGCGGAAGGATAAGCGAGCTCCGTCGGGAAGGAGAATGACCAGGGCCAGGGCGGCCAGAGTGAAGACCACAAAGGCGCTGGAGCGCAACCTGCGCGCCAGGAAAGGCAGAATGAGGGCGCCGGCCAGGAGCACTACGGCCGGGGGGAGGGCCAGTTCATTCATGGTCATAATACCGTTCATTCTTGCGCAGGAGGATCTTGCCCAAGCCCCAGGACAAGGCGATGAGCAGCAGACAGCCGAAAAAGCCGAATAGGCTGAAGAATATGGGCAGACGGTTCCACCATTGATTCATGTCAGAACCCCCCGAAAATTCCGGCCGCCGCTCGGCGGGCAAGGTCGAAGAAAAGATTCGGATAGAGGCCCAGGCCAAGAGACAGAAGGGCGGTCAAGATCAGGGGAACGACCATCCAGGCCGATGCTTCCCGGCGGCCCTCCAGACCCACCCCCCGGCGGAAGAAGGCGCGCTGGACAATGGGAAAAAGATAGGCCGCATTAAGAAGGCCGCTTAAGACCAGGACACCGGCCAGCCAGGGCCGGCCGCCCCCCACCGCCGAAGCGCCCAGATACCACTTGGAGACGAAGCCGTCGATAGGCGGCAGCCCGCTTAACCCCAAGGCGCCTATGCTGAAGGCGGCCATAGTCCAGGGCATGACCCGGCCCACGCCGTTGAGCTGGGAGACGTTCTCTCGGCCGAGGCTGACGGCGATAGCTCCGGCGCAGAAGAAAAGGGTGATCTTCATCGTGGCGTGGAAGGCCAGATGGAGCAGCCCGGCCGCCAGGGCCGGGCCGCTGAGCAGAGCCGCGGCCAGGATAATGTAAGACAGATGGGAGACGGTGGAATAGGCCAGCCGGCGCTTGAGGTTGTCCTGCCGCAGGGCCAGCAGCGAGCCGAGGAGAATAGTGGTGACGGTGATGATGATGAGAACGGTATCCAGCCCAAAGCGGCGCAATAGGTCCGGGCCGAAGACAAAAGCCGTTACCCTGATCATTCCAAATACGCCGGCCTTGACCACGGCCACGGCATGCAGCAGCGCGCTCACCGGCGTGGGCGCGACCATGGCCGCCGGCAGCCAGCTGTGCAGGGGCATGATTGAGGACTTGACCCCGACGCCGCCCAGGAACAGGAGGAAAAGCGGCACGGCCGTCTTGCCGGCCAGAGTGAAGCCGGCCAGGAGGCCGCCCGGCCGGAAGTCGAGGTTGCCGCCGGTGATTTGGTAGGTCCACACCGCGGCGCCGATGAGCAGGACCCCGGCCGACAGGGTGAAAGCCAAGTACTTGCGGCCGGCGCGGATGGCCTCCGGCGTCTCCTGGTGAATGATCAACGGATAGGTGGCGATGGTCAGGATCTCATAAAATAATATGAAGGTCACCAGGTTGGCCGCAAAGGCGATGCCCATAGTGGCCGACAGGCAGACGGCGAAGAAGGCGAAGTAGCGGGTCTGCTTATGCTCTTTGAGTCCCCGCATATAGCCGATCGAGTAGCAGGAAGTCAGGACCCACAGCCCCGAGGCGATCAGGGCGAAAAAAACCCCCAGGGGATCGGCCCGCAAGGCCAGGCGAACGCCGGGCACAACCTCGAACAGTTCGGCGGCGGCTGTTTGTCCCCGGAGAGCCGCGGGCACGAGCGATAGGACACAGCCGAACATCACCAGGCCGGCGGCCAGCGTCCAGAATTCGCGCAGGTTCGGCCGTCGGGAACTGAGGAGGATGAAAGGGACAGCGGCCAAGGAGACCAGAACAGCCCACAGGGGGATCGAGGAGGAGAATACCCCCGCCGGATTCATGGGTTCATCCCCGCCAGGCCGGGCGGCAGTATTTTCAGCAGGACCCCTTTCACAATAAAGGCGTTGAGCAGCCCGGCCGCCAGCAGAGCGGCGGCCAGAACCAGGGTCGGGATGAGCATGGACGGTCCGGCCTCGCTGAGGCCGCCGGCTGGACCGCCGGATTTTTCAGCTTCGGGGGGCCGGCCGGCCGGCTTTAAGTATAGTCGCTCCACGACGCGGAAGAAATATACAGCGTTGAGCAGGCTGGAGACCAGGATGACGGCCAGGAAAACCCAGCTCCCGTTCCGAATCGACCCCCAAGCCAGGTACCACTTGCTGAAGAAGCCCACCGTGGGCGGGAGGCCGATCATGGACAGAGCGGCCAGGGTGAAGGCTGCCGTGGTCCAGGGCATTCTGCGCCGCGCTTCCTGGTTCAGGCGGGATATCCGGGAATGGCCCAGTTTCATCCGGAAGTTGCCGGCCACCAGGAACAAGCAGGCCTTCATCAGCCCGTGGTTCAGGATATGGAGCAGGGCGCCCACCAGCCCCCAGGCGTTGGCCAGGCCTATGCCCAGGCCGATATAGCCCACCTGGGCCACGCTGCTGAAGGCCAGCATCCGCTTCAGCTCATCCTGGGCCATGGCCTGGATCGAGCCGTAGAGAATGGCCGCCGCGCCCAGCCAGGCGATGATGGTCGCCACGGGAACCGTCTTGGTGATAAACGCCAGGCCGAAGACAAAGTAAAGGATGCGGATAAGGACGTAGGCTCCGATTTTGGTGCCGATGGGCGCCATGAGCGATGAGGTGGCCGTCGGCGCGTAGGTGTAAGCGTCGGGCAGCCAGCCGTGCAGGGGGAAGAGGGCCATCTTGAGGCCGAAACCCAGGAGCATGAAGGCCAGGGCCACGATGACCTCGGGGCGCGCGCCCAGCACGGGCAGGATGGCCTTCAAGTCGGCCATGTTGAGCGAGCCGCTGCTCATGTACAGGAAGCCTACGCCCAGCAGATAAAAACAGCCGCCGATCATGCCCAGGACCAGGTAGCGGAAGGCGGCCACCGGGGATTTCCGGTCGCCCACCGCCACCAGCCCGTAGAGAGCCAGGGAGCAGATTTCCAGGAAGACGTACACGTTGAAGAAGTCGCCGGTCACGACGATGCCGTTGAAGCCGGCCATCATGAGCATGACCAGGGCGTAGTAGGGCACGTGCTTGCCCTCAGGGAGGTCGGCCTCGACCGTCCGGCGGGCATGGATGAGGACGATGAGGGCGATGACGTTGATGACCGAGGTGACGAAGGCCGACAGAGGGTCGAGGACGTACTCGATGCCGATGGGCGGCAGCCAGCCTCCGAAGTGGTAGTGGATCGCTCCTCCGTCCAGGACGCGGAAGATGTTGGACACCGCCGCGGCCGAGGCGGCGGCCGTAGCGGCCAGGGCCAGCCAGTAGGCCAGCCGGCGGAGCTTGAAAGCGGCCAGGGGAATGAGCAGGCCGGTGAACAGGAAGATGAGCGTGGTGAGGGCCGGCGCGTTAGTCGGGATCATGTTTCATTTTTTCCAGAAGTTCTGTCTCGTCCAGGGTCTTGAAGCGACGCCAGATGCTGATGATCAGGGCAAAGGCCACGCCCGAAGTGGCCACCCCGACGACGATGGCCGTCAGCATCAGGCAGTGGGGCAGGGGGTTGATGTACTTGGCCGTGTCGGCCGCGCCCAGCTTCGGGTCGAGGACGGGGACGGTCGCTCCCCATTTGGAGGCGCTGGCCACGAAAAAGAGGATGATGGCCACCTGGAAGATCGACATGCCGATGACCTTCTTGATGAGGTTCCTTTTGAGGACGATGCCGAACAGCCCGATGGTCATCAGCAGGAAGACGAACCAGTAGAAATAGTGGCCCACCAGGAAATCAGACACGAGGTTCTCCTTCCAGGAGGTCGTCATAGATGGCCACCAGGACGGCCATGACCGCCAGCCCCACGCCGATTTCGATGGACAGGATGCCCCAGTACCGGTTGTGGGAGGCGAGGCGGGTGAAGGGGATGAAGGCGTAGTTGAGGAACGTCCCGCCCAGGAGCAGGGCGGCCAGGCCGGTGCCGTAGTAGATCAGCACCCCCAGCGAGCCCAGGGGAGTGCCCAGCTGGCTGGGAAACTGTTTTTTCCCCAGCTCGCTGCCCAGGGCCAGGCGGAGGAGGATGATGCCCGCCGCCAGCAGCGTCCCCCCCTGGAACCCGCCGCCGGGGCTGTAGTGGCCGTGGAAAATGACGTATAAGCCGAAGAGCATAATGAAAGGCGCCACGATGGAGCTGATGAGGGTGATGATGGGGTCGTCCTCATTTTGGGTCATGGCGGTTCTTCTCCTTTTCCTTGCGCAGCAGAAGGAAACAGATAAGGCCGGCAGTCAGGATGACCGTTTCTTCCCCCAAGGTGTCGTAGCCCCGGTAGTCGGCCAGGATGGTGGTGACCATGTTGTCGGTGTTCATCTCCTCCTTGGATTTCTGGATGTAGTGCGTCGGCGCGTTGGGCGTGCCGGCCGGGCTGGCCGGACGGTTATAGACGGCCCGGGCGTCCCCCCGGTTGGGAAAGCCGGTTGAGGCATAGATGAGCAGCCCGCAGAATGCGGCCAGGATCAGATAGCTGACGACTTTCAATCCGAGCTCCTTCGCGTGGTCTTGAAGATGAGGACCAGGAGCAGCACGCCGGTGACCCCGCCGCCCACGGTGGCTTCGGTGAACCCTACGTCCACCGCGCCCAGGGCCGCGTAGATAAGGGCCGAGGTGAAACTGAAGACGGTCAGGGCCACCACAGCCGCCAGAAGGTTGCGAACGGTCAGGGCAATAACGGCGGCGATGAGCAGAACGACCAGCAGAACGATTTCCAGCTCTGGATACATTCAGCTCTCCTCATCGGGCCCGTCCGGCGGCCGGCCGGAGGGCGGCTTGCGGAACCAGGGTTTCAGGCCAATACGGAAGGCGGCCTGGGCCAGGGCGTGGGTGGCGGTGGGGTTGGTCAGCCCGACGAAGGCCAGGATGATAAGGAGCTTGGCCGAGTTGAGGGTGAGTCCCTCGATGAGGACAAGGCCGAAGATGACCAGCATGACCCCCAGGGTGTCGCTCTTGCCGGTGGCGTGACAGCGGGAATAGAAATCGGGAAAGCGGATCAGGCCGATGCTGCCCACCAGTAGGAAAAAGGACCCGGCGGCCAGGACCGGCAGGGCCAGGATGTGGACCAGGCTCATGGCTTTCCCCCCCGGCTGGAGGAGAGGTACTTGGCCATGGCGATCGTCCCGATGAAGTTCAGCACAGCGTAGGCCAGGGTGATGTCCACAAACATGTCCAGCCGGTCGAAGATGAAACCGATGAGCAGGATGAGGACCATGGTCTTGGTGCCGATGGCGCCCGCGCCCAGCAGCCGGTCGGGCAACTGGGGGCCGGCCAGCACGCGGTAGAGGGGAATAAAGATGATGACCGTCAAGGCCGAGGCCAGGATGACGAAAAAGCTATGTTCAAACATCCTTCGTTTTGCGGAATATACTGACGTCGCTGACAACGTCCGAGGGCTTGTCGCCGTAGAGCTTGGCCACCTGTCCCGGCAGCGAACCGTCGATGATCCCGGAGTGGGAGACCTCCATCAGGGAGTGGACCAGGAATTCATCCTCCCGGATGCGGATGGTATAAGTGCCCGGGGTCAGGGTGATGGAGTTGCCCAGGATGACCTTGGCGGCGATGTTGGGCAGCTTGGTCTTAAAACGGACCAGGGCCGGGTCGATGGGCATCCGGGGATGGAGCACGGCATAGGCCACTTGGAGGCTGGCCAGGACGATCTGCCACATCAGCCAGGGAATATAGAGCGCCAGGCGGGCCAGGCGCAGGGAATGAACTCCGGCTATCTCTTTTTTATAATAAAGGTAGCGGTTGATGCGGACATGCATGAGGGTGACCACCAGGGCTGAAAACAGGCCCGCCCCGATGTGGAAGGCGTCAAGGTGGCCGCTCAGCAGCAGCCACAGCCCCATCAGCGCCAGGAACTGGAGGGCTGTTCCCTTGATGAATGCTTTTTTCATCTTTCCGCTCAAAACCACAAGGAGTAGCCGATGGACAGCCGGGGAATATGGCGGTTGTCATAGGGAATGTAGAGGTAGCGGAAGTCGAAGCGGACGCCCGACCGGCCGTCCAGCCGGACTTGAAGGCCGGCCGCCGGCCCCACGTAGGGTTCACTGAAGCGTTTGGATTTTTTATGCTTGGGGCTGGAATATTTCCAGGTTTCCGAAATAACCAACTGTCCCCAAACCGCTCCGGCCTCCAGGATGATGGGGCTGTGGGCCAAAGCCCAACGAAAAAGCCCGCTCAGGCCGAGGCTCAATCCGGTGCTGGTAATAGCCAGCCCTGGGACGGTGGACAGCTCGGTGGGGTTGAAATAATAGAAAAGGTCGAACTCGGCCCGCAGTATTTTGCTGAGGGCGAAGTTGAAGTTAAAACCCCAGGCGAACGAGGAGTGAAAATCGCCCAGGCCGTCGCCCAGGCTGAGGGATAGTTCTTTGTCCTTGACCTTGTCGGAAGCCTGGCCGCCGGCCAAGCCGCAGGCCATAAACAAGACGGCCAGGATTGCCTGCACTTTCTTCATGGCCCGCTGCTTATTTTGTTTTCAAGAGAGAGACAATACAAGATATTCATCATAGAAATCAATCAAAATCGTCTTCAAAAATATGTATAAAGGCCGGCGGTCATCCGGAGCACTCGGCCTCCTCCGGCTGAGAGGATGAGCCAGCGCGCCTCGAGCCTCAGGCCGGCCAGCGCCGCAAGCAAACCGGCTGCGATCAAAGCCTTCATCATAGGGCGTATCATCAGCGTAATTTTTTGCGGTCAGAGGCAAGAACAGAGGAATGTGTTATTACTGCACGACCTTGCTGTAATCCAGCTCCGAACCCAGCAGGCTGTGAGGGATGAGATAGACGATGAGCATCAGCACGGCGGCGGCCAGCACCCACCAGCGGGCGTTGCGGCCCTTGCGGCCGGCCAGAAGAGCGGCCAGCCAGCCGATAAAGGCGATGAGCGTTTTGTTGTCCGTCAGGTCGAAGCCGAAGGGGATTCCCGTCCACCATTGGCCGAAGGACATTCTCTGGACCAAGGGGCCGAGGATGAACCCTCCGATGAAGAGGAGGACAACGGTCCACAGGGCATAAATTCGCGTCCGGCCTTGGCGGGAAAGCGCTTCCAACCCACCCCGGACAGCCGTCAGCATGGCTAGAAACATGACCAGGATGTGGGGGATGAGGATACAGTCCGGAACAGAGCCTTTGAAACGGATGATGGTCGGCCGCGCCCCGGTCAGGCTCACAGTCTCCCGGCCGCAGGTCAGGAACACGGCGTGGGCTATCTTGCCGGCCAGGGGCGGCCGGCTGTCGGAGGGAGGCCAGGCCAGGGGGGCAACGAGCGTTTCGCCTTCCCGGATCATGGGGATTCCTTTTTCCGGTTTCCACTCGTCGCCTTGCTTGAAGCGCATGAACTCCACGAAGCCGATGACCGGCTCCGGCGCCCTGACCTTGACCTTATAGATGTCCTTATTCTCGGCGCTTCGTTCGAGGCGGAAGGAGATTTCCTTTCCGCAGAGCGTCACCTTGCCCCGCAGGGGATTGGTCGGTCCGGTCATCCGCTGGTAGACGGCCGAGGCCAGGGTGAGGAGAACAGCCAATACCCAAAGAAGCGCTTTTTTCATTCTAATTTTTTATTTCGATCCCGCCCATGATGGCCGTGGCCCGGATATGAAGGGTGGCCTTGGCCTGGTTTTCGGGAACGGGGGCGGATTTGCTTTCCACCGCGCCCAGGAGCGGCGTGCCGTGGATGACCACTCTCCAGTCCGGGGGAACCCTGAGATCGATGCCGCCCATGATGGCCGTCAGCTCGAGCGAGGCCTGGCCCTTGTCCAGGCCGGCCTGCCGGAAGTCGATCTCCATTCCGCCCATGATGGCCGTGGCCCGTCCGCCCTTGAAAGAGGGGGTGTCGACGACGCGCTTCAGGCCGCCCAGTATGGCCGTGAGGTCAAGATCATCGGCCTCGATGGGCGGGCCGGAGCCGGCCGGCCGCCGGAAGTGAGGCCCGAAGATAAGCCACAGGCCCACGAAAATGACGGCCAGCGGCCAGACATAAATCCAGACGTTCGGGGGGAAGGAGTCGAGGCCATGGCCGAGGAAAATGGCCCCCACGACCAGCAGCAGGATGCCCGGAAAAACATTGCGGAAACCGGTGGATATCATCTGCCACAGGCCGAGGGCGATGAGGATAACCGGCCAGTAGCGGTGAAAAACATCGCGGGTGTCGAGACGGCCCAGACTGCCCAGCAGGAAAATGACCCCGATGACAATGATGAGGAAGCCCCAGAAGAGGCTGCCCTGATTGTCCCTGATCTTGGACATGTGGTCCTCCTTGTTTATGGGGACACAATACCAATTTACCTTTTTACTGTAAAGCCCGGCTAAATCGGGGAAGTAACTGTTTTTATGTGATGAGGGGTTATTCGGCTTGGGTATTGGCCTCGCTCGCTGGCCGGATTTTTCACGCCCTTCCTTCGGCCTTTCCGGAGACGCCATCGAGCTCCCCCCTATTTCCCTAGGGGGGTCGGAGGGGTAAATAGATTTAAAAGAAAGCCGCAAGGCGTCTCCGGCATGTTCTCGGGGGCTGCGCAACTTGCCCTCCTTCGGAAGGCTCAAACATGCTCGCCAGCCGGCAAGGAGAATGCCGGAAACCCTCGAAGAGCGCTTCGGAAGGGCTAAATCCGGCCTAATGCTCGCTCCGGCCAATACCCAAGCCTTTGCTGTTCTCCTAAATCTGGTCGTCACATATTTAGAGGACCTTCTTTAAATCGCAAATATGGGACAGGGACATGTTGTGCTTCCCCTGCCCACGAATCACAAGATAGGATTTTCGGCCGAAATTTATGCCGGGCTTGACAGGGTTTGGGGTTTAAGAAAGAATTTGTCCCATGTTTGAAGACATCCAGGACGCCCTTTTAGCCGGCAATAAAGATGAGGTGGAGAGGCTGGTGAAGCAGCGGCTGGAGGCCGGCCTCCCCGCCGCCCGCATTCTGAACGAAGGGCTGGTGGCGGGCATGGACCGGCTGGGCGAGATGTTCAAAAACAATGAGATTTTCATTCCCGAGGTTTTGGTCTCCTCCCGGGCCATGCAGGCCGGCCTGGCCAAGCTGGAGCCTTTCCTGGTCAAGGAAAAGGTGCAGCCCCGAGGCTTGGTGGTCATCGGCACGGTCAAGGGCGATCTGCACGATATCGGCAAGAACCTGGTGGCCATGATGCTGCGCGGGGCGGGCTACAAAATCGTGGACCTGGGAACCGATGTTTCGCCGGAGAAGTTTGTGGCGGCGGCCCGGGCCAACGGCGCCCAGGTGGTCGGCCTGTCGGCCCTGCTGACCACGACCATGGTCAACATGAAGGCCATCATCGAGGCCTTGAGGACGGCCGGCTTGACTGCGCCCGTGGTGGTGGGCGGCGCGCCGCTCACCCAAGACTATGCCGACCGGATCGGCGCCCAGGGCTACGCCCCCGACGCGGCCTCGGCCGTGACCCTGGTCAACAACCTCCTGGCCGGCTAGACCCGAATCAAGCCTCCCTGTTTCGCCCCCCATTCCTGTCCGCTTGCCGGAGCGCAGCAAGCCTGTCAGCAGAGATTTCTAAATTTGTGCTCAGGATATCCGAGATGAGCCCTCGGCTGTGCCTCAACGGCCAAGGATCGCGTATGTTTCAGGGCGCGGAGGCCAGGAGGGCTCCCGCGGCCGCCATGGCCACGGCGGCCACCTTGGCCGGGGTGGCCTTTTCCCTGAGGAATATGATGGCCAGGATGAAGATGAAGACAGTGCTCAACTGATTGAGCGCGGCGGCCACTGAGGCCTGGGCGTACTTCATTCCGCCCATCCAGGAAATCATGCTCAGATAAGTCCCTAACACTGTGGCCGGGACGAGGAACTTCCAGTTCGCCCTCCGGCCGAGAGGCCCAAGCAGGAGCTTCCGGGCGGGATGGGCCAGGATGGGCGCGGTCAGGAACAGGAGCCCACTCCCCACTCTGATGTTCGTCACCCACAGCAGCGGATAGTGCCCCAGCCTGGGCTTGAGGATGACGATGCCCGCCGCTGTGGCCAGCTGGGCCAGCACGCCCGCCGTTATCCCTGCCGAGAGCGTCTTTTTTGACAGTGACCGGTCCGCCTTCCTGTAGCTGATGATCAGCACCGCGGCCAGGATGAGAAGCACGCCGGCTGTTTGCTTAAGGCTCAGCCGTTCGCCCAGAAAGATCAGCGAAAAACAAATGATGAACGGGCTGTAAAGCGTAGCCACCACAGCCGAAAGGCTTGCGCCCAGGGCGTTGATGCTGGCGAAGTAAAGGGTGTCGGAGACGGCTATGCCTATGGCTCCGCTGGCCAGGACCAGGGCATAATCGGCCGCCACCAGGCCGGCCGGGAAAAAAGCCTCGCCCGCCAGGAGCATGGTCAGAGTCAGCAAGATAAGGGCCAGGGCGTTTTTGAACAGGTTCAGCCCCAGGGGAGGAACAGTCTGGCCGCTGAGCCGGAAGAAAATGGAGGCGCCCGCCCAGGCCAGGCCGGAAAGAAGCGCCAGGATTTCTCCGAGATAGGGCATCGTCGCGTCCGTATTTTAAGAGGCCCTACTATACCAGAACATACCACGGGTTAAAACGGCGCAATTTCTGCTTAATGCGATGGGCGCTGCCGATTTTGACAGCCCGGCCTGGAATGTGTTTAATGGGAGTTCCGACGGCTGTAATGGAAATGGACAGGACGGACATCAAGGAGCTGGCCTTTGAGGACCTGAAGGCGGTCCTGGAGGAGATGGGGGAGCCCGCCTATCGGGCCGGCCAGGTTTCGGCCTGGCTTTATAAAAAAGACGCGGCCCGCTTCGAGGAGATGACCAACCTCGGCCGGACGCTCCGGGAAAAGCTGGCCGGCCGTTTTACGGTCAGCTGGCCGGAGCTGGCCCAGCATCTCCGTTCCCGCGACGGGGCGGAAAAATTCCTCTTGCGGCTCGACGACGGCCGCTTCATCGAGACCGTGCTCATTTCCGGCCCGGGCCGGGCCACGGTTTGTCTGTCCAGCCAGGTCGGCTGCCGGTTCGCCTGCCCGTTCTGCGGTTCGGGGAGTTCCGGTTTCTCCCGCAACCTGTCCGCGGCCGAAATCGTGAACCAGCTCCTGTACGTGCGCCGGGCCTCGGGCCGGCCGGTGAGCCATGCCGTTTTCATGGGCATGGGCGAGCCGCTGGACAATTTCGACAGCGTCGGCCGGGCCATTGGCCTTCTGAACGCACCGCAGGGAGTGGGCCTGGCCGCCCGCCGCATCACGGTCTCGACCTGCGGGCTTGTGCCGGGGATCGAAAAGCTCATGAAGCTCGGCCTGCAGGTGGAGCTTTCAGTGTCCCTGCATGCCGCCTCCGACGATCTCCGCAACCGGCTCGTCCCGGTCAACAGGAAGTATCCTTTGACCAAGCTCATTCCGGCTCTGCAGGACTACAATCGCGCGACGGGCCGTCAGGTTACCTTGGAGTACGCCTTGATGAAAGGGGTAAACGATACCCCCGAGGAGGCCGACCGACTGGCGGCCCTGGCCCGCCGCGCCCGAGCTAAAGTCAATCTTATTCCCTTGAGCCCGACGAGCGGTTCAGGCTACGAATCGACCCCGCGGCCGGCGGCAGTGGCCTTCCTCCAACGGCTGGAGGAACGGCGGGTGCGGGCCACCCTGCGGCGCTCCAAGGGCGGCGAAATCCAGGCCGCCTGCGGGCAACTGGCCGGCCGCCTCCTTCTTGACAAATAATAATAATGTTATATAATAAAATTAGAATATATGAGGATGATCATGAAGAGGAGCGTTAGAGATTATAAGCGATGGGCCGGCAAGCTGAAGGCCATGTCCCATCCCGGGAGGCTGCGCCTGCTGGCCGAATTGATGGAAGGGGAATGCTGCGTCGGTGATGTGCAGCGCTGCCTGAACCTATCCCAGCCTCATGTGTCCCAGAGCCTGAATGTCCTGAAGAAAGCCGGAATCGTGGCCGGCCGCCGGGAAAAAACCCGAATCTGTTACCGGATTGTGGACCCGCTGGCCAAAAGCCTGCTAAAGAAATTGATATTTGAGGAGCGAAAGAAATGAGCTGTCTGGCTGAGATCAACGAGAAGGAATTCGAGACGCAGGTGCTCCAGGCCGACGGGCCGGTGCTGGTGGATTTCTGGGCGCCCTGGTGCGGCCCCTGCCGGATGCTGACCCCCGTCCTGGAAAAAGCGGCCGAGCAGATGGACGGCCGGGTCAAGGTGGTCAAGCTCAACACCGACGAAAACTTCGCCCTGGCCCAGAAATACGGGATCATGGCCATTCCCTCGCTAATCCTCTTCCATAAAGGCCGGGAAGTGAACAGGCTGACCGGCTTCCTGCCCCAAGCCCAGTTCCTGTCCTGGCTGCAGGATGCGGCCGAAGCCGCCGCTAAGGGCTGCTGAGGAACGCCCCTGTCAGCCGTGCCCTCTCTCCCACCCGAATAAAAAAAGCATTCCTTTTTCCGTTACAGGACCCATCCTTATCGCCCGGACCACGGAAAAAAGGAGGGTTCCCTGCATTGACAGCGACGTTTCGCCGGAGATAACATGGGCCGGATTTACAAATCTTGCTCCCCAAGACCGGTGAAGGGAGGTGCCCATGTCCCCAAGATTTCGCCGTCAATCCCCCTGGCTGTCGGCTTGTTTATTGGCCTGTCTTCTGGCTTGGCCGCCGAAGTCCACAACCGCTGCGGCCGCTGACGGCCAAGAACGAGTCCAGCGAACCCCAGCCCCATCACCAACAAAGCCCGATCTCACTCGGGAGCCCACGCTCTACGTCGTCGGCTACGCTCACCTGGATACTCAGTGGCGGTGGGATTACGTCACCACCATTCGGGAGTACCTGGTCCAAACGATGCGGCTCAACTTCGACCTGTTTGAGAAGTACCCTCACTACGTTTTTAATTTCAGCGGGGCCAATCGCTACCGCCTGATGAAGGAATACTATCCGGCTGACTACGAGAAGGTCAAAAAATATGTGGCCGCGGGCCGCTGGTATCCGTCCGGCTCGTCCATGGAAGAAAACGACGTCAACGCCACCTCCGCCGAATCCATCATCAGGCAAGTCCTCTACGGCACACAGTATTTCCGCCGAGAGTTCGGCAAATCCAGCGCCGAATTCATGCTGCCCGATTGCTTCGGTTTCCCGGCTTCGCTGCCCAGCATCCTGGCTCACTGTGGGATCAAGGGGTTCTCGACCCAGAAGCTTGTCTGGGGATCCCTGGCCCTGGTGGGCGGACCCCACTCCCCGGAAAAAACGCCGGCCGGGACGCCGTTCAACGTCGGCTTGTGGGAAGGGCCCGACGGCCGGAGCGTGATCGCCGCGCTTAACCCCGGAAGCTACGACGGCTCGATCACCTATGACCTATCCAAAGCGCCGCCCGCTGCTGAGGGAGAGGCGCGGCGGGGTGAGCTTACCGACTGGCCGGCCCGCGTCCAGTTGAACGGCCAGGTCAGCGGGCTGTTCACGGACTACATGTATTACGGAACCGGTGATATAGGCGGCGCGCCCGAGGAGGCCTCGGTCAAGCTCCTGGATGCGATAGTGACCAAGAAGCAAAGGGGCGACGGCCCTCTTAAAATCGTCTCCGCCGCTTCGGACCGGATGTTCCTCGATATAGAACCCGGGCAGACGGCCCGGCTGCCCCGCTATAAGGGCGACCTCGAGCTGACCAACCACTCAGCCGGTTCGATTACTTCCCAGGCCTACATGAAGCGGTGGAACCGCCTCAACGAAGTCCTGGCCGACGGCGCCGAGAAGGCTTCCCTGGCCGCCGAATGGCTGGCTGGCCGGAGCTATCCGCGCCGCAGGCTGAACGACGCCTGGACCCTGGTTATGGGCGGGCAATTTCACGACATTCTCCCGGGCACCAGCATCCCCAAGGCCTATGAGTACTCCTGGAACGACGAAGCGCTGGCCATGAACCAGTTCGCCGGCGTGCTGGAGAGCGCCGCGGACTCGGTTGCCTCAGCCCTGGACACCCGCGGCCAGGGCATTGCCCTGGTGGTGTACAACCCCCTGAATATTGAGCGCGAGGACATCGTGGAAGCCGAGGTGTCTTTCCCCGGCGGCGGGCCCAAGGCCGTCCGCGTCTTCGGGCCGGACGGCCGGGAAGTTCCGGCCCAGCTCGCCCCGGGAAAGGTCATATTCCCGGCCAAGATGCCTTCGGTCGGCTTTGCCGTTTATGATGTCGAGCCCGTCGAGCCCGCCGCCTCTTCCGGGGCCGGCTCGCCGCTTAAAGTTACCGAATCGACGCTGGAAAACGACTATTATCGCCTCACCCTGGACCGGAACGGCGACCTGGCCGGGATCTTCGACAAGGCGCTGTCCAAAGAGCTCCTCTATGCCCCTGCCCGCCTGGAGATCAAGACCGACAATCCCGCCCGCTGGCCCGCCTGGAACATGGACTGGGAAGACCAGTCGCGCTCGCCGCGCGCCTTTGTCAAGGGGCCGGCCCGGTTCCGCATCGTGGAGAGCGGCCCGGCCCGCGTTGCCCTGGAGGTCAGCCGCGAGACAGAGGGCTCCCGGTTCGTCCAGACCATCCGCCTGGCCGCCGGCGAGGCCGGCCGCCGCATCGAATTCCGCAACGTCATCGATTGGATGACCAAGGAGGCCCACCTCAAAGCCGTCTTCCCCCTGACCGCCTCGAACCCCAAGGCGACTTATAATTGGGACATCGGCACTATCGAGCGGTCTACCGACGAGCCGAGGAAATTCGAGGTCCCTTCCCATCAGTGGTTCGACCTCACCGATGAGAGCGGAGCCTACGGGGTGACCATATTGTCCGACTGCAAGTACGGGTCGGATAAACCCGACGATAACACCCTCCGCCTGACCCTTGTCCGCACGCCCGGCACCCGCGGCGGCTATACCGACCAGGGCACCCAGGACTGGGGCCGCCATGATTTCATTTACGGCCTGGCCGGCCACGCCGGCGATTTCCGTCAAGGACAAACCGACTGGCAGGGCTTCCGGCTCAACCAGCCCCTGCTGGCTTTCCAGAGCCCGAGCCATGCCGGAGCGCTGGGCAAGTCCTTCTCCTTTATGAATATCAACCATAGCCGGATCCGCGTCCTGGCCCTCAAGAAAGCCGAAGAGAGCGATGAGATCATCGTCCGCCTCGTGGAAATGGACGGACGGCCGGCCCGCGGCGTTCGCCTCCGGTTTGCCGCCCCGGTTCTTTCCGCCCGCGAGGTCAACGGCGTGGAGATGCCCGTCGGCGAGGCAAGCGTCATGGGCGGCGAGTTGGCCGCCGATTTTGGGCCGTTCCAGGTGCGCACCTTCGCCCTGAAGCTCGGCCCGGCGCCGGCTCAGGCCGCTGCGGCGGCCGTTGTTCCGGTCGCCTTGCCCTATGATCAGATTGTGGCCAGCCGCGACAAAACGAGGGTTAAGGGAGGTTTCGATTCTTCCGGCCGGAGCCTTCCCTCCGAAATGCTGCCCGCTGAGATGGCCTATGCCGGAGTCCGCTTCCGCCTGGCGCCATCCGGCCGGCCTGATGCGGTGGTTGCCCGCGGCCAGACCATAAGCCTACCGGCCGGCCCGTTCAACCGCCTTTATATTCTGGCGGCCTCGGCCGAAGGCGACCAGAAAGCCTGCTTCCGCATCGGCCGCGATTCCGTAGAGCTGACCATCCAGGACTGGAGCGGTTATATCGGGCAGTGGGACAACCGGCTGTGGAACACGCGGGAGGAGCCTGTGCCGAGGCGGCCGGGAGAGCCGGCCCAGCCTCCGGGGGGCGCGCCGCGGATGCGGACCGTCATGGACTATGCCGGCCTGAAGCCGGGATACGTCAAGCCCGCGGCCGTGGCCTGGTTTGCCTCGCATCGTCATGGCGCCGCCGGCGACAACGAGCCCTACGCTTATTCCTATCTCTTTGCCTATGCCGTGGATGTTCCGGCCGGGGCCACGACCCTGACCTTGCCGGACAACGACAAAATCCGCGTCCTGGCCGTCACCGCGGCCCATGAAGTCCCGTCCCTGCGGCCGGCTCAATCGCTGGTGGACGCCCCGGAGCGATGAGGGCGGCCATGCTGTCTCCCTCCTTCGTTTTGTTGTTTGGCCTGTTGATGCCTCAGGCCGGAGGAACCGTGACTGATTTTTCCAAAATTTTGCCCAAGAGCATTCTCGGCTGGGAAGCTGTCCAAAAAGACGCCGTCTATGACCGCCAGACTCTCTATGACTACCTGGACGGCGGAGCGGAAGTCTATCTAGCCTTCGACTTCAAACAGGTCTTCGTCCGGAAATACTCCGGGCCGGGCCAAAACGAGATCGCCTTGGACATCTACGACATGGGCTCTTCCGCGGAGGCTTTCGGCGTTTTCTCCTGCGACCGGCAGGATGAAGAGGCCGGAATTGGCCAGGAGTCCGAGTACGGCCCGGGCTTGCTCAGGTTCTGGCAGGGGCCGTATTTTGTCAGCGTAACGGTGGGGGGCGATGAGCGGGAGGCCGAAAAAGCCATCCTGGCCCTGGGCCGGGCGGCCGCCTCTTGTCTCGGCCCGCCCGGGGCGAAGCCCGGCCTCCTCCAATGCCTGCCGCCGGCGGGCCTTCGGCCGAACCGTTCCTGCTATTTTCACAGCGCCATCAACCTCAACAACAGGTTTTTCATCTCCTCCGAAAATATCCTCAACTTGAGCCGGCAGACAAACTGCCTCTTGGCCGAGTACGGCCAAAGCCCGGCCGACCCGGTTCACCTCCTGGTGGTCCAGTATCCTGAAGAGGGCCAGGCGCCGGCCGCCGTGGAGTCGTTTCTCAAATCCTATCTTCCTCAAGGCCGGGAAGCCGGAGCGGCCCAGACCGATAACAAGAAATGGACGATGGCCAAAGTTTATAAGAATTATGCAGCCATTGCCTTTGATGCTCCCTCCCGGGAATGGGCTGAGCAGTTTCTTTCTTCCCTCCAATTCCAGGAGAAGTGAGCGAGCCATGAACAAGGTCATCACCAGGCGTGAATTCGTCCGGGGCGCCTCTTGGGCCGTCCTGGGAGCGGCCGTCCGATTCCCCCGCGACCGCCAGGATGTCTCCCCAAAATCACGGGTGGTCCTGATCCGGCAGGAGGGGGCCCTGGACGCATCCTCCAAGGTCAATGAAGAGGTCATTCAGCAGATGCTGGATGAAGCCGTGATGCGGCTTTTGGACCAGGACAGCCCGGCCAAAGCCTTTTCACTCCTCGTCCGGCCGGGTGAAGTGGTCGGCATCAAAAGCAACGTCTGGTCCTATCTGCCCACTCCGCCCGAAGTCGAAGGCGCCATCAAGAGGCGGCTGATGGAAGCGGGCATCAAGGAAGAAGATATCGGCCTCGACGACCATACCGTCAGAGTCAACCCGCTCTTCCAGAAGGCCACCTCGCTCATCAACGTCCGGCCGCTGAGGACGCATTATCTGGCCGGTATCTCCGGCTGCCTCAAGAATTACATAATGTTCGCCGAATCCCAGCCCGACCTCCATCCCGACAGTTGCGCCGAGCTGGGCTCGCTGTTCCTCCTGCCCCAGGTCAAGGGCAAAACCCGGCTCAACGTCCTGTGCGCACTGACGCCTCAGTACTATGGCCGCGGGCCTCATCACTTCAACCGGAGGTATGTCTGGGCCTACAAGGGGCTCATCGTCGGGCAGGACCCCGTGGCCGTGGACGCCGTCGGGCTCAGCCTCATCATGGCCAAGCGGCGTCAGGAACTAGGCCCGGCCCAGGAAATTCCGCCCGTTCCCAAGCACATCCGGATCGCCGACCAGAAATACGGTTTGGGGACAAGCGACTTGAGCAGGATTGAGCTGGTCAAGCTGGGCTGGACGGACGGGATAATGATCTAGAGCTCGCTGGCCGATGAGAAAAAAGAGCACGAAGCTTGCGCCGGCTCTGGCCCTGCTCGGCCTGCTTGGGCTGGGCCTCGGCTTTCCGGCCGAGGAAGGCCGGCTGGAATATGTGGGCTCGACCTTGTGGAGCAAAGCCTATGATGTTGAGGTCAGGGACAACCTCGTTTACTGCGCCTTTCTCAACGGCCTTATGATTCTGGATATCACCGACCCGAAAAAACCCGTCGCCCTGTCCCGGCTCTACCTGGCCGGCGGTTTTGGCCTGGCCCTCCGGGAGAATCTGGTTTTTGTGGCGGCCGGGGACAAGGGCCTGAAAATCGTCGATGTGACCGACCCGAAGGCTCCTGTCCTTAAAGGGAGCTGCCAGACCGGCGGAGAGGCCAAGGATGTCGCGGTGAGCGGCCTTTATGCTTATGTGGCCGAGGGGAGCGCCGGGCTGGAGGTCTTTGAAACGGCCGACCCCTCCGCTCCCCGGCTGATATCCTCCTGGGATTCACCTGGCCAGGCGGGGGGGATTCTGGTCAGGGGCGAGTATGCTTATCTGGCCGACGGCCGGGCCGGGATGCAAATTCTCTCCATCCAGGACCCCGCTTCGCTGAAGCTCGTCGGCTCCCTGGATACGGAAGGCAACGCTGAGGATATTGCCCTTTCCGGAAACACGGCTTATGTGGCGGACGGCTCCTCCGGCCTTCAGGTGAGCGACGTCAGCAACCCCTCGCGGCCCCAGCCCCTTGCCTCTTTGACCACCTCCGGATACGCCCACAGCGTGGCTTGCCGGGGGAAGTGCCTCCTGGTCGGCAACCTTTATGACGGAGGCTATCAAATCATCGATACCACGAATGAAAAATCTCCGGCCATCCTGACGACCGGAAGATACACGATGTACAATGAGGCCTGGAAGGTGGCCCTCAGCGGTCCGATGGCCCTGGTCGTGGATTATTTTTCCGGCATCTATATCGTAGATATCTCCGACCAGAAAAATCCCGCTCCGCTGGGCATCTACTCGACCCCCAGCTCAGTCACGGCCGCCTCGGTCCAGGGACATTACGCTTATGTCGTGGGCGAAATCACGGGGCTTCTGGCCCTGGACATTTCCAACCCCCATTCCCCTCAAACGGTCGGCTCCTTCGGCCTCTACCGCGGAGTGCAGGGGTTGGCCGTCAGCGGCCATTTTGCTTATATGACCGACCGCTGGTCCATAAAGATTTTTGACATCAGCCGGCCAGAAAAAATTTCTCTGGCCCGCACTTTCGCTATCCCCCAAGGAGTGCCGCGGGCCATCGTGGTCAGGAAGAACCTGGCTTATCTGACCGCCGACAATTTCGGCTTCACTATCGTCGATATCGGCAACCCCGCCTCGCCCTCAGTCAAGGGCGCTCTCCAGATGCCCGGGTTTGCCTACGGGTTGGCGGTCAGCGGCAACTATGCCTATCTGGCCAACAGCGATACCGGTTTTCATATTATCGATATCCGGGATCCGGCTTCTCCTCGTCCGGCCGGGTCCTTGAAACTTGAGGGGGAGCCCACCGGCCTGGCTGTGGCAGGGAATTATGCTTTTGTGGCCTGCGGCGGGGGAGGCCTTCAAGTCGTGGACATCAGCCGGCCTGGCCAGCCGCAGGTTGTCGGTTCCCGGGCTACCGATGATTTTGCCAACGGGGTCATGGTCAAAGGGGAATTCGCCTATGTCTCCGACGCCGGCTCGGGCGTCAAGAAATTCGATATCAGCCGCCCTTCTTCTCCCCGGCTGGTGGCCGCCTATGACACGCCCGGCGACGCGCAGGCCGTGGCCCTGGATGACTCTTTTATTTTTGTCTCCGATTCATATTCCCTGCTGATCCTAAAATAACAAATTTGCTGTCTCCCGGGCTTGAGGCGCGCTGGAGGAGTAGCAGGTCGGCCAGGACCACGGTCGTGGCGGCCTCCACGATGACGGGTACCCGCAGGGCAAAACAGGCGTCGTGACGGCCCCGGATGCGGAGGGGGGCCGGCCGGCCGGTCTTGAGGTTGAGGGACTGTTGGGTCCGGCTGATGCTGGAGGGAGGACGGACCGCCACCCGAAAAACAAGAGGGTTGCCGTTGGCCAGGCCGCCGCTGATGCCGCCGCTGTTGTTGGTCGAGGTCCGGCCGTCGGGCGCCACCAGGCGGTCGTTGAACTCGCTGCCGCGCATCCGCGCCGCGGCGAACCCGGCTCCGAATTCTATGCCCTTGATACCGGGAATAGCGAAGACGATGTGGGAGATCAAGGACTCCAGAGAGTCGAAAAAAGGCTCGCCCAGGCCTACCGGCACATTCTCCGACCGGCATTCCAGGAGGCCGCCCAGGGAGTCGCCCGCGGCCGCGGCTTGAGCCGCGGCTTCTTGGGTATCGGCGCGGCCGCCGGCCTCCAGGAGCCGGGCCGAGACAACCATGGGTTTGATGATTTTTTTGGCCACCACTCCGGCCGCCACCAGAGCCAGGGTGAGCCGACCGGAAAACATTCCGCCGCCGCGGAGGTCATGGAAACCCTGATACTTTTTCAAGGCCACGAAGTCGGCGTGTCCGGGGCGGGGGATGGTGCGGAACTGCGCATAGTCGTCGCTCTTGACGTCGGCGTTGGCAAACTTGATCAGGAGAGGCGATCCGGTCGTCCGGTTTTGATAAAGACCGCTGCCGATCTCAGGGGAATCGCTTTCCCGGCGGCCGGTGGTGCCCGGCGCGCCGCTTTTTCTCCTCCGCAAGTCGGGCAGGAAATCCTCCGGGCTGAGGCTGAGCCCCGCCGGGCAGCCGTCGATAAGGATGCCCAGAGAAGGACCGTGGGATTCGCCGAAGATTTGGATCCGGAACAAACGGCCCAGGCTATTCATGGAGGTCGGCTCCTCTATTTTTCAGGTCGGCAAAGAATTGCGGGTAGGACTTGGCCACGCATTCCGCGCCGCTGATCGTCACTTCGCCCGCCGCGCCCAGCGCGGCCGTAGCCAGGGCCATGGCGATCCGGTGGTCGCCATGGGAATCAACTGTTCCGCCGGAAAGACGGGCCGGGCCGACGACCATCCAGTCTTCCTCCAGCCGGATGACCGCTCCGAGTTTTGAGAATTCCCGGCACAGGCTCAGGCTGCGGTTGCTCTCCTTGTAAGTCAGGCGGGAAATGCCTTTGATCCGGCTGGCCCCCCGGCCATAACAGGCGAGGGCCACAAGCGGAGGGAACAGGTCCGGACAGTCGGAGGCATCGAATGAAAAAGGTCGGTCAAAGCCCGGCTCCACCTGGACAGAATCGCCCTCCCAGGAGAGGCGGGCGCCGCATTCTTCCAGCGCCTGGAGAATGCGACGGTCGGCCTGAAGGGAGGTGGGGTCCAACCCGGATACGGCCAGCGGCCCGGCCACCAGACCGGCCACTAGGAGAAAAGCGGCGCTGCTCCAATCGCCCTCGATGCGGAAACGGCCGGCCCGGTATTCCTGGGGCGCTGGAATCTCAAAGACCTGGTACCCTTCATGGTTGACCATCACCTTGAAATCCGCCAGGATTTTCAGGGTCAGGTCCACATAGGGCTTGCTCTTGAGGTCGATGACCCTGAGCCGGCTGGGGATCTCCGCCCGGGGAAGGGCCAGAAGAAGGCCGCTCAAAAATTGAGAACTGAGCGATCCGTCGACATCGGCTTCCCCGCCGCGGAGCGGCCCGCGGACCCGGATGGGCGGCAGGCCGTTCTCGGTCGAGCAGACGGCGCCGAGCTTCCCCAACGGCAGTTCGACCATATCCACGGGCCTGGTCCGCAGGCTGCCTGAAGCGGAGAGGACCATCTCCTGCCCCGTCAAGGCGGCGATGGGTGTGAACATCCGCAGAGAGAGGCCCGATTCCCCGCAATCCAGCCTACCGCCCAGAGGCTTCAGCCCTCCCTGCATGTCCACGGCTTCGCCGTTCCACAACACTGTCGCGCCCAGGCTTTGGGCTAGGCCGAGGGCTGTCCGGGAATCCTGGCAGACAGAAGGATTGTCGATCCGGCTGCGGCCTGAGGCCAGCAGGGCGGCCGCCACCGTCCTCTGCATGAGGCTTTTAGAGGCCGGGGCTTCCAGGCGGCCGCTAAGAGCCGATGGTCGAACAGATTTCTTCATGGATATTCCTCGCCACCTCTTCAGCGTCGCGGTCGGCGTCGATGATGAGGTCGGCTGTCCTGAAATAATCCGGATGGCGGACGGCCATGAGCTGCCTGATTCTTTCCTGAAGGTCGCCTCCGGCCAGCAGGGGTCTGTCTTCGTCCCGGACTCTGGACACAATGGCCGGGATTGAAGAAGAGAGCCAGATCACCAGGGCATAGCTCTCCAGGATTTTCCGGTTGTCTGCGTCCAGGACCGCTCCTCCGCCGCAGGCCATGACCGTTCTTTTATTCTTGGCCAGCCCGGCCACGGCTTCCTTTTCCTTGGCCCGGAAGTAGGCCTCTCCATGCCGGGCAAAGATAGCCCCGACGGAAAGGCCCTCCGCCCCGGAGACCATCTCGTCCGTGTCGAGGAAGTTGAATCCGGTTCGGCCGGCCAGCAGCCGGCCGATCGTTGTTTTACCGCTGCCCATAAAACCGATCAGGGCCACGTTGAGCCGCTTGGAGGCGCCATAGACGGGGGAAAAAAGGCGGCTGTGCGTTTCGGCCGGCGGCGCGGGACAGTCCAGGAACAAAGAAAAAGACTTGAGGGCTTGATGATAGAGCCACCATTCTCCAGGGATCACCCGGCAGCCCCGTCGGGCGGCCCTGGCGTTGAAGGTCGAGTCTTGATAGGCGGCGTTAAAGACGATCAGGCGGCGGGGCAGCCATTCCGCCGACAGGACCTCGGCGGCCGGCGGGATGGTGTTGATGAGGAGGTCGGTTTTTTTCAGGCAGTCCCGGAGGTCCGGCCAGGGCCGGGCCGTACCGCCGAACGTTTCGACGCAGGCCAATGCTTTATCCCAGGTTCGATTGATGACCGTGATGTCCGCGGTGAACGGCCGCAGAGCGGCCAGGGCCGCCCGGGCCGCGCCGCCGGCGCCCAGAAGGAGAATTTTTTTCCTGCCGGGATTAATTTTTTTGTCCTGCAAAGGATTGAAGACTCCGGCCGGATCGGTGTTGTAGCCCCTGAACAGGCCGTCACGCCGGACGACGGTGTTCACCGCGCCGATGCGCCGGGCCTCGCCGTCCGTTTCGTCGAGGCTGGGCAGAAGGCTCTGTTTCAGGGGAGAGGTGACGTTCAGCCCGTCCAATCCCAGCCGCCGGGCCAAGTCAAGGAGGTCGGAAGAAGAGGCGACGCTGAGCCGGCCGTAAGCCGCCTGGACTCCGCTGCGCTCGAAAAGTCTGGCGAAGATGAGGGGGCTTTTGCTGTGGAGGATCGGCCGGCCGGCCACGGCGAACATTTTCATTTTCCGCTCCAGCCCAGTTGGCGCAGGATGTGGACTATGGTCCGGCGCTCCAGCTGCCCTGCGGCGGTGCCCGGCAGCCCGTCGGCTGAGGCGAAGGTGAAGGGAGCGCCCAAAAGCGGAGCGGCCAGGCGGGTCAAGATGCCCTGGGGGCCCAGGCCCAGGACAAGGAGTTTTCCCCTGGTTTTGGGCCTGTAGCCGTAGAGGGCCAGCAGGCGTAAAACGTCTTCTGCGGACCGGACCCGACAGGCGATCTTGACGATGTCGGCGCTATCACCGAAACTCCGATCGATGATCCGCCTGAGGACTTTGTCGGGCGGAGTGAGGCGCTCGTCGTGGCGAGAAATGATGACCCGGCAGGAGAAGCGGCGCGCCTGGCCGAAGATCTCTTTTTTCCAGCCGGCCGTGGATTCAAACTCCAGGTCCACATAGGACGCTCCGGAAGCGATGGCCTCCAGTAGGAGGCGTCTTCTCTTCGCCTCGGGCAGCACGCCCGGCCGGCAGGTGGCGATGAGCGTTCGGGGCAGGGCGAAGATGCGGCGGATGTCGTCCAAAGTCCAGCCGGCCAGGTCGAGCCTGATCTCGGCGAACTCGACGGTCTTGAGCAGCGACCGGCATTGGGCGGGCGTGACCCGGCCGAGACTAACACAGATCATGGACATATTCCTCCAATTCTTGAAAGTCGACGGTCTCCAGGCAGGCCTGCCCCAGGGAGCGGAGGAGGACAAGATTGAGGCGGTTTTCGTTTTTCTTCTTGTCGCGGCGGAGCGAGGAAAGAATCGCCGCTCGGTTGAAGGGGCAGCGAGTGGGGAGCCCATAGCCTTCCAGGAGGTTTTTCAATCGGAGGGCGTCTGAGGCGGCCAGCCGCTTTCTCCTGACCGAGATGTCGGCCGCCAGGGCCATGCCGATGCTCACCGCCCTGCCGTGGGGAAGCTTGTGGGTCAATTCCAGGGCATGGCCCAGAGTATGGCCGAAGTTGAGCTTCTTGCGCTCCCCTGATTCCAGCTCGTCCCTGGCCACGATGCCGGCTTTCACCCGGACGGTTGAGGCGATGGCCCTGGTCAAGGGAGCCATGTCCAGGCGCCTGAGCTCAGCCCGGTATTGCTCCAGGTACTTAAAGAGAGAGAGGTCGGCGATGGCCGCCGCCTTGATGACTTCCGCAAAACCGCCGGCCCGCTGGCGGGCTGGCAATGTGCGCAGGACCTCCAGGTCACAGAGCACAAAGCGCGGCTGCCGAACCAAACCGATCATATTTTTGAAGCCCAGGAAATTGACGCCGTTTTTGCCGCCGATGGCCGCATCGACCTGAGCCAGAAGCGTCGTGGGCACGAAAGCGAAAGGGATGCCGCGCAGAAAAGTCGAAGCCGTAAAACCGGCGATATCGCAGACGAGGCCGCCGCCGATGGCCAGGATGAAAGAGCTGCGGTCAACGCCGAGTTCCAGGAGCCGGCGGTAAAGGGCTTCCACCCGGCGCAGACTTTTTTGCCTTTCCCCGGTCCCGGCCAGAAGAACAGCCGCCGCGTCCGGAAAGGATTTTCCGTACAGGCGGCGGACCCGGGCATCGGTCAGGATGACCGTTTTGGCGGGCGGGAGATAGAGGGGGAGATTCCCCAGGGGCGCGTTGACCAGGACGCGGGAGGGGCCGCTGCCGGCGGCGATGGCGATCGTCTCAGGCCGGGGCATGGGCATTATCCAGGCTGCCGATGAACTTCCGCAGGGCCAGCACTTTTTCGGCCAGCCGGCTGAACTGTTCGGGCCGCAGGGTTTGGTCTTTATCGCTGAGGGCTTCGGCCGGGTTGTAGTGGACTTCGATCATCAAGCCGTCGGCGCCGCCGGCCACCGCCGCCAGGCTCATCGGTTCGATCAGGCTCAGCCGGCCCGTGCCGTGGGACGGGTCGACCACGACCGGCAGATGGGAAATTTCTTTCACGGCCGGCACCATGCTCAGGTCGAGCGTGTTGCGGGTGTAGGTTTCGAAGGTGCGCATGCCCCTTTCGCAAAGGATGACGTTGGGATTGCCCTCGGCCAGGATGTATTCGGCGCAGTTCAGCCATTCGTCCAGGGTGGAGGTCATGCCGCGTTTGAGAAGCACGGGCTTGCCGGACTTGCCGGTTTCTTTGAGCAGGGAATAATTTTGCATATTGCGGGCCCCGACCTGCAGGACGTCGGCGTATTCACTAACCCAGCCGACATCCCTCGGGTCGATGGCCTCCGTCACCACGGGGAGGCCTGTCTCTTCCCGGGCCTTGGCCAGGATCTTCAAACCTTTCAGGCCCAGCCCCTGGAAGGCATAGGGCGAGGTCCTGGGTTTGAAGGCGCCGCCCCGCAGCATGTTGGCGCCCGCGGCTTTTACCAGTTGAGCGGTGAGAATGGTCTGCTTCTCGCTCTCCACACTGCAGGGGCCGGCGATGAGGGCAAAGTCCTGCCCAACGGCAATCTTGCCAACGGACACGGCTGTCCGGTGGTGCTGGGTATGTTCAAGAGAATAGAGCTTATTCATGGTTGACTTCTGTCAAGAACTTCGACGTTTCGATATTCCGCCTCAGGCCGCGAAAAAATTTTTTAGCCTCCTCGGTGTCCCGGTCTTTGATCACGTGCTTGAGAAACTCCAAGCGGCCGGTGATCCGGGCGAGCTGCTCGAGCGAATGCCGGTTGAAGAGGATCTCGGCCAGCAGGTCATCGTCCTCGGCCAGCAGGCCGCGGGCAATCTCGTAGTGCTTTTTAAAGGTCGTCCCGGGCACGCTCTTGGCGTCCAGGCAGGCGGCGAAGACGATGGTTGAGGCGAAAGGAAGAGTCAGAGAGTAAGCGATCAGGCGGTCATGCTCAGCGAAGGAACATTCGTGAATGTGGAGCCGGAGGCGGCGGAAAAATTCGTGGAAGAAGGCCATTGCCTCCGGGTCGGAATCGGTGATGAGAATAGCGTTTTCCTCCTCCAGGTTTTCGATGCGGGCGAAGGTCGGACCGAACATGGGATGGACGGAGGCGTAGCGGAAAGGGGCGGCCCGGTAGTATTCGGGCAGGCCGGCCTTGACCGAGGCTAGGTCGGAGATCCAGCAGCCCGGCCTGAGAAAGGGAATCGCAGCGGAAAAGGCGGCCAGGGTGTTGGACAGGCTGACGGCGTTAACCAGGAGCTGGGGGTCAAAATCCGCCAGGGCGGCATATTCCCGGATCACTCGAATTCCAGCCAGCCTCTCCGCCCGGGCCCCGTCCAGGTCCAGAACACCGACTTCATGAGCAGCCCTTAGCTCTCCGGCCAGCCAGGATCCCATGTGCCCGGCGCCCAGGATGGCGATTCTCATGGGCAGGCCTCCTGGAAACAGCCGAAGTCCTTGAACTGGACAGTTTTTTCCTTGACCCTGGCCAGGACGGCCTCCACCTCGTGTTCTCCGTTTCCGACTTGAAAATCGAGGAAGAAGGTGAAGTGGGCCGGGTCTTCGGGCGAGGGCAGGGATTCAATACGGGTCAGGTTGATGCCGGCCTGGGCGAAAACCCGCAGGACTTCAAACAGGGTGCCCGCCTTGTGCGCCGTGGAAAAAGCTATGGCCCTGGTGGCCGGCAAGCCGGCGGGGGGGCCGGCGGCCCTGTCTCTGGCCAGGACGAAAAAGCGGGTGAAGTTGGCCGGGTTGTCCTCGATCCGCTCCTTCAGAATGTCCAGGTGGTAGAGGTCGGCCGCCAGGGCGCTGGCGATGACGGCCGTCCGCTCATACTTGTCCCGGGCCAAGGCCCGGGCGGCTCCGGCCGTATCGTAAAAGGGGTGCGGTTCAAGCTTGTTTCGGCCGAGAAACTGCCGGCACTGGGAGAGAGCCTGGGGGTGAGAGATCACCACCCGAATTTCCCGGTAATCCGTCTCGGGCAATGCCAGCAGACAATGATTAATGCGGAGTCTAATCGCAGCCACGACCTGCAGGTCTGTTTTTAGCAGGAGTTCATTAACCGGGGTCACCGCGCCGCCCAGAGAGTTCTCTACGGGCACGATGCCGAAATCCAGGTCTCCGTTTTCGACTCCGGTGAAAACGTCAAAAAATTCCGGATAGGGGATGGCCACCAGGCGGGGGTTGAAATGGGCGGCTGCGACTTCGCTGTAGGCGCCGTGCTCTCCCTGGAAGCCGATGAGCCGCCTGTTCTGTTCCTGGGCCCACCGGCTTTCCTGGAACAGGGCGGCATAGAGTTTCTCCAGAAAACATGTCCGGACCAGCGCCCTCCGGCCGGCGCTGTGTCTCATCTGGGACAGAACCTGGGCTTCCCGGTTTTGGTCCTCGACCGCCGGTTTCAATCGCATGGTCCGTAGGGCCAGTTCCAGGCGTTCCTCCAGGAGGCGCAGAATTTCCAGGTCGATCTGGTCAATTCTTTTCCGGATTTTGAACAGGCTGTCGTTCGGCTCTGAGCCGGCGAGTTGTTTAGCGTCCATCTTGGGATTCCTTTCCTGGGATAAAAAAAGACGAAATGATCCCTTAAGGGAGGGTAGGGGAATAGAGTGGTGTGCTTATTGGGCCTGGGGCCCAAAATAGAAGTAAAAATAGACAGAACAAGGGCGGCTGGTGATTGTCGTTGTCTGAGAAGCCGTCCTTTCCATGTGCGGCCGACATTAGATCACAGAAGAGGTTCGATGTCAAACATAGTGTATTTCAAAGGCGAGCACCTCAAAACGAGGATCGTCCAGGCCGGGGGCCTCTTTCAGGTGGATATGCTGACCTTCAACCCCGTGCTGTGCGACGGCGGCTCCAAATCAATGCTCGAGCTTCTCCGGTCAGGACAAATTGCCGCCCCAGCCGCCGGTGGAGGATGAACTGAGGGCGGGCTCCAAGATGTGTTTGGTCAGGCCGGGAAAGATGATGGAGGCCAGGCCGAACCCGGCGAACAGAAAGAGGAGGATGGCCAGGCCGATCAGGATCTTGCGGAAGATATTGGCGCTGATCAGGTGGTGGTGTTTGACCACGTAGCGGACGAGGAGAAAATACCACAACACGCTGCCCAGCCCTACGGCCAGGGAGAACAGCCAGGCTGCCGAACTTCTGGCGGCGACCCAGCCATGAGCCGTCACCATGCCGGCCGCCCCCAGCCAGAAGCCGTAGAGCGCCGGGTTCGATATGTAAAGGAGCACGACGGCCAGGACCGGCCGCGGAGTTTTGCGGGTCGGCTTTTCCCCCCAGCTGGATTCATCGAAATGGCGGGCCTGCAGGATGAGCCTGATTCCGATGGCCGTCAGCAGGAGGGCGGCCAGCAGTTTCAGCAGCGAAGAATAGCGTTGTATGAGGGTCATGATGTGACCGATGCCGACCAGGGCGGCCAGGCAGAAGACAATGTCCAGCAGGGCGGCCGTCAGACCGCCCAGGAGGCCGTGGAAGAAGTCGCGCTTAAGCGTTTGGGAGACGACGTAGATGTTGATGGGGCCCAGGGGGATGGCGGCCACAAAGCCGATGATTAAACCCACGATGATGGGAAAAACCATCTGTCAAACTCAAGGAAGCCAAATTGAGATTCGAACGGGCCCTAGACCTTGGGCATATCAGTGATTTTTCCCTCTTCCTCTTCAAGCTCCATCTCTAAGCCGAGCAGCCTGGCTGTGCCTTCCAGGATGAGCCGGTAAGTCTTCTTCTGCTCTTGGAGGGCGGCCAGCTTTTCCCTCACCAGCGAAAGCTCTTTCTCGATCTGGGCGTCCAGGGAGGACAGCTGTTTCCTCACTTCCTGCATGGTTTTCTTATAAAGGGCTTCCTGTTCAGTGTTGAGTGCCACAGTCCTTCTCCTTATCTCTTGATATTGAAGGTTACCTGGACCGGCATCCAAACCTTCACGTAGATGCCTTCTTTAACTGCCGGCTTGTATTTCCATCTCTTGACCGCATCCTGACTGGCTTTTTCGAAGCCGGAGGCCGTCCCGCCGCTGGAGAGTTGCAGGACTTCCGTCCGGATGACCGTGCCTGTCTCATCGATGAGGGCGTTGATTTTGACCGACCCTTGGATGCGCATCCGCTGGGCCAGCGGGGGATAAACGGGTTCAACTCTGGTGACCAGGACGGGGGTCGTATCGACCTGATTGATGGGCATAAGCTGGCCCAGGATCACCTTCGGCTTGGCCGGCCCGCCGGTATCCTGACCGGCTGGTTTTTGACCTTGGTCAGATGGGGTGGTCCGGGTGGGCTTGATCTCTTGGACCTTGGCCGCCGTCGCATCGGAGGGCATGATGGGCGCCGAATCGGCGGCGCTGCCGCCGGACTCGACGGGCTGTCTCTTTTCCGTCACGGGTCCCGGTTTTTCCGCTACAGTTTTTGTTTCCGAGATTTTTTGTCCGGCAGGGCCGAGCGAAGAAGCCGTCTCCGGCCCCGGCTTGCCGGTCAGCTCGGCGGGGTTTGACCCGGGTTCGGTCAGTCCGGTTACGGCTTCTTTGGGCTTGACTCCGCCGGCCGCATTTTGGGCATTGACCGGGGGTTTTCCCTTGCCCCCGGAGATGATCAAAAAGGCCGCTACGGCGATCACCACGACCAGCCCGGCGATAATGATGGGGACTATGGGCTTAGATTTCTTTTTTTCCTTGCCGTAGTCTTCAAAGAAAGTCTTTTCCTTTTTCAGGCCGGGGAAAGGCATTTCGGCCTTTTCCTTAAAGACCGAAGGCTCGGGCTTCTTGGGCGGGGCGGAGGGGGCCGCACGAGGAGGTTCCTTATGCCAGGGCAGAGTTTCGCTCTTGGCGCTCTTGTCCTGGGGCTTCAGGTTGATGACATCCGATTTGGGAATGGGGAGCGGCGGCGGCTTGGGCGGCTCCGGCTTGGTTATTTCAGGTTTGCCGGGCTCCACCTTTGCTCTGGCCGTTTCTTGGGCTTCACGAAGAACTTGTTTTCTTTTCTCCGGGTCGATGCCGATCCCGGCCAGGGTATTCTTGAGAAGATCATCCACGGTCTTTTCAACCTCGGTTTCGTCCTTTGGTTTTTTAGCCGCGGATGCGTTCAAGAGATCCCTTTCGAATTTGTCATACTTGTTTTCTGCGCTCATGCTCTACCCATTCATCCCTTAAAAAACTGGCATTAGGCCTTCAAAGGTTAGTCTCAAGGAGCGAAAACGAATAACCATCCCTTCCCGGGTCCGCGGGTTCCTCCTCTCCTCAGACGAAAGCCTTATATCAGGCCTACTAATATACTTCATCCGGGGCAAAAAACGTCAATCACCCCTAAGGGTGATTTAGGGGATGAAATTACAT
>JBAVVA010000155.1:0-1729 GCA_049697055.1 Candidatus Aminicenantales bacterium
GACGCGTATCGCCCGCATCCATGATACCGATGTAAAAGTTGAGGCACGGCTATGCGATGGATACGATATTTCTTTTTGCTCTGCGTTTTGAATTGCGACTCCGGGCGATGAGGCTCCCCTCTTGATCACGCTGGAATAGTATCGGGGCCGCGCGGCGATGTCAATAAACCCTAACCGCTTATAAAAAAATAATAAATGGAACCTAGTGCTCAAAAAATACGTATATGATAATGAAATGGATTACGCCATTTCTATGGTTGAATTGTATACGTGGAGGATATAGACTACTTTTTTTAATTTTGCCCGTGACCGTAAAACACCTAGGAGGTGACATGAATAAGAAGATGATGAACCGTTTGGCCCTGGGGCTGCTGCTCCTGGGCCTGGCCTTTTCAACGGGCTTGGCCCAGTTGCCCGACTTGATTCCGCGCTCTGTGTTCTTCAGCAACCCGCAAAAAACGGGCCTTCAGATTTCCCCTGACGGCCAACGCCTGGCTTATCTGGCCCCCTCGCCGCAGGGAGTGCTCAACGTCTGGGTGCAGACGCTGGGCAAAGAGGATGCTGTTCAAGTGACCAATGACAAGCACCGCGGCATCCGCAGCTACGGCTGGGGCGCCGACGGCCGCTGTCTGGCCTACATCCAAGACCTCGACGGAGACGAAAATTTCCATCTCTACCTGGTCGACCTGCGGACGAAGGTCGTGCGCGACCTCACTCCCTTCCAGGGCATCCGCGCCCAGAATTTCATCCTCAACAAGAAATTCCCCGACCAGGCGCTGGTAGGACTCAACCTCCGCAACCGCCAGCTTTTCGACATGTACCGTATCAACCTTAATAGCGGAGCCGTGGAGTTAGATACCGAGAACCCCGGGACCGTTGTCGGCTGGTCTGCCGATGACACCCTCACCATCCGCGCCGCGACGGTGATGAACCCGCAGGACGGCAGCACGGCCATCCGCGTCCGCGAGGCCAAGGACAAGCCCTGGCGGGACCTGATGGTCTTCCCCTTTGGCGAAAACGGAAATCTCCTTGATTTCAGCCTCGACGCCCAGACCGCTTACATCAATTCCTCGCTCGGCTCAGACACCTCCCGGCTGATCCAAGTCGACCTCAAGACCGGCCAGGAGATCAAGACTATCTCTTCCAATCCCCAATGCGACCTCGGCGGAGTCATCATCCACCCCGACCGGCATGAGGTCCAGGCCGTTATCTATGATTACTTAATGCCCGCCTACACTGTTTTGGACCCCTCCATCAAAGAAGACATCGCTTTCCTGCAGAAAGCGCATCCCGGGGTGGTGAGCATTGACGGCCGCGACAACGCCGACCAGAAGTGGGTTATCTCCTATATGGTGGAGGACGGCCCGGTCAGCTTCTACATTTACAACCGCGGCACAAAAGCCCTCGATTTCGTCTTTGAACACCGGCCCGACCTGAAAAAATACAAGCTGGCCAAAATGCAGCCCGTCGTCATCAAGGCCCGAGACGGCTTCAACCTGGTGAGCTACCTCACCCTGCCTGTAGGCCTGAAACCGGAAAAGCTGCCCATGGTGCTCTTCGTCCACGGCGGTCCCTGGGGCCGGGACTCCTGGGGCTACAGCAACTTCGTCCAATTTCTAGCCAACCGCGGCTACGCCGTGCTCCAGGTTAATTTCCGGGGCTCCGCCGGCTTCGGCAAGGCGTTTCTCAACGCCGGCAACCTGGAATGGGGCGTGGGCAAGATGCAGCA
>JBAVVA010000156.1:0-2009 GCA_049697055.1 Candidatus Aminicenantales bacterium
TGATGAACGTCAAGCATTATTCCCGTCCCCGTTGCCTCAATCAGAAATGTTACTGAAAAATCGGCGTCTTGTCGAGGCCTATTGGAGCAGCCTCGGCCGATACTTCAGATGCGTTTTGTCCACCGAAGACAAGACCTCTTGCCATCACATGACGCCAGACCCTGACCCTGCGTTGCAGCGTTCGTAGCTGCACGTCTGGAAAGCGTCCCGGCTGCTCTGCTTGGAGACGCACGAACAGCTCCTTGGCTGTGGCGTCGGGTGTATCTTGGAGCCAAAGAAGGACATCCGGCCAAACCGATTCAAACGGGTCCTTACGGGTGCGCCAATAGTGAGGCGTCTTAGGGAAAGTACGATGGGTAGCGCGGACTTCCCCCTGTCGCCACAGCTCTCCCAGTTGTTGCATAAATTGCTCAAGGCTCTCGCGGCCCGGCCCCGACGCCGAGGTGCCACGGCAGGCTAATGCCGCCAACACTTCCTGTTGTTGCCGAATCCGATGAAGCAGGGCTACCGGGTCAGCGGACCTACCCTGTAGCTCAAGCGACTTCTTTATGTCATCGGGCACGGCCGGATGGCCCAAGAGCCGTTCGCAGGGCGTCATCGGCTTCTCGTAATAACGTCTGACCTTTGCGGCTATCCTTTCCTTTTCCCGCAACTTGAAGGACGGCTGGAAATGGTTTACATACAGCCGGACGGCCTGATAAAGGGTCGCCAGGGTTTGGCCGGCGACGATTCCCGTGAACCGATCATGGCCAACAAAGCGTCGGATAACGGCCTCGTTCTTTTGTTCAATCCAAGCTTGATCGTTCTTCCGATAAGCTCGGGACCTTGTGAACTCGATGTGTTTTCCCTGGCAGTAGGCGAGTAGCGTGTCGTTGATGAACGCGCCATCATTATCGGAATCGATTCCCAGGATGGGGAAAGGAAACTGTCGGCTGATCACATCGAGTGCTTCCACAACCAGTTCCTGGCTTCTAGCAAGAAGAGGAACGCTTTCTACCCACCCCGAGCAGACGTCGACCGCAACCAGACTATAGATATAAGCTCCAGCCGTCGAGCCGCCGTTATGCTCAACAAAATCAATCTCCAGATATCCAGGCGGCGGGTCATTCCAGTCGGAGAAGGTTTTTACTCGGATACTCCCGCTCGGTTTTTTAGGCCTTCGCCGCTTCCGCTTTGCGGGCTTAGCTTCTTTTCGTACAGGCTGCAGGAGCCTGTCTAGGGTTGAAGCGCTCGCTGCCAAAAGACATCTCCGCACTTCCGGATCGAGCTGCAGATGGCCAAATCGCTCCATCGCATCCACCAGAGCCGGCAAAACGGACTTCAGTCTCTTCCCGCATATCCGATCTCCAGCTTCCCAGGCGATAACCAGAGCCTTCCTGACCGCTTCATCATAAATGCGGAGGCCGTATCCCCGCTTAAGCCCATGCTCAGCAGGGGACGAGTTGAGGAGCCGAACGGCATGCTTTCGATGGAATCCCGTCAATGCTTTGAACTCATCCAACATCTTGGTCTTTTCCCTCTTCGTTGAGAGTCGATAACGTTCACCTAGAGCTCCGACCAGCTCTACCCTTGCGCTCTTGCTGATCCGGGTTGACATCGTTGCTCTCCTTTTTCGGTAACATTGACTTGAGGCAACGACATGATCTCAGTAACAAAATAGTTGAGTCAATGCGGCCGGGAATAATGATTATCGCTGATCAGCTGCTACCGCCACGGAACGTGATTGGCAGTACCGACGCCTTCCGGAGCACCTTCGGCCAGCAGCATTTCCCGCCCGAGGCAATGGCTGAAAACGTTCGAGGTAGACCTTAGGAGAGCAGAACATGTGAGAGCGGAGCGTTAGCCAAGACTCCGGCCTTATCCGTCCTGCCTTTGGTCACCGGAAAATGGAGATGGAGAAGCTTGACATAGCCGCGAGGCCGATCTAATTTCTGGCGTAATGGAAAGGGGTTGAATTGATTTTCTCCGAAGCACTGTCCATACGGTCCAGGAACTCCTCGGGCATAAGG
>JBAVVA010000157.1:0-4596 GCA_049697055.1 Candidatus Aminicenantales bacterium
CCCCGGTGGGCATTGGCCTAGAGCCCATAATCACGCACCATGACTTGCCCTTTGTCGGGGATGTGGGAGGTCACCCGGGCGATGAACTCCAGGTAGTCCCTCGTCTCCTGTTCTGTGGCTTCCCGGCCCCATCGGCAGCCGACCCGGCGATGGGGCACGTCCAGAAGAAGCGTCTTCCGCATCCACTCGCCCCATTCCTCAACAGGGGGGAGAATCTAAATTGTGCCAGCCCGTCTTGGTTTAATCATTCATAATGCGTCCAAAGGCGGATGATTTTTACGATCTTTTGTTTTTTGAGCACTTGATAGACGAGACGATGTTGAACGCTGATCCGTCTCGAAAAGGCGCCCGCCAGGTCCCCCACTAATTTTTCAAAAGGCGGAGGCGTCTGATAGGGATTGCCTTCGAGGATTTCGAGCAATTCAACGGCCTTGTCCTGGAGACCCGCCGCCGTCAGCTTCTTGGCGTCTTTAATCGCTTGGCCTGTATAGACGAGCGTCCATTTTACCAGGCGATCTTCTTGGCGCATTTGGAAATCGGCGTTTTCAACCCTTCGACAATGGATTCGCGCATACCGGGAATGGAAAGAAGATAGAGCGTCTCCTGAACGGCCCGCCAATCCTCTTCGGAAAGAAGAACGGCGTTTCGACGTTTTCCGGATATAAGCACGGGTTCATGGGAGAGAGCCGCTTCGTCGATGAGACGGTAAAGCTTGGCCCGGGCAGTGCTGGCTTTAAGAACAGTCATAATAACCTCTGCCTGATATCGTACGTTATTACGTACGCATTGTCAAGGCCAAGTGACCCGGGCGACTATCGTTAATATCCTTTAGCGACCGGGCGATTTTCCTACTTTTTAGGGGCGGCGGCTCCTTTGACCACACGGAAGCCGGAGCACTCCGTGGCGGCCGGATTCGGCCGGGCCTTGGAGTCGGCGGGCCGGTCGGCGCTTCCGCCCATAGTCTTTCCGGCGCCCTCCCTGGTCATGAGCCACTCCGCCACGTTGCCGCCCAGGTCGAATACCGGCTCCTCAGTCTCCTCGCCTAGAGCTTTGAAACTTCCGACCTCCCTTAGCAAGGCAGCCACCCCGCCGAGCTCCTTGACCTTCAGCTCGAGACGTCGTGCGTCATCGGGGTTCAGGGCATAACCGGCCCAGTAGTCGAGTGTGTTTTCCTCGCTCCGGTCCTCATAGAGCGAAGTGACTTCGTCTTCAAAGGGAAGGCGCCAGACTTGGCCGGTCAGCTTGGACAACCACTCTGCATAGGCCTTGGCCTTTTCGAAGGGGATGTTATTGGCCGGATAGTTATCCCGGCCCGCCTCGACCAAATAGGCCGGGTCGAAAGCCGCATACTGGGCCCGGGTCACTTCGAAACGTCCGACTTCCAGGTTGCCTCGTTTGACCGTCTCGGGGATGAGAGTCTCCGCGGCGGCCCCGCCGGCCGCCTCGCCGGAAGCGGGCTTCCAGGCAACCCCGAAGCGGCCGCCGCTGTGGGCAGCCTTATTCCGCCGCAGCACCTGGGCCAGGGGCGAATCTTTTTTCAGAGCTTCGTTCTCCGCCTTCTCGGACTTGAAGAAGTACCGATCGAACCAGGCCATCTCCTCATCGACCTTGCGGCGCTGATGGGCGTAGGTCCTCAGACCGTGCGGTTCGCCCGGAAAGAGCAGGAATTTGACCGGCACCTTGTCCAGGTGGTAGAGGGCCCGGTAGTGGGTCCAGCCCTGGCTGGTGGGCACGTTCCTGTCTTCCGTTCCGAAAAAGATGATGGTCGGAGCCTTCATCTTATCCATCTTGAACAGGGGGGAAATCCGCAGGTAGAGCTGGGGGTCCTCGAGCGGCGATTTGCCCAGGTAGTAGGTGTCGAAAGCCTGGCCGAAGTCCACGTTGGCCCAGTCGCTGATCCATTCCACATCGCCGGCGCCGGCGCCCAGGACCTTGTAGCGGTCGGGGTTGGCCAGGCACAGGGCGATGGACAGAATCGAGCCGTTCGACCAGCCGAAGGTGCCGATTCGGTCCGGGTCCACCAGCCCTTGGGCGATGAGCGCATCGACGCCCTTCTCGATGTCCTCCACGGGCAGGTCATAGTATTTCGTGCCCCCGCTGATGGATTCGGCGAAGGCCAGGCCGTAGTTGGAGCTGCCGTGATAATTTGGCTTCAGGACAAAGGCGCCGCGCTGGCAGAGAAGCTGCTGGGGATAATCAAAGCCCTCGTACCAGGCGTCCAGGTCCGCGCCCAGGGGACCGCCGTGGGGCGCGGTGAAGAGGGGATATTTTTTCCCCGGCTGGTAGTCATGCGGATAATAAAGAAGTCCCTCGACCTCCTGGCCCAGGGCGCCCTTCCAGCGGACAACCTCGGCCCGGGCGATGGGCCTGTCCTTGAAGCCGGAATTAAGGTCGGTGACCTGGACGCTGTTCGTCAACCGGCTTCCCTCGAGCTTGGCCCTGAACCACTGTTCCGGCCGGCTGGCCGCGGAGCAGGAAAAGACCACTGTCTTGGCCGCGGGGTCAACGGCAAAATCGAAGAAATTCTTCACCTGATCGCCGGCCAAATCCGTTCTTTTCCAGGCCAGGCCGTTTTTCACGTAGCGCGCCGGGATAAGACGCACGCCGGCCTGCAGCAGCGTCAGGAACCCGTCCGGGGTTACCTCCACCCCGCCCTCCAGGCCGTTCTCCCAGCCGAGGTCCACCCGGTAGTGTTTATCGGTTTTGAGGTCGTAGAAATAGAGGACGGTGACGGTGGCTTGAAAAAAGCGGGGATCGGTCGAATAGGGAGCGGCCATGTAGAAGCCGCTTCTGTCCGTCGCCCATTTGACGTCGCCGGGGACGATGCGCTGGCCGGCCAGGATTTCCCGGCGGGTTCCGGAGGCCAGGTCGCACAGGTAGGTCTTGGGCAGGAGTTTCTGGTCCCATTCATAGCTCAGATACTGCTGATTGACGGTCACCGCCTGCTTGCCGTCCGGGGAGACGTCCCACTGGCTGATGAAATCGATGTTGTCCGTGAGGCGCGATACCTTCTTGTCCTTGACCTTCAACTTGTAGAGCCGGACGGGCGGTTCATGGGCCGTATCGTCCACTGCCTGGGTGTCATCCTTGATTTTCTCTCTTTCCTTCTCGAAGAGGGCCGGGTCTTCCTTGGCGCTGAAGACGATGGTCCCCTCATCCAGCCATTTGAAGCGGCTAATATCCCGGATGGATTCGGTGAGCGGATAGGGCTCACCCCCCGCTAGGCTCATCAGCCACAGCTGCGGGCCTGCTCCCTTTTCCTCATCCTTGTCTTCGGCCTTGGCCTTGGGCAGGGGCCGCTTGCTGAGGAAGGCGATTGTTTGACCGTCTGGCGACCAGGCCGGCTGCGAGTGGTTCTCCGAGCCTTGCGTCAATTGAAATTCTTTCTTGGTCTCCAGGTCGGTCAGAAAGAGGTTGGAGACGCGGCCGTTCTTATCCTTATCCAGGTGAGATTTCACCCAGACCGCCCGCCGGCCGTCGGGTGAAATATTCCAATCCGAGGCGCTTTCCGCCAGGATGATGTCGTCGGCTGTCCATAGCTTCTTGGCCTTCTCCTGGGCCGCCTTCTGTTCCGGCCCGGCCGTGACAAAACCGAAGCCCAGGACGATCAGGACCGCCGCCCAGAAAACGATTCGCCTTGTTCTCATTTCCTTACCTCGCTTTTTTTGAAGATATAAAAAGTATTTTTATCAAACCGTGCCGAGAAATCAATAGCGGCCTGGCCTGACCGGAGCAACTTGATATCCTCTTGATATTTATCGCATAAATAGGGAGGGGGATTGAGCATGAAAAAGAAACGAGCGGTTTCAATCAGATTGATAGCCGTTGGCGCCCTGGCTGCAAGTTTCGCCGGCACGGGGAAAGAATATAGAATCGATATGCGCGTGTTTGAGATTCCCCCCGTGGCAGAGCTTTACTAAAAGCGATGCTGCAGGAGAAAAGGGATCCGTAAGCCTTTCGAAGGGGGGCGACATCACGGCTTCTTTCCCGGAGGGTATCGTTCTCGTCCGGACTGAGTTGGACAGAAACGCGGCGGAAAGTAAAATCAAGGAGGAATTGCTGGGCCGGGGATATTTCATGGAGACAAAGCCTACCTTTCCCCCAGGGTTCGGATGGTGGGCACTGGGCGCTTACTCGTTCTCCTGCCCGCAGGATGAGCTCGGAGTGGAAGCCAGCCGGAAGGAGTATCACCACGCTCCGGCCTCTTCCCCGGGCATGAACAAGAGCGAATATTGGCTCATCATCAGGCCGAAATCTGCGGACGAAAAAAAGCGGTTCTTGGCCTGAAGTTCGAATGCCGGTTAAAAGCAGAAGGATTTCCAGAGGGCGTCAATCGCGTCCTAACGTTCTATTTTCTAGCGGTGCACATCGAAAAGACCGAGCCTTGAGAAAATCTGCCAGGCCGAGGCGAACCGAGGATAGAAAGAAATATCCGGCCCTTTATGATATATAGAGGGCATGAAAATCGTCGAAAGCCTGATCCCCTTAAGCGATCTCAGGGTCATGGCTCACAATCGGTTCGGGAATTTGGTAAAAGCCGTCGTGGATGTCGAGAGGAAAATCATGGCCATCGACGGAGAGCTTCACGCCGACGAG
>JBAVVA010000158.1:0-31870 GCA_049697055.1 Candidatus Aminicenantales bacterium
GGAGGGACGATGCTCTCATCCCTGGAAAAAATCATCCTGGCCTTCATCATTCTGGCCACGGCCGCGATTTTTCTGCGGCCCGTCATCCACCGCTTCAGGATTGTCCGGGCCGGCCGGCCCCTGAACCGCTCGGACAGGCCGCTGCGGCGGCTGTGGTACGCCCTGACCAAGGCCCTTCTCCAGTTGTGCACTCTGAGGAACGAGCGGGTGGCCACCGGCCTGATGCACGTCTTCATCTTCTACGGCGCTCTGTCCTTCGACACCATGACGGTCAACCACACCCTGGAAGGGCTCATCCGTGATTTCGCCCTGTTCGGCCACGGACTCCTCGGCCAGGCCTTTTCCTTCCTGATCGACCTGGCCGCCCTGCTGGTTATGGCCGGCGTCCTGTTCCTGGCCTTCCGGCGCTTCATTATCAGGCCCAAGGCCTATGCCACCACCCGGCTCGATTCGGCCCTGATCTACCTCCTCGTTACCGCCGCCACTCTGACCTATCTCTACTTCGAGGCCTTCGCCATTGCTCATCATCCGGAGACAGCTCGCTGGGCATTTCTGGGCCGGCCGCTGGCCGGTTTCATCTCCAGCTCCGGGCTCGGCCCGGCCGTTGTGGCCGCCCATTTCAAAATCTCCTGGTGGGTCCATCTCCTGGTGGTGTTTGGCTTCATCGCCTATGTCCCCCACTCCAAATACTTCCACATGTTCACCGGCCCGATAAACCTCTATGTCCATGCCGAAACTCCCAGCGCCGCGCTCCGGCCCCTGAACATAGAAAAGGAGGAAATTTTCGGAGCGGAAAAGGTCTCTGATTATACTTGGAAGGATTATCTTGATTCTTTCGCCTGTATGGAGTGCGGACGTTGTCAAGATGCCTGTCCGGCCTTTCGAAGCGAAAAGCCCCTCTCGCCCAAGATGATCGTCTATAACCTGGAACGACACTTGCTGGCCAAAAGCCGCCCTCTGCTGGGCCGCCGGAGAGACAACCTACCGGCCCTGGTGCCCGAGGTTCACACCGAGGGAGAGGTCTGGACCTGCACTACCTGCGGCTCCTGCCAGCATGTCTGTCCCGTCGAGATCGAGCACGTCCCCAAGATCGTGGCCGTCCGGCAGGCCGAAGTCCTGATGAAGAGCCAATTCCCCGCCGAGCTCAACGCTTTTTTCCGCAACCTGGAAACCAACTCCAACCCCTGGGGCATCGGTTTTTCCAAGCGGGCGGACTGGGCCGAGGGGCTGGAGGTCAAGCACATCAAGGACGTGCCCCAGGCCGAGTATCTGTTCTGGGTGGGCTGCGCCGGATCCTTCGACGAAGAGGGCAAAAAAATAAGCCGGGCCCTAGTCACCCTCCTGAACAAAGCCGGAATCCGCTTTGGCATCCTGGGGGCCGAAGAGAAATGCTGCGGCGATTCGGCCCGCCGGCTGGGCCAGGAATACCTGTACCAAACCCTGGCCGCGGAGAACATCGCTCTGTTCCAGGCCTACGGCGTGCGGAAAATCCTGACCCTCTGCCCTCACGGTTTCAATACTTTTAAAAATGAATACCCCGCTCTGGCCGGGGTTCTGGCCGGCCTGACCGATGAGCAAAAGGCCCACCTGCGAAACATCGAGGTCATCCACTACGTCCAGCTTCTGGATGAGTTGTTGAAGCAGGGAAAGCTTCCCCTGCGGCCCCTGGCTGAGGGAACTTTGACTTATCATGATTCCTGCTATCTCGGCCGGCACAACCGCTTGCTGGACGAGCCCCGCCGCATCCTGAAGCGGATAGCCGGAGAAACGCCGGTCGAGCTCGAGGAAAACCGCGAACACAGCTTCTGCTGCGGGGCGGGCGGAGGCATGATGTGGACTGAGGAAAAGTTGGGCCGGAGGATTAATCATCTCCGGACCGAGCAGGTCCTCCGCTCCGGAGCGGCAACCGCCGCCACCTCCTGTCCATTCTGTCAGACTATGCTGCGGGACGGCCTCAAGGATAAGAACAGGGAGGACATCAAGGTCAAGGATATAGCCCAGATCGTGGTTGAATGCCTGAAGGAATAGAAAAAGAAGCTAGACGGCCAGAATCTCGCGGAAGGCGGCTGCGGCCCGGTCCAGGTCATGATCATCCACATCCTTGTGGGTAACCATCCGCACGCCGCCGGTCACGGCCAAGGCCCAGACATCCCTCTTTTTCAGCTCCAGCAGTAGGTCGGGGACCGCGATCCGCGGATGATTGAAGCCGAAGATAACAATATTGGTCTCGACTTCTTTGGGGTCAAGGGTGACGCCCGGCAGGCCGGCGATGGACTCCGCCAGCCGCTTGGCCCGGCGGTGGTCCTCGGCCAGCCGCGCCGGCATTTCGGTCAGGGCCAGCAAGCCGGCGGCGGCCAGAACGCCCACCTGTCTCATTCCGCCGCCCAGGGCTTTGCGGATACGGCGCCCGAGGTCGATGAAGTCGCGGGGACCAACCAGCATCGACCCTACCGGCGCCGAAAGGCCCTTGGACAAACAGAACATCACCGACTCGGCCTGAGCGGCATAGGCTTTGACCGGCACACCGGAAGCGACGCTGGCGTTGAAGATGCGGGCCCCATCCAGATGGACTTTGAGGCCGTGTCGGTCGGCCACTTCTCGGATGGCCTTCATGTTATCGAGGGGCAGGACCGCCCCACCCCAATTGTTATGGGTGTTCTCCAGACAGATCAACGAGGTGCGCGGCGAATGGACGGAGGGTTTCCGGATGTTCTGCTCTACCTCCTGCCAATCCATGGCCCCCTGCCGGGAGGCGAGCGGCCGGGGCGTCACCCGGGAAACGAAGGTCAGGTGCGTCGATTCCATGTTGTAGATGTGGCACTTGGCTTCGACGATGACCTCTTCCAGCTCCCGCGTCCACGCCTTGACCGCAACGGAGTTGCCCATCGTTCCCGAGGGCAGGTAAAGGCCGGCCTCTTTGCCCATGACCTGGGCGGCCAAGGCCTCCAGCTTCTGGACGGTCGGGTCATCGCCCAGAACATCGTCACCGACTTCGGCCTCGGCCATGGCCCGCCGCATGCGGTCCGTAGGCTTGGTCACCGTGTCGCTTCTAAAATCGGAATAAGGGTTCATGGCCATGTGTGTCTCCAAATTAAGAGCATTATAGATTAACAGGAGGGGTGCGGCAACTGTGGGGGAGCAACCCCAGGCCGGTTTACTTGGTTATAAATCTATGATAATAATAAACGCGAACAACTAGCACGCATGCTCAACGACAAAAAATACCACCTCATCCTGTTCGCCCTTCTATTCCTCAACGTCTTCTTTTTCTGTGCCCTGGTCTCGGCCCAATTTTTCCAAAGAGGAGAAACTATCATCGTGCCGGACGTGGTGGGGAAAACGTTCCAGCAGGCCAGGGAAGAGCTCGGCCGGAAGAAGCTGGCCTTGTCGCTGAAGGGCCAACAGTTCGACATAGCAATGGAAAAAGGCAAGATCATCGCCCAAAGCCCGTCGGCCGGTTCGCGGATCCAGGTCCAGCATGCGGTCAATGTCGTCGTCAGCCGGGGGAGCGAGCAGGTCGTTGTCCCCCGCCTCCTCAACCGCAGCCTGGAATCGGCCCTCCCCGGATTAAAGAAAGCCGGCTTGACCAAGGGAAAAGTGGCCTTCATCCATACTCCGGCCTATCCGGCCGGCCGGATCATCGCCCAGGACCCTCCTCCCCAGAGCGAGGTTCAGAGGGAAATGCCGATTGACCTCCTGGTCAGCCAAGGGGAACTGGAAGAGAAGTACATCATGCCGGACCTCCTGGGCCGCCAGGCCGAGGATGTCCGCCGTCAGCTGACAGCCCAGGGCTTCAAGCTTTCCTACAGCGGCTCCTCCTATTACCCGGGCCTGGAGCCGGGCACCATCATCCGCCAGTTCCCGCCCAAGGGTCATGCCGTTCAGAAAAGGACTTTGATCTCAGTGGAGGTGAGCAAATGAAAGTCAGCCTAGCGCCGTCCATCCTGTCGGCCGACCCGACCGCCCTGGGACAGGCCGTCCGGCTGGTGGAGGAAATGGGGGCCGACCTCGTTCATGTGGACATCATGGACGGCCACTACGTCCCCAACCTGACCTTTGGCCCCAGCCTGGTGACCGCCCTGAAAAAAAAGACATCCCTGCCCATCGATGTTCACCTGATGGTCAGCCAACCGGCTCAGATGGTGCCCCTCTTCCTTAGGGCCGGGGCGGACTGGATCTCCTTTCACCTGGAGGCCTCGACGCATGTCCATGGCGACCTCTACCAGGTCAAGGACGCGGGGAAAAAAGCGGGGCTGGCCTTGAACCCGGGGACGCCCATCCATCTGCTCAGCGATATTCTGCCGGACCTGGACTTCGTCCTGTTGATGTGCGTCAACCCCGGCTGGGGCTCCCAATCCTTCCTGCCCTTTTGCCGGGATAAGATCCGGCGGATGAGCCGATGGCTGCGTGGACAGCGGCTGGACATCCCCATCGCCGTGGACGGCGGGGTGAACGCCGAGAACATCGAAGACCTGGTCCAGGACGGCGTAGACGTTCTGGTCATCGGCTCGGCCATCTTCAACAGCCCGGACCCCCGGGAAGCATTCCTGAAAATGAAACAGGCTGCCGGCCGGGGAAAAAAGTCATGAATGTTCTGGTCACGGGCGCGGCCGGGTTTATCGGCTCGCGTCTGGCCCGGAGGCTTCTCCAGGCGGGCCACCGGGTCATCGGCCTGGATTCCTTTACTAATTTCTATCCGAGGTGGATGAAGGAACGGAACCTGGCCCCCTTCCGGCCCGATGGCCGCTTCGAATTCCTGGCCCAGGACCTTAATGACCTCGACCTAGCCGCTCTCCTCGGGCGGGTGGAGGCCGTCTTTCATCTGGCCGCCCAGGCCGGGGTGAGGTCAAGCTGGGGCCGCAACTTCAGCGATTATATTCGCAACAACATCCAGAACACCCAGAGCCTGCTGGAGGCGGCCAAAGAATCAAACCCGCCCAAGTTTATCTTCGCTTCTTCCTCATCGGTCTACGGGATGACCCCCGACCTGCCCATGAAGGAAACCAGCCCCCTCCTCCCCCTGTCGCCCTACGGCGTGACCAAGCTGGCGGCCGAGCAGCTGTGCACGCTGTATTACAGGAATTTCGGCCTGCCCACCGTATCGCTCCGCTTTTTCACTGTCTTCGGGCCGGGCCAGCGGCCGGACATGGCTTTCCACCAGTTCTTCAAGGCCGTCCTGGAAGGCGGGGAGATCACCGTGTACGGGGATGGACGCCAGACGCGCGATTTCACCTATGTGGATGATGTCGTGGAAGCCTGCCTGGCCGCGCTGGAGAAAGGCCGGCCGGGCGAGGTGTACAATGTGGGCGGCGGCCATCGTCAGCGCTTGGAGGACATTTTTCCCCTGCTGGAGGATATCTGCCGCAAGCCTGTCCGCCGCCGAACGGCCGAACGGCAAAGAGGGGACGTGCCGGATACCCTGGCCGATATCAAGAAGGCCCAGGGCGATCTCGGCTATGCGCCCCGAACCGGGCTCCGCGAGGGATTGACCCAGGAATGGGCCTGGGTCCAGACCCTTTACCAGGCTTAGACGCCCATGACTCAAGGACGAACACCATGAAAAGATATACCGTGAACCTGGCCATTGTCCTGGCCCTCCTGTTGCTATACTCCCAATGCAAAAAGAGTAGCCCCGAGCTGACCCCTGTACAGTCCGCCTCGGACGAAACGCTGTTCAAGCTCGGCGAGCAGACCTTAAAAAAGGACCCCGAAAAGGCCCGCCTCTACTTGCGCCAGGTGATCGATTCCTTCCCCAAAAGTTTTTATGCTCAACGGGCCAAGCTGGCCATCGCCAATTCCTATTTCGAAAAGGGCGATGAATCGAGCATGATCCTGGCCACAGCCGAGTACCGGGAATTTATCAACCTCTATCCCTACAGCCCTTCCTCATCCTTCGCTCAGTTCCGGATAGGCCTGGCCTTCTTCAAACAGGCCTTGAAGCCCGGCCGCGACCAGACCAAGACTCAGCAAGCCCTGGCCGAATTCAAGAAAGTGGTCAGTCACTATCCGCTCAGTGAAGAAGCCAAACAGGCCCAGTCGCAGATCAAGGACTGCGAGGAGAAATTGGCCGAACAGACCTTCATCATAGGCGTCTTCTACTACCGGGTCTTGGGCTACAAGGCTTCCATCTCCCGTCTGACTGAAATCCTGACCAACTATCCGGATTACAGCAAGTTGGACCAAGTCTATTTCTACCTGGCCGACTCCTACTTCAAATGGGGGAAGTTTCAGGAGAGTGTCCCTTTTTTCACCAAGCTGGTATCCGATTATCCCAAGAGCTCTTGGGCCAAAAAGGCCCAAGGACGGCTTAAGGACATCGACGAGCAGAACACCAAGGCCAAAAAATAACACGTTAAGGAGGCGATGATGGAACGAACCAAAAGCTTCCTGGCCCTGACCGCGCTGTCCCTGGCGGCCTTTGTCCTGCTGGCCGTCCCGCTGCGGGGGCTGGCCGAGGAGCCGACGCCGGGTCTCAAGGCAGGTCTGGGAGTCGAATATCTGTCCCGGACGATCTCCTGGGACGAGGACGCTCATACCTCCAAGCTGGGAGGCCTGCTGTTCGCCTTCCAGGCCGAGGTGGAGGTCTACCAGGGGCTGGCCGTTGAAGTTCAAGCCGGCTATGCCCTGTCCAATTTCAACGGACTTATCTTCCGCGCCCTGCCCTTTTCGGCCGAGTACCAGGCCGGATACACGGGGGGCGTCTTTTTGGGAGGCGGGCTCAAAGCCCGGCTCGTCCCCTCCAAAAACCTCGAGGTCGAAGTGGAGGCTGCCCTGGACGCCTGCCTCGGCTTCCCCAACAACTGGCCCATCGAGGACCTGGCTGTGGCCGGGACGCTGGAGGGAAAGTCGACCTGGCTGCGGTTTTCGGCCGGCCCCGTGCTGTGGTACAAAGGGCTCCCCTACTACGTCTATCCTTACCTTAAGGTCCAGTACAGCCGCCTGTGGGGCACCTTCACCATGACTGAAACAATCGAGACCCTGGAGGGCACCGAAAACAAAAAGATAACCGGCTCCGGCCCGGTCTCCCTATCGCTGGGTATCCTCAGCGAAGTGAGCCAGGTCATTGGGCTGCGGGCCGAGGTCACGGCCGTGCCCCGCCGGGGAGGCGTGGATATCGGCGCGGCCGGCCGCCTGGTCTTTTCTTTCTAAGGGGAGGAGGGAACCATGAGGAGACCTTATGTCTTTGTCATCCTGGCCGCCGGTGTCGGCTTGGCCTTAACCGCGGGCCTGGTTCGCTCCGGACAGTCGGCCGCTCAAAACGATCTCACCGGCCGGATCTCCAGCCAGGTTCAGGATTGGACGAAGCTGGCCCAGTCCCGGTCGCCCGAAGTGCGCTATGTTCCCGGACGGGTGCTGGTCAAGTTCAAAGAATACGTTCCCGCCTGGCTGGCCGGCCCGCTGATGGCCTCATACCATGGCCACCTGGTCGCCCGCCTGCCCCAAATCAAGGCCGTTGTGGTGGGGCTGGACGCGGACACTACCGTCGAGGAGGCCGTTGCCGCGCTGGAGTTGAACCCGGAGGTGGAATGTGCCGAGCCGGACTACATCGCCACCGCTCAGCTCACTCCCAATGACACGTTTTTCAGCTACCAATATGCTCTGTCCAACACCGGACAGGAGATCCATGTGCCCGGCAGCCCCAGGGGCAAGCCTTCCGCTGATATCAAAGCCACGGCGGCCTGGGAAGAAACGAAGGGGGATAAGGCCGTGGTGGTTGCCGTGCTGGACACGGGCGTCGACCTTCAACACCCTGACCTTATCAACAAGATAGCCAGCAGCGGACGGGACTTCGTCAACGGAGATTTCGACGCCTCCGACGATCACGGCCACGGCACTTACATCGCCGGAATCATCGGCGCCGATACGGACAACGGCCAGGGCATTGCCGGGGTGGCCTGGAACTGCCTGATCCTGCCGGTCAAGGTTCTGGACAACCAGGCCATGGGTGAGTACTCCAAGATCGCTCAGGGCATCATCTGGGCCGCGGACAACGGGGCCAGTGTCATCAACCTGAGCCTGGGATACACCGAGCTCAGCACGACCCTTCGCGATGCGGTCAAGTACGCTTATGACCAGGGCGTCGTCCTTGTCGCCGGGACGGGCAATACCGGCGGCCCAGTCGAGTACCCGGCGGCCTTTGACGCCTACTGCCTAGCCGTGGCCGCCACGGACTACAACGACGCCCGGCCGGCCTGGTCCAACCTCGGCTCGGAGGTGGATGTCGCCGCCCCGGGGGTCAGCATCTTCAGCACCGTCCCCCGCGGTTATTACGGGCCGGGCTCCGTGGACTACGGCTTCGCCTCCGGGACCTCGGCCTCGGCGGCGCACGTCTCCGGCCTGGCGGCGCTGATCATCAGCCTCAAACCTTTTCTGACGGTCAATCAGGTCATGGATGTCATCCGCTTCTCGGCCGACGACGTCAATGCGGAGACCTACCTGGGCAAGGACGAATTTCTCGGCTACGGCCGGATCAATATGGAGAAGGCCCTGGTGCCCCTCCTCATCAAAAAAAAGCCCGGTGAATGATCAAGTTCCTCCGCATCAGGAACCTGGCCACTATCGAGGACTTGCAGCTTGACCTCGAGGAAGGCTTTTCTATCCTGACCGGAGAAACGGGAGTCGGGAAATCCATCATCATCGATAGCCTCCGTCTCCTGCTGGGGGAGCGGGGCTCGGCCGACCTCCTCCGCACTGGAAAATCCGAGGCCGTGGTCGAGGCGGTCTTCGACACGAAAGAGGCGTCAGGCCTGCCCCCGGATGTCTCGGCCGAGGACGGAGAGCTTATCATCCAGCGCCAGATCACCGAGCAGGGAACGGGCAAAGCCTATCTGGGGGGCGTTCTGGTGCCTCTGAAGAAGCTTAAGGACACGGGGGCCGGGCTGGTGGACATCTACGGGCAGCACGACCATGTCTTCCTCCTGAACCTCGACAATCATCTCAACTTCCTGGACAGCTTCGGCACCGCTCTGCCCCTGCGCCAGGAAACCGGCCGCCTGGCCCAAGAGCTGCGCCAGAAGCACAAGGAAAAACAAGAGCTGGAGGCTTCGCAGCGAGACGCGGCTCAGCGTCTCGACTTTCTCGAATACCAGATCAAGGAGATCGAAGCGGCCGGTTTGCGGCCGGGCGAAGAGGCCGAACTCCTGCAGCAGAGGCATATCCTGAAGAATGCCGAGAAGATCGCCTCTCTTGTAGAGGGCGCCCTGGACATCGCCTCCGAGCGCGAAGAGTCGCTCCAGTCTCTGATAGCCAGGCTGCGGTCGCTGCTGGCCGAGCTCAGCGGTTTCGACCCGGCCTTCCGCGAGATAGGAGACTCCCTCGAGCCGGCCGACATCACCCTTCGGGAGGTGACCAACCTGCTGCTTAAATATAAGGACAGGCAGTCCGTTTCTCCGGAGAACTTGGAAAAGATCGAAGAACGCCTGAGCCTCATCGAAAAGCTCAAGAGAAAATACGGCCAGAACCTGGCTGATATCCAGGTCCATTTTGACCGCATCAAGGAAGAGCGCGACCGCCTGGTCCATGGCGAAGAGAGTCTGTCCGAGGTAAAGGCGGGGATCGACAAGCTCTTCCGGGAATACAGCGAAAAGGCCGGCCGGCTGTCGGAGAAACGCCTGCTGGCCGCCCGGGAACTGCAGGACCTGGTCGAAAAGGAAGTCGGCCAGCTGGGCATGAAGAAGGCCAGGTTCGAGGTCCAGGTCCAGACATCTCTCCCCGACCGGGAACAGGCCGACAAAGCGCGGGACAGCGGCCAGGATGAGGTCGAATTTCTCATCAGCCCCAACCCCGGAGAACAGCTCCGGCCTTTGAGGAAGATCGCTTCGGGTGGCGAGCTGTCCCGGGTCATGCTGGCCCTCAAGTCCATCGGCCGCGAGCAGGAACGCCTCAAAACCCTGATTTTCGACGAGATCGATGCCGGGATCGGCGGCAAGACGGCCGAATTCATCGCCCAGAAACTCAAGGAACTGGCCCGGCGCCACCAGGTTATCTGCATCACCCATCTGCCGCAGATCGCCTCCCACGCCCGGCATCATTTCCGCATTGAAAAGCGGGTGGAGAAAAACCGGACCTACACCACAGTCCAAAAGCTGGGTTTCGAGGAGCGGGTGGAGGAAATCGCGCGGCTCATTTCCGGAAGCCGCCTCACCGAGGCGGCTCTGCAGAACGCCCGAGAGATGCTCACTCACAACCTGGGGCCGGGCTGAGCGGCCCTCTCAAGGAGATAACCATGCTGAAACCGACCGGACCCAAGAAATCTTCCCTAGAACGCGGGCCGCGGGCCAGCCGGGCCACAAGCCTGTTTGGCCAGGGTTTCAACTGCAGCCAGGCCGTCCTGGCGGCCTACGCCCCAAGCCTCGGCCTTAAGCGGGACAAAGCCTTCCGGCTGGCCCAGGGCTTCGGCGCCGGTATGGCCCGGCTGGGAGAGACCTGCGGCGCGGTGACCGGGGCCATAATGGTCATCGGCCTGAAATACGGAAAGGTCCGGGCCAAGGATGACGCGTCCAAGGAAAAAACCTATCGGCTGGTTCGGGAGTTCATGGACCGTTTCCGTTCCCGACACGGCTCCCTGCGCTGCAAAGTGCTGCTCGGACATGACCTCGGCTCGGCCCGCGGGCAGAAGCTCATTATGGAACAAGGCCTTCACGACACGCTCTGCCCCAAATTCATCCGCACCGCGGTCGTGATTCTTGAGAAGATGCTGTAAAATCAGAGGCCAGCACTCCTTCAAAACCAGTCATCATCAGCCTGCCCGTTTATCCTGAGCCAGCTGGCTAGTGTGGCCTCTTCCGGATTCCTGAGCAGCCGCATATTTAGGTCAATTGACTATTGATATCTCGATTGCTATTATCAAGAATATAAACAAAGCACAATCCATGAAGTGCCCCCGATGCAGCACCCAAAATCCGCAATATGCCACCTTCTGCAAAAGCTGCGCCACTCTGCTTCCACCGTACGACCAGACGATGAGCCTGCCTCTAGAAGCTCACGATCTCTCCGATATCCAGCTCACTTACGGAGGAATCTTCGCCGAGCGATACAAGATTCTGGAAAAACTCGGGGGCGGCGGCATGGGCGTTGTCTACAAAGCGGAAGATTTGCGCCTCAAACGGAATGTTGCTCTCAAGTTACTGCCTCCCAGCCTGACTAAGAACCCTGAATACAAACAACGGTTCATCCAGGAGGCTCAGGCTGCCTCCATCCTGGAGCATCAGAATATCTGCACCATTCACGAGATCGACGAGACGCCAGACGGCCAGCTGTACATCGCCATGGCTTACTACCCCGGTGAAACGTTGAAGCAAAAGATTGGACGGGGATCGATTCCGTTTGAACACACCTTTGATATGGTCAGGCAGATTGGCCAAGGCCTGGCCCGGGCCCATAGCCAAGGCATTATCCACCGGGATATCAAGCCCTCGAATGTCATGGTCACCGGCGAGGGCGTCGTGAAGATTGTCGATTTTGGGCTGGCCAAGCTCGCCGGCCCGCATCAAATCACGCTGGCCTCGTCACGGGTCGGGACAATATTCTATATGTCCCCTGAACAAGCCCTGGGGGAGGATACTGACCACCGGACGGACCTCTGGTCTCTGGGAGTCGTCTTCTATGAGCTGCTGACCGGAAAGCTCCCGTTTGAGGGAGAGCATGAGCAGGCTGTGCTTTACGCTATTGTCCACAAATCTCCCATCCCGCCCACCGAATGGAAAAAGGGCATCCCCGACGAAGCCGAGCGTATTATCTACAAATGCCTGCAGAAATCGGCAGCGGGACGTTATCAATCCGCCGAACAGCTGCTTTCCGACCTCAACCAGCTGAAGAGATTACTCGAGATTGAGAAATACAAGGATATCATCGACAAGGAGAAGCCCAAGGGAAAGCCCGAGGCTGAGCGGCGGCCGGCGACAGTCATGTTTGTCGAGCTATCAGGATACTCGGAGATTCTGGAAACCCTGGATCCTGAGGAAGCTACCGTGCTATCGAGCCGCCTCTTTAAACTCTTAAACTCTATCTTTGAAAAGTATGGCGCCCGTATCGAAAAAATCTCGGGAGGCAGCCTCCTGGCCTTGTTCGGAGTGCCTACGGCCATTGAGGATGCTCCCAAGAAGGCCATCAACGCTGCAATTGAAATACGGGAAAGGATCAGCCAATTTAATCAAGAAGAATGCCTCCGGGCGCCGCTCGATGTTTGTATCGGGGTCAACACGGGGACCGTCATTGCCGGAGTCATTGATGTCGGCGGAAAAAAGGAACTCTCGATCCTGGGAGAGGCCGTCAGCCTGGCAGCCGATCTGAAAGACCTGGCAGCCAAGGGCCATGTCTGTGTGGGGCCCACAACCTACAAGCACACCAAGGAAGATTTTGAATACGAAAAAATGAAGCCGGTGGCGAGAGAAGGGGGGACGAGTCATGTCCCCGCTTACAAGCTCGTTTCAATTCAAAAAAATATCTACAGAGCCAAGCGCGGCGCCGAGCGCATGATTCACTCCAAGATGGTTGGCCGAGACAGAGAGTTCGATCGGCTCAGGCTGCATGTTCTTAAGGTCATCAACGGCGAGGGATCTATCGTGAACGTGATCGGTGAGGCCGGAATCGGAAAATCTCGCTTGATCGCCGAGTTGGGCACGACAGATGAAATTAAAAAAGTGACCTTTCTTCAAGGCCGCGCTTTATCCATCGGGAAAAATCTCAGCTTTCATCCCATTATAGATATCTTGAAAAATTGGGCGCAGATCAAGGAAGAAGACTCGTCGATCGCCTCCGCTCAAAGAATCGAAAATAAAATCAAGGAAGCCTCCCCGGACGAGGCTCCAGAAGTCTTCCCTTTTATCGCCACGATGATGGGATTAAAAATCTCGGGATCTGCCGCAGAAAGGGTCCGGGGGATTGAGGGAGAAGCACTCGAAAAACTCATTCTCAAGAGCCTCCGCGAACTCCTGGCCAAGGTATCTGAGATACGTCCTTTGGTGATCGTGATCGATGACCTCCACTGGGCGGATGGGACCACGATCGAGTTCTTATTGTCACTTTTCCGTCTTGCCCAAAGCCACCGAATCCTCTTCATCAACATCTTCCGCCCTGAATATGATAAAACGGGTGAACGGGTCGCGCGCCATGTCAGAGAGCTTCATGCCGCCTACTCCGCGGAGATCCGTCTTGACCCTCTGCAGCGAGATCATTGCTTAACCTTGGTCGAGAATCTTTTAAACATCACCGGACTCCCCGCTTCACTTCAGGAGCTCATCATCCAGAAAACGGAAGGGAATCCCTTTTTCATCGAGGAGGTGGTTCAATCCTTCATCGATGTGGGGGCTGTGGAAGTCAAGGAAGACGGCTTCAGAGTCACAGAGAAGATTGATTCGGTCGTCATCCCCGAAACCGTGCAGGAAATCTTGATGTCCCGGATTGACAGGCTGGATGAGGAAACCTGCTCTCTCCTCAAGGTGGCTTCGGTAATCGGGAGAAACTTCTTCTACAAAATTTTAGCCGAGGTGGCCAAATCGACCAGCGAAATCGATGGCCGACTCCTATTCTTGAAAGAGGTTCAGCTCATTAAAGAGAGAAGGCGGCTGGAAGAGCTGGAATATCTCTTCAAACACGCTCTGGTTCAGGAAGTCGTCTATGATTCCGTCCTGCTGAAGAAGCGAAAAGAGCTTCATTTGAGGGTCGCCGAGTCCATTGAATCCGTTTTTTCCCACAAGCTTCACGAGTTTTATGGTGTGCTGGCCTACCACTACAGTCGCGGAGAAAATTTTGAGAAGGCGGAAGAATATCTGGTCAAATCCGGTGAAGAAGCGCTAAAGGCCGCCGCTTCGTCGGAAGCGATCTACTATTACCAGGAAGCCTTGAAGCTTTATCTTCATAAACAGGAGGAGGCCAGCGACCCCGATGCCGTCGCCCATCTCGAATGGAACATCGCCAAGGCTTTCCTCAACAAAGGCCGCATGGCTGAAGCCGTGCAACATTTTGACAGGGTGATGGAAATATGGGGAGAGCGGCGGCCGAAAATGAGAATTACGAAATTGCTTTCTCTGGCCTCCAACCTGGCCCGAGTGATGAAGTCCCTCTATCTTCCCCAGAAGAAGGTGAAAAAAGCCCCCTCGCCGATAATGAACAATATCTTCGAAATCATCTATCATCGAGGGACTGCTCTCGTTTCCGTGGATACATGGAGGATGATCACCGACTCACTCCGGTTTGTGGGGACCGCCCGAAATTTTGACATCACCAAGATTTCAAACGGCGTGGCCATGTATGCCTCCTCCAGCGCTCTCTTCTTCTTCTCAGGAATATCATTCGGAATTGCCCGCAAACTCCTTGATTATGCTGCGCAATTCATTGATCCCGATGACACCAAAACCCTTTACAAATACAAATTCTGGGAAGCGGCGATGGACACTCTTTCCGGCAACTGGATGAAAGAACGGCAGTTCGACCCGAACATCCTGGACCGAAATATCCGAGAGGGTGATCCGTATACTCCGCCCGGCTATGTGTTTTATCTCGGGATTTTGGCCACGGAGCAAGGGAATTTCCACGATTCTGAAGTCTTCATCAACAAACTCCAGGAAATCGGCGATGTCTATGAGAACGACTATACCCGCGTCCGAAAATACGTTCTCAAGGCCAATGATTTGCTTAAAAGGAGAAAGCTTGAAGAAGCCTTGCGGGAAGTGGATGAGGGCCTCTCCTGGCTGCGTCCAATCGAACAGAAATTCTGGTCCCTATGCCTGCTGGGAATAAAAACCAAATCCTGCCTGCTGCTGGGAGACAGGGGGAGAGCCCAGGATGCGCTGAAACAGTGGGAACGGAATATTTCTGGGGAAAAATATATAGCTCCTTTTTACCAGAGCACTTACTGGGTCGGCCGTTTTTTTTATGACCTCTGTGATTTGGAAGAAGCCGTCAGGTCCTCCAGCAGTGCGAGAATAGTCCAGCAAAGAAAAAAAACGTACCGGAGCGGGACATTATCCCTCAAAAACGCGAAAAAATGCGCTTTTGGCAGAACCGAAATCTTCAATTTGATGGGAGTCTACTACTGGCTGGTCAAGAAACCGAGGAAGGCCTGGGCGTGGTGGGGAAAAAGCGTGAAAGTCGGACAAGAATTGGGGGCCCGCCCCGAGTTGGCCCGCACTTTTGCGGAAATCGGTAAGAGATTGAGCAGGCGAGCGGGCCCAGTTTCCGCATTCAAAAGGGTATCGGCCGCCGAGTATATCCAGAAGGCCCATGATTTATTCGATGAGCTGGGACTCGCCTGGGACATTGAAGATTTGACAACTTCAGGAAGAGGTCATTTTTAAAGAATACTCAGCCTGGAGGTCGGGAGCGATGGCTGACCAAAAAAATTTGGACTATACCTATACCCTCATCGACAGAATTTTCCGGTTCTGCTTCGGGGAGACAGGTGATTTCAGCGGGGCCAAATATGACGGCGACTTCTCCCTGACTCTTGAGGCGGCCCAGCGGAGGAAGCATGAGTATATTGCTGAGAGTCTGAACATCGGCAAAGGAACCCGCGTTCTGGACATGGGGTGTGGATGGGGTTCCTTCCTGGCTTACCTCCAAGAGATCGGCGCCCAGGGGATCGGGGTTACCTTGTCCCTTGGCCAGCTGAAGGCCTGCCTGAAAAATGCCCTGGTCGTTCACCTCATGGATTGCCGAAATATCTTGCCGGATACGTTCGGAACCTTTGATGCCGTAACCTGTATCGGCGCTTTTGAGGCGTTCTGCTCCCGCGAAGAATGGGAAGCGGGAAAACAGGATGAAGTCTACAGGCGTTTTTTCAAATTCGTTTCTGACCTCCTGCCGAAAGGAGGGCGGTTCTACATGCAAACCATGATCTTTGGAAAGAACGTGATCGACTACAAGACGGTTGATATCCATGCCCCCAGGAATTCCGACGCCTACATCTGTGCCCTGATGGAAAAGGAGTTTCCCGGTCACTGGCTCCCTTACAGCGTCGAGCAGATCATCGAAGACGCAAAGCCCCGCTTCACGCTGGTCACCAAGAGTAACGGCAGGCTCGATTATATCGAGACGCAGAAACACTGGCGGAAGAAGTTCAGGCAGTTCAGCTTCAGGAAGTACCTGTTTTATCTCTCGTTCATCCCGAAATACCTGGCCAGTAAAGAGCTCCGGAGGCGGATCAGCCGGTCCGGAGTGAACGCAAACAGACTCTGCTTTGAGCGGGAAATCCTGGACCATTATCGGCTCGTCTTCGAAAAGCCCTAAGAAGTGCGCTTTTATAAATATTTTCATCGCGTATAATAATCAAGGCAGCCAAGGAAGAGATCGTGGTCGAACATCGGGCGGGCCGCAAATTCTACATCCATACCTTCGGCTGCCAGATGAATGAGAACGATTCGGAATACATGGCCGGGCTCCTGGCCGAGGCGGGGATGGAGAAAACAGATTCTCCGGAGGCCAGCGACCTGGTCATCGTCAACACTTGCTCGGTGCGCCAAAAATCCGAGGAAAAGCTGTTTTCCTTCCTGGGCCGTCTGGCTGTCCTGAAAAGAAAGCATAATTTTCGGCTGACCGTAGCAGGCTGCGCAGCCCAGGCCCAGGGAGAAAAGATCATGAGCCGGGTACCGGAAGTGGACCTGGTCCTGGGACCGGACAGCTATTCCCGCTTGCCCCGGCTTGTGGAGGCCGGATCCGGGAAGGCGGTGGATGTTGAACAGGCCTCCGTCTGGCGCGAGGACCGGCCCAGGACTTATCTCCGAGAAAGCCCGGCCAGCGCCTTTGTCACGATCATGGAAGGCTGCAACAACTTCTGCGCCTACTGCATCGTTCCCTATGCCAGGGGCCGCGAAAAGTTCCGGCCCCTGCGGCTGGTCATGGACGAGGTCCAAGGACTGGCCGCTGCCGGATATAAGGAAATCATTCTCCTGGGCCAGAACGTGAACTCCTACCGCGACCCGGAGTCGGGCCTAGACTTTGCCAGTCTGCTCCGCCAGGCCGGAGCAACGCCCGGCCTGGAATGGGTCCGCTTCATAACCTCCCACCCCAAAAACTTCAGCGGGGCTATCATCCTGGCTATGCAGGAAACCCCGGCCCTCTGCCGGCAGGTTCATCTGCCGCTTCAGTCCGGCTCCGCAGGAGTCCTGGAGCGGATGAACCGCGGCTACACCCGGGAAGAATATCTGCGGTTGTCGGAAACGCTCCGCCAGTCTCTGCCCGGGCTGGAGCTGAGCACGGATATCATGGTCGGTTTCCCCGGCGAGACCGAAGAGGATTTTGCCCATACGCTCCAAGCCTTGGAGATAGTCCGCTTCGCCAATATTTTTTCCTTCCGCTACTCGCCGCGGCCATTTACGGCTTCGGCCCGCCGGGCCGACGATGTCCCCGTCCAGGTCAAAAAAAGGCGCCTGGTGGAACTGCAGGAGCGCCAAAAACAGGTCCAGCTCGAGCTCAACCGGGCTTTGGTCGGAAGCACGCGGCGCGTGCTCTGCACTGGAGCATCCAAGAAAGATCCGCGGGCTTACTGCGGCCGGGATGAAGGCTACCGGGTGGTCAACTTCACCGCGCCCGAGAGCCTCTCCCCTGTCCACCGCTTCGTTGAGGTCCGGGTGACCGGTTTCGGCCCCTACAGCCTCAGGGGGGAGCTTGTTTTTGACCTTTAAACCAAAGCTTTGTCTTTGATAGCTCAAAATAAAGTTGAGTCGCGGCTTGGGCGTTGGCTGGAGCGAGCATCAGGCCGGATTTAGCCCTTCCGAAGCGCTCTTCGAGGATTTCCGGCATTATTTTTGCCGGCAGGCGAGCATGTTTGAGCCTTCCGAAGGAGGGCGAGTTGCGCAGCCCCCGAGAAGAGCGCTAGGAAGGGCGTGAAAAATCCGGCCAGCGAGCGAGGCTAATGCCCAAGCCGCGACCTTCTGAAAAAATTGAAATTTCGCCCTGCTTATGCTATAGATAGCCCCTTCATTTTCCGAACCTCTTGGCGGAATCATAGAAATCCGAAGGAGGGAGACGTTCATGCTGCAAAAAACGCTATTCGAAACGGTCGCCTTGTGGTCCGTCCTGGGCATCGCTCTGCTGGGACTGGCCTATGCCCTATTCCTTCGGCGTCAGATCATGTCCGAAGACAAAGGTACCCCCAAAATGATCGAGGTTTGGGAGGCCATTAAACAGGGCGCTGAAACCTACCTCTCCCGCCAGCTCAAGACCATCCTCCCTCTGATCGTCGTTCTGACCGTGGCCCTATTTTTCAGCGTTTATATCGTCCCCCCCTCGCCCGAAGCCCTGGAGCGTTTTCCCCAATATGCCTCGGACCCCAATAAGATCAAACTGATCATCGGCTTCGGCCGGGCAGCGGCTTTTATCCTGGGCGCTCTCTTTTCCCTGACGGTCGGACAGTTCGGCATGCGGATGGCCGTTCAGGGCAACGTGCGCGTGGCCTCCGCCGCCCGGACCAGCTTTGATAAGGCCTTGAAAATCGCCTACCGAACCGGAACCATCACCGGCATGCTGACCGACGGTCTGGGCCTGCTGGGGGGGACGGTCATCTTCCTGATTTTCCAAAAGGCTGCGCCCGATGCCCTGCTGGGCTTTGGGTTCGGCGGCACGCTCCTGGCCATGTTCATGCGGGTGGGCGGCGGCATCTACACCAAGGCGGCCGACGTGGGCGCCGACCTGGTGGGCAAGGTCGAGGCCAACATCCCCGAGGATGATCCCCGCAACGCGGCGGTGGTGGCCGACCTGGTGGGCGACAACGTCGGCGATTGCGCCGGCATGGCCGCCGACATCTTTGAAAGCTACGAAGTGACCATCGTTGCCGGCCTGATCCTGGGCCTGGCCCTGGTGGCCCTGACCCACGAGATCAAGTGGATCATCTTCCCCCTGCTGGTGCGCGGCATCGGCGTCTTCTCCTCCATCATCGGCACCTACCTTGTCCGCGGCCGCAAAGGCCAGAAGCGGGGCAACGCCATGTCCGCCATCAACCGGGGCTTCTACACCTCGGCCTTCATCTGCATCGTCGCCTTTGCCCTGATCGCCCATTTCTATATGAACGAATGGAGGGCCTTCCTATCGGTGGCGGCGGGCATCATCCTGGCCATCCTCATTGACGAGCTGACCAAATACTTCACCGACACCCACCATGCTCCGGTAAAAGAGATCGCCGCCTCGTCGCGAACGGGCTCGGCCACTCTCCTCCTGTCCGGCCTGTCGTTCGGCATGGAATCGTCGGTGTGGTCCATCCTGGTCATCGCCTCGACCATCGGCTCGGCCATCCTCATCTACCTCCCCTACATGAGCCAGGGCCCCACGGGTGTCGTCTATGTCCTGTACGGTGTGGCCATGACCGGCATCGGGATGCTGACCCTGACCGGCAACAACGTAGCCATGGATTCTTTCGGCCCCATCTCCGACAACGCCAACGGCATCGGCGAAATGGCCGGCCTGGACAAAAACTCCCGCCAGATCATGGCCGACCTGGACGCCGTAGGCAACACCACTAAAGCCATCACCAAAGGCGTGGCCATCGGCTCGGCCGTCATCGCCGCGGTATCCCTGTTCGGCTCATATCTTACCGACGTGACTAAAGTCCAGAAACCACTGGTCGAAAGCGGCTTGCTGCAGGCCTCCCAGACTCTGGCCTCGACGGGCATCCGGGTGTCGATGCCCCTAGTCCTGGTCGGACTGCTCATCGGCGGCGCCATCCCTTGGCTTTTCTCCTCGTTGACCCTGAATGCCGTTTCCCGGGCCGCTTCGCTTATCGTCATGGAGGTCCGCCGGCAATTTCGCATCCCCGGCCTGATGCAGGGCAAGGTCAAGCCGGATTACAAACAGGCCGTCCGCATCTGCACCGTGGCCGCCCAGAAGGAGCTCATCGGCTTGGCCCTGCTGGCTATCCTGACCCCCCTTCTCGTCGGCCTGGTCCTTCAAGTCGAAGCGCTGGGCGGTTTCTTGGCCGGGGCCATTCTGTCGGGCCAACTCCTGGCCGTATTCATGGCCAACACCGGCGGCTCCTGGGACAACGCCAAGAAACTCATCGAGGACGGCCTGTACGGCGGCAAGGGCTCGGCCTCCCACAAGGCAGCCGTGGTGGGCGACACCGTAGGCGACCCGCTCAAGGATACGGCCGGCCCGGCCCTCAACCCTATGCTCAAGGTTATCAACCTGGTCTCGGTGCTGGCCGCGCCCATCATCATCCAGTACCGCCGGACAACTCCGGCCCTCATCGCTGTGGTGGCGGCCCTCTTCCTGATCGCGGTGGCTTCCATCTGGTATTCCAAGCGCTCCGGGCTCAAGGAATTCCACCAGGTGGAGGAAGTCATCGAAGCCAAGTCGGACTCGGCGGAACAGCGATTAATGGCAAGAGGCTCAAAACGCAAGAAATAAGCTAATTATTTTCCCTTAGCTCTTCTCCCTTCCCTAGAGAGAGCATCCTTTTTCCGCGATATTCTTAAACAATAGGGTGGACGGGTGCCGCGGGGCCTATCCCAGGGAGATAGTGTGCACAGGAATTGAGCTATGGCTAGGGCAGCCGTAGCGACCATCAGGGAAGGTTTAGCCTTCCCGAGCCGGATTCGAAGGAACCCCGTTCTGCGGGGCGCCGAGGGTGTCTGAGCTTCTTGATCAACGCGGAAGATGTTAAAGTTCCATAAATCATGTTCTGAGGTCAGGTTCTTGGTGCGAGTTCCGCAGGCGCTGAGAAGACGGCGAAGGAACGGCGTTAAAAACCTTCCCGGGAGCGAGGCCGCCCTGGCCGTAGCCTCATTGACAAGAAACATCGAGGGGATGCCCCACGACAGGACCCGTCCTTCTCGCCCAAGGCCACAGAAGAAGGATGCTTTCTCTCCCAGCCCCTATTTGCCCCGGCTCCTGAATTCATATATAATTCCGGCCTCTTGAGGGCCCTTATATTCCCCAAGATGAGCGGCTATGAAGATCAATGTCTGGAACACCATCCTGCAGCTCAGCAAAGAGCGCGGGGTGGAGCCCGCGGTGATCGTCAACGCCATCAAGGAATCGCTCCGCGTAGCTTCGGCCAAGTACTTCGTGCACAACGAACAGGTCAATGTCTTCTTCCAGCCGGAGAAGGGAGAGCTCCGGGTGTACGCCGTCAAAAAAGTCGTCGATCAGGAGCCGCCCCCCGATCCATCCGCTGAAATTTCGCTGGGCGAGGCCCGCCAGACCGATCCCTTCGTCAAACCCGGAGACACCCTGGAGCTCGACCTGCAGGCCGAGACGCTGGGCCGGATCTCCGCCCAGGCGGCCAAACAGGTCATTTTCAAAAAAGTCAGGGACGCCGAGCAGGAAAAGATCTATGAGGACTTCGCCTCCCGGACCGGAGAGATCGTCACCGGCATCGTCCGTCGGCTGGAGAACTCCGGTTTCATCCTGGAAGTGATCCAGACCGAAGTCATCCTTCCGCTCCGGGATATCCTGCCCAACGAAAACTTTCAGCGCGGCGACAGGGTCAAAGCCGTCATCAGTCAGGTCCAGATGGGCAGCCGGGGGGCTCAGATACTGACCTCCCGGACGAGCTACCGCTTTCTAGCCAAGCTGCTGGAGTTGGAGATTCCGGAGATCGCCAACAACATCATCGTCATCAAGGACATCGTCAGGCAGCCGGGAGAACGGGCCAAGGTGGCCGTCTTTGCTCAGGATCGCGATGTGGATCCGGTAGGCGCCTGCATCGGCCCCAAGGGCAGCCGGATCCTGGCTGTCAGCAAGGAACTGCAGGGAGAAAAAATTGATGTCATCCTGTGGTCCCCTAACCCGGCCAGCTACGCCAAATCCGCCCTCAGCCCGGCCAAAGTGAGCCGCATCCAATTGGAGGACCAGGATAATAAAAGGCTCCAGGCTTTGGTCGCCCCCGACCAACTCTCGCTGGCCATTGGCAAGAAAGGGATCAACGTGAAGCTGGCCTCCAAACTGGTCGGCTGGAAAATCGGAATCAAAGAGATGGGATCATGAACAACAAACCGCCCGCCAAACCTCGAACGCCCGGCAAGCCCAAGGACGCACCTCTGGCCCCGGCCAAGAAACCCGCTCCGGAAACCGTCAAGGCCGTCAAGAAGCCCAAGGAAGCTGTTCTTCCCCAGCGCCTCCATATCGTCCTGACCGAGGGGACGGATCTTAAAGCGCTGTGTAATCGCTTGAAGATCGCGCCCAAGACTCTCCTGCATAAGCTGGCGGCCAAGGGGATCATCCTATCGGCCGGGGACCTCCTCGATGGTTCACTGGTCGAAACTCTATCCAAAGAAGTCGGCCACGACCTTGAATTCATCTCCATCGAGGAAGCGGTCCGCAGAGAAGCGGACCTCCACCCTGAGAGCAAGGCCATCCGGCCGCCGGTGGTAACAATCATGGGCCATGTCGATCACGGCAAAACGACCCTCCTGGACGCCATCCGCGCCTCCAACCTGGTGGGCAAGGAATCGGGCGGGATCACCCAGCACATCGGCGCCTACCAGGTCAAGGTGGGCAACCGTCTCATCACCTTCATCGACACGCCCGGCCACGAAGCCTTCACCCGGCTTCGGGCTCGCGGGGCCAAGGTCACCGACATCGTCATCCTGGTGGTGGCGGCCGACGAAGGAGTCATGCCCCAGACCAAGGAAGCCATCAGCCATGCCCAGGCGGCCAAGGTGCCCATCATCGTGGCCATCAACAAGATCGACAAGCCTGAGGCCAACCTGGACCGGGTCAAGCAGCAACTGTCCAAGGAAGGGCTGCTGATCGAGGAATGGGCAGGCAAGACGGTCAGTGTGGACATTTCGGCCAAAGAGAAAAAGAACATCAAGGAACTGCTGGAGATGATCTTGCTCCTGGCGGACGTCAATGAGATCAAGGGCAACCCGTCCGTTCCGGCCCAGGGCGTCGTTTTGGAGGCCCGGCTGGACCCTAAAAAGGGCGCCCTGGCCACGGTCCTGGTTCAGCAAGGGACCTTATCCCAAGGGGAGACCTTCATCTCCGGCACCACTCACGGAAAAATCCGCGCCCTTTTCGATGAGCACGGCCGGATGCTCAAGACGGCCGATATGTCCATGCCGGTTGAGGTGTTAGGCTTTAATGAAGTCCCCGAGGCCGGGGAGGCCTTCCAAGTCGTCTCCAGCCTGGATCAGGCCAGGCTCATTGTCGATCATCGCCTGGCTGGCCTAAAGAAGAAAGAGCCGGGGGCTCCCGCCTACGTCAGCCTGGATGATCTCTTCAAACGAATCAAGGAGGGTGTGGTCAAAGAGCTGGCCCTGGTGGTCAAAGCCGATGTCCAGGGCTCGGTGGAGGTCCTCAAAGATCTCTTGCCTACCCTGGCCACCGAGCAGGTCAAAATCAGGATCATCCATGCCGGCACCGGAAGCATCACTGACTCCGACATCCTGCTGGCCTCCACTTCCAAGGCCATCATCCTGGGCTATAATATTCGAGCCGGGCAAAAGACGCTGGAGCAGGCCAAAAAGGAAAACGTCGAGATCCGGACCTACTCCATTATTTATCAGCTGATCGAGGAGCTGAAAAAGGCTGTGGCCGGCCTGCTGGAGCCGACCGTCCGGGAGGTCTTTCTGGGCCGGGCCGAGATCCGCCGTGTCTTCCGCATCCCCAAGGTGGGCGTCATTGCCGGCTGCTACGTCACCGACGGCAAGATCCAGCGCGGGGCTGAGGCCCGCGTTGTTCGCAACAAAGAAATCGTTTTCAAAGGCCGCATCTCCTCTCTTAAGCACATCAAGGAAAATGTGACCGAGGTCCAGAAGAACTTCGAATGCGGCATCAGCCTGGACAGGTTTAAGGAAATCCAGGAAGGCGATTTGATCGAGGCCTACCTGACCGAAACCGTCCAGCCCAAATAGCTGCAGGAGCCGGCCATGATTATCGGATTGCTCGTCCTCGACCTTCACCTCCCCCAGGCCCGGTCTCTCAAGGACAAGCGGAAGACACTCAACCGCATCCGGGACCGGGTCCGGCAGAGGTTCAACGCCGCCTATGCTGAACTTGACTTTCAGGACGCCTGGCAGAGGTCGCGGGTCGGGGTGGTCACCCTCAACAGTCAGAAAAGCGTAGTCGAGGGACAGCTCCAGGCCATATTGAAGGATGTGGAATTGTCCTTTGAAGGTGAAACCGTTGTCGTCGAGGTCCAGTATTTCTAAGCCTGCTCGGCAGCCTGGATCAGATCCGGCCGGCCCGGGCCGAGCCTGGACCTAATCGGGAAGGAGCGTGCCAGGCTTGAAAATCCGGGGGGAACGCCGAAGGCCGCGTCAGGTGGCCGGCCTTATCCAGGACCATCTCAGCCGGCTTTTCATCCAAGAGGTCCAGCCCCTCTTCTCCAGCCTGATCACCGTCATCCGGGTGGAGATGACAGCGGACCTTCTGACCGCCCGCGTGTTCCTCACTGTTCTGGGTCCGGATGATCCGGCAGTGGTCCTGGCCGCCCTGGAAAAAAAGAAAAATCATGTGCGTCGGTCAGTTGCCGCTGCTATCAATTTAAAGTATAATCCTGAGCTATTTTTTGAGCTTGACCGGGCCCCGGAATGGGACTCCCGGCTCGACCAGTTGATCAAGCAGGTGAAGACCGATGAGCAAGGATCCGATTGAAGCCATCTGCCGGGTTCTGCGCGGCAGCCGCCGGATCGCCATCACTTCTCATCTGCGGCCCGACGGTGACTCGATCTGCACCAGCTTGGCCCTGAGCTTGATGTTTCGGAAGCTGGGCGGCCGGGCGGTTGTGGTCAATACCGATCCAACACCCTTCCCCTTCCACCGCAGCCCCGACACCCGGCAGATCAGGCGGGGACAGATCTATCCCCGGAAGATCGATGCGGTCATCCTCCTGGAATGCGCCGACGTCTCCCGCTCCGGCCAGGAGAACCTGAGCGGCTATTTCAAGATCAACATCGACCACCATTACTCCAACGACCATTATGCCGACATCAATTGGGTGGATCCTGAGGCGCCGGCCGTGGGCGAGATGGCCTTCCGCCTGGGAGCGCGGCTGGGCATGGGCTTCACCGCCCGCATGGCCGAGCACCTCTATTGTGCCATCGTCTCCGACACGGGGTCATTCCAATTCTCCAACACCAGCGCCCAGGCTTTTGAAACGTGCGCCCGTCTGGTCCGCCTGGGAGCCAACCCCATCCGCATCTCGGACATGCTGTTCAACACCAACACCCCGGAAAAGGTCAAACTGCTGGGCCGGGTGCTGAGCACCCTGCGCTTGAACCGCCGGGGGAACATCGCCGTCATCAGCCTTTTCCGCAAATATCTCCGCAACCTTCACCTGAGTGAAGTTGACACCGAGGACATCACGACCTTAGTTCGCTCCATAAAGGATGTGCAGGTTGTGCTTTTTTTCAAGGAGATCTCGCGCGGAACTTTTCGGGTCAGTATCCGTTCCAGGGGGAGGGCTCATGCCGCGGCCATTGCCGAGCACTTTGGCGGGGGCGGCCATGTCCACGCCGCGGGCTTCACCGTCCGGGGTCCGTACGAATCACTGGTCAAAGATGTCCCCTCCGCAGTGGAAAGCCTTCTGGCCAAGCGGCGCGCGCCCGCGGCCCGTTAGTCATGCCTCTCCTCAGTTCCTGGCCCTGGGGAGCTGCGCCTTCCCAGGCACTGCCGCGCGCCCAATCGGCCCGAGGAGAGCGGCCTGATTTTTAAAAAGACCATGGAAGGATTGATCCTGGTGGACAAGCCTCCGGGCTGGTCCTCCCATGATGTGGTCGACAAAATCAGGAATATACTAGGACAGCGCCGGGTGGGACACTTCGGCACTCTTGACCCTCTGGCCACCGGGCTGCTGCTGGTGGCAGTGGGCAAGGCCACCCGCCTTTTCCCCTATTTCTCCGCCATGGATAAGTCCTATTGCGGCCGGATCCGGCTGGGATACGCCACCGATACTTACGACGCCCAAGGCCGGGCCATAACTATGGAGAGCGACGAGCTGCCGGACAAGGAAAAGCTATTGACGGCCATGGCCGGTTTAACCGGGAGCTTTCTTCAGGTTCCGCCCCCTTTTTCGGCCAAGAAGATCCAAGGCAAGCCCAGCTACAAACTGGCCCGGCGCCAAAGAGAGGTCGAACTGGAGCCCAAGCTGGTGACCGTCCGCTCCTTCGATATGGAAAACTATAACCCTCCCTGCGTTGATTTCAGGGCCGAATGCTCCGCCGGAACATATATCCGCTCTTTGGCCCATGACCTAGGGACAGCCTTAGGCTGCGGAGCCCATCTCCAAAGCCTTTGCCGTCTGTCCTCGGGGGAGTACAAGCTGGAGCAGGCTTTACCTCTTCAAGAAATCGAACGCCTGGCCGCGCAGGGGGGCCAGGCCAGCTTCCTTCTTCCGATCGAAACGCTCCTCTCCGGTTTCCCTAAGGTCCTCTTGAACGAGCCGGGCTGCCGGCTGATCAAAAACGGCCGCCGGGTCTCGGCTTCGGATATGGAGCCCGGCCAACCCTGGCCTTCTCCACTTTCTCCCATCATCCGCCTGTTCGGTCCGGACCACCGGCTCAAAGCCTTGGCCCGGCCCGACCCCGACGGCCGCAGCCTTCACCCTTTTTTAGTTTTGGAGTAGATAGCGGGTGCGCACTCCCGCCTCATTCCACTTCTTGAATTTTCCGCCTCTCTGTTGTATTGTATTGCGGACATGCGGCTGAACAAGAACCAGATCGAACATTTGGCCTTCACCATCGTTCGGCATCTGCACAAAGATGGGAAAGTCATCCTCGAGGACAAGACCAAGCTCCTCGAGGAGACCACCGCCCTCCTGACCGAGGAGTTCCAGAAGGAGGATGATCTCGATCAGGAAGTGCGCGACCTGCTCAGCAAGCATATAGAGGAAATCCGCAAAGGCAACCTCGACTACCAAACCATGTACCGCATGATCAAAACCCGCCTGGCCAAAGAAAGGAACATCGTCCTGTGAGCGCCCGCCTGTCCAAGGAAAAGATCAACTATCTGTCCAAGCGCATCCTGGACGTTCTCAACCGAAACGACGATGTCGAGTTTCTGGACGAGCCCAACGAAATCCGGCTGGTCATCGTCAGGGCCCTCGAGGAAGAGATGAAGTTATACGATCAGTTGGACAAAAAGGCCATCGATAAGATCCAGTCGCAGAAAAAATCCATCGAAGAGGGAAGCCGGGAGTGGGATATTCTCTACCGCAAGTATTACAATGAAGAACTCTCCAAACTCGGCAAGCTCAGCGAATAGCAGCCTTCCCTCATTCCCCGCCCCGGCTCAGGCCCTTGAGTTTCGGGAAAGGGTCCGCTACTCCGAGACCGACCAGATGGGAGTGGCCCACAACAAAAGCTTTTTCGAATGGTTCGAGCTGGGCCGGACGGAGTTTTGCCGAAAGGCCGGCCTTCCCTACCGGGACATCGAAGCCCGGGGCTTCTTTCTGGTCGTGGCCGAGGCTTTCTGCCGCTACCGGAAACCGCTCCATTATGACGAGGAGTTCATCATCCGGGTGGGGCTGAGCGAGGCCTCGGCCCGTAAGGTCGTCTTCAGCTATGAGCTGCGGGCGGCCAAAGACGGCCTTTTGGTGGCCACGGGCCACACGGTCCATGTAGCCACCAACCGCCAGGCCGAGGTCTGCAGCCTGCCCGAGGACATCCTGGCCAAGATCAAAGCCGCCGGCCGTCTCTAAAAAATAAGACCTTTATTCTTCTGCTATTCCAAATGTCCTTTTTGCCGCAAGTAGGCCTGGAGGGCCTCTTTCCAAGGGGAAAAAGGCGTCAGGCCCAGGGCCTTGTATCGTCCGTTCTCCAGCACGGAATAGGGAGGCCGCCTGGCCGGAGCGCCGAAGGCATCGGAGGAGACGGGTTCGAGCCGGGCCGGCCGGCCCAGCAGCTCGAAGATGGCCAGGGCGAATTCGGACCAGGAGCATTCGCCTTCGTTGGTCATATGGTAGAGCCCGTAGCGGCCCGTCTGGAGGAGCTCGAAGACACGAGGCGCCAGTTCGGCCGTGGCCGTGGGGGTCACTCTCTGGTCGGATACCACCCGAAGTTGAACGCCTTTTTTCTCAAGAGCGATCATGGATTCCACAAAATTAGTGCCCTTCTCCCGGCTGCCGGCCCGGCCATATAAGCCGCAAGTACGGATGAGGAAATGCCTGGGCCACAGGCTCCTCAGGAAATACTCTCCGGCCAGTTTGGAAACAGCATAAGCGTTGAGAGGGTTGGGCGGGTCCTCTTCGGTGTAAGGCCTGGCCTGCCTCCCGTCAAAGACATAATCCGTGCTGAAATGGACCAGGGCCGCCCCCAGGTCGCGGCAGGCGAGGGTGAGGTCGCGCACAGCCAAAGCATTCACCCGGAAGGCCGGCTCGGGGTCGGTCTCGCACTCATCCACCCGGTGGAAGGCTGAAGTGTTGATGACCACTTCCGGCCGTAATCGGTTGAGGACCCGGCGGACACAATCGGGCTTGGTGACGTCGAAGTCAGGATAAAGGAGAGGAGTCAGGCCGGCCGGGGGCAAGACCTTCATCAGGTCCGAGCCCAGCTGGCCGTCGGCGCCGATGAGTGCTATTTTCATTCAATAAAAAAAGGGCCAGGGATAAAACTCCCTGGCCCTGTCAGTCCTTTGCTCAGATCAGCAAGGCGCTCAGAATATGATACGGAATCCCAGCAACAGCTTGTGATGCTCGTCGAAGGAGCGGTCGGCGGTGATGATGGGCGCCCGCAGTTCGGCGAAGATACCACCCACCACCGGGGTCTTGAGCACATCCACGCCCACCTGGCCGACGAGGTCGATTCCGCCCTTGCGGGTCGTCTGTTCTTTGCCGCTGTAGCCCAGGCCGCCGCTGAGAAAGGCCGGACCGGCATGGACGCTCAGCAGGGCGTTGCCCATGATGAAGGCTGTCCAGGGGTCACCCTGAGTCGGGATGGCGCCGCCCACGGTCAGTATGAAGTCCAGGACATCGGGCGTAATCTTGTAGAGGATGCCCGCCCGGGCGAAGATGAAGCCGGTGTAGGTGCCCCGGCAGAGCATCGGCCCGAACTCGACGATGCCGAACAACTTCCTCTGGGTCATTGTAAACGGAATACGGCAAGAATCGGCACCGCCGGCAGTAGCGCCCATATCGTCGAAAACGGTGACGGTAATGACATAGTTGCCCGCTGTGTCGAAGACCTTCTGCCAGAGGAAAGGCGCCGCGGTGGCCATGTAGGAATCCACCACCTGGCCCGCCGCGTCGGTCACTTCAAAGCTGGCCTTGACCACCTGGCCGTCCTGATCGGCCGAGCCGGAAGCGTCGAAGACGATGGGCTTGCCGACATAGTCATAGCACTGGGTGCAGGAGATCTTGAGCTGGCAGGTGGGGGGGAGGTTGACATGGACCTTGGCCTCGCAGCCGGGTCCGGTCACCGGGCCCAGGGCGTTGGCCGCTTTGGCCTTGAACACGTAATCGCCCGGTTTGTCGAATTTGGTCTGCCATTTGGGCGAAGCCGGGGTCAGGACCTGTGTGGCGACCTTGGCCCCGGAGGCGTTAAAGACGGTGACTTCCAGGGTATCGGCGTTCTTCGAGCCGCTCATGTCCACGCTGAAGGATTCGCTCAGGTTGGCTTTAGCCGGTGTGACCTTCAGGTCGCAAATGGCCGGGAGTAGGACCGGAGTGATGCCCAACAGGGCGATGTTTCCACAAGGCTTAGGAATGATGAACTCGTAGTTTTTGAAATCCTTATTGACGGTGAAAGCGTAGACATCCAAGGGAGCCGCGCCGGCCCATTCTAAGTCCTGGACGAGCTTGATCTTGCCCTGGGAACGGAACAGCATCCACATGAACTTTTCGCCGGGCATGATCTGCTTGTCTTTAAAAGTTGCCGTCTGGACCTGATTGATGAAGGGCTGGTACAGATCGCCGTAGCCGGCCATCTCAAAGCCGGCCTTAATGTCCGCGGCATATTTGTCCACCAGCGTCTTCATGACCTTCTCGGTGGGGACATTGCCCCGGATCCGGGCGAAGGTATAATGTCCCATGCTGGTGATCTTCTTGGTTTCGGCCAGAGCCGACAAAGAAGCCAAGAATAGAACAGCTAGGACCAGACATGTGAGTTTTTTGTACTTCATACAATCCTCCTTTTTCATTATGATTTTTAGCCCTCACAACAAAGGAATCACATGCGGAATTGCCCTATTATCAGAATACAAAAAAGACTGTTTGTCAAGCCCGAAAAGAAAAAAAATAGGTTAGCCGCCGTCACTGTGAAAAATCCTCCGGAAGAGCCTCTAGGAAGGCCTGGACGATCCTATAAATCAAGCCGGAATCCCTGGATTCGGACCCCAGGGCTTTTTCATAAAGGGGCCTGACCTCGGGAAAAAGGCCGGAATAATCGCGCAGCAAACGCCGAGCGGCAGGGCCATCGATCTCGGGGTGCGGCTGCACCCCCCAGACCGGCCGGCCTTTCAAAGCAAAAGCCTGGATGGGGCAAGTTTCTGTAGAGGCTAGGACTTCAAAAGGATCCTGAAGCCCGACAACTTCATCGAAATGAACAGAAAAGGAGTAAGGGCTGCCCGCCTCTCCCAATAACCGGCACGGCCGGGGGACCCGGATGGGGATCCAGCCGACCTCCGGATATGGACGACGTCGGATGTGCTCCGGCCCAGCCAGGGCCAGGGCTAAGAGCTGATGGCCATAGCAGCTTCCCAGGACGGCCAATCCTCGAGCTGAAGCCTCCCGGACGAACTCGGCCTCGGCCTCAACCCAGTCCTCCGGCTCGATGATCGAGGCTTCTGAACCTGTCAGAAGGATATGGGTGAATCCCTCATTAGGGTCCGGAAGAAAGCCGTCTTTAGGTCGAAAAGCCTGCCAGGGCGCATCCAGATACCGGCTCCAGTGGCCGACCGGATTATAGAGAGCCGGGTTTATGGAATTGTCAATAATAGCCACCCTGACCCGCTTGTCCATTCGCCTTTCCCAGAAGCAAGGAAGATTATAGGAGTTCCCCGCCGTTGTCAAAACAAAGAACTCCGATTGATCTTTCCTTTTGTTTCAAGAACACAGGTTTGGTATAATGCTCCATTTGAAGGAGGATTTGCCGTGCACAACGTCAAGGAAGATGAAGAACTCCATGTCGTGACGCCGGATGAGCCGGGTATCCTGGGCCGGGTCATGGGAACGCTGGCCAATGCCAACGTCAATATGAGGGCGGTGTGCGTGTACACGGAAAAGGGCGAAGGGCATTTCCTCCTGATCACGGCCAACAACGCCAAGGCCGGCAAGGCCCTCAAATCCCTTGGCTTCAAGGTCACTTCCTCAAAAGTGATCACTGTGGAGATCTCGGACCGCATCGGCGCGGGCGCCGAAATCGGCGCCTTGCTGGGCAATGCCGTTGTGGATGTCCGCTACTGCTACGGCACCACATCCACCAGCCAGGGTAAAGCCCTCCTTGTCTTCCAGACGAGCGATAATAAAAAGGCTTGCGAAACCCTGAAATAATCTTTAGCGTCTTATGGCCGGCTTAAGGATCGCTGTCGTCACTTCGGATGTACCCTTTGTAGAGGGGGGGCACTTGACTATCGCCCGGGCCACGGTCCAGGCCCTCCAAGAATGCGGTCATGAGGCGGCCCTCATCACTACCCCCCAGAACCGGTTTGGACGGAATTTCCAGGCCTACTTGGCCACCCGGCTGACGGATGTCGGCCTGGACGGGTTGGGGCGCCGCATTGACCAAGTCATTTCCTTTCGATTCCCAAGCTATGCCGTTCAGCACAGGCGCCATGTCTGCTGGCTGAATCACCGGCTTCGCGAATACTATGACCTATGGCCCATGCTGAAAAGCCAGCTGGGCTGGAAGGGCCGGCTTAAGGAATCCTACCGGCGCTGGCTTATCCACCGCCTGGATAATGTCCTGCTCAAGCACAGCCTTTCGAAGCTGTATGCCCAATCCCGGACTATCCAGTTGCGTCTGCGTCGCTGGGGGAACATCCCCTCCGAGGTCCTCTACCC
>JBAVVA010000159.1:0-1717 GCA_049697055.1 Candidatus Aminicenantales bacterium
TGGCATAGGCCCTGACGAAGTATTTCGTGCTGGGGCTCAGGCCGGTCATCTGGCTGATAAACGTGCCCAGACCCGAGCCGTTGCTGGTATGGCTGTCACCGGTCGTGGGGCTGCCGGCCGTGTTCCAGCAGACGCCTCGGGCGGTCACCTCCGCGCCGCCGTCCGAGGTCACGTTCCCCCCGCTGGTAGCCGAGATATCGGTGATCTGGGTCACCGCCGCAGTCGTCACCTCGGGCAGAAAGACGCATTCCTCCGGGCCGACAATTTCCCAATGGACTTTGCCGCACCAACACGGCCAGGCGACCAGGAAATTCCAGCAATAGGAATTGAAGGCCACAGCCGGAGATACATTGTTGAAGTCCGGTTCTTCATCAAAATAATCGTTTACAAAAATATAATCACTGGCTTGTTCTCCGGCGTCGCTGATAAGCCGGCCCTCGACTTCCGCGCCATTTTCATCCTCATCATAATCCCACCATTGACAATAATAAAAAACAAGGTAATTCCGGTTGAAATTATCAAAGGCAACAGCAGGGTTGCTTCGATGCAGCTCCTCATCCTCCGGCGAATATCCCTCATCTGACACATCCGAAATTAAAAATCTCTCTTCACGAACTAAATTAGCGGCGGTATCGACGAGCTGGCCATAGATGAACGGCTGGTCATTCAGGATGGCTTGGGCGCGTTGGGCCCGCTGAGTCCCCTGGCTCCGCTGGGTTCCTTGAGTCTTATGGATTTCCTGGCTTTGTTGATTTCTAAGGCTCTGTTGGGTTCGGTGGCTCCATTTGGTTCCCTGGGTCGATGAGAGAGCGATGTTGTCTTCTATGGGAAAATCTGCCCAGGCCACCAGGAACCGGTGATTGACATTGTCGTTGGCGATACAGGGATTGACAGCTTCATAGGCCGGGGTTGAGATGAGGAAGTTGACGTCAGTTGCATGATATAAGACTTCTCCGGCCCAACTGACAAATTGGCCCTTGATTGTGCTGTAATTTGGAACAGCATCGGCAGCCTGTACTCTCAGGGTCGATTCGCTCGGCTCTTCCGAGAAAACCACAAGATAGGCGTTGGCCTGGTCGTCATAGGCCACATCAGGACATAACTGGTTTTCCAGGGCGTCGGAAATAACGAAGTCTGTGACACCATTGGCCGTAGATAGAGCACGAGCTTTAATGGCGGCGGGAGGGAGGAGCTCCCCTTCTCCGCTGACCAGTTGGCCGCATATGTCAGTTCCATTTGCAAATTCGCGGCTATCCTCCCAGACAACCAGAAATTGGTGGTTCAGGCTGTCGTTGGCCACAGCCGGGCGCTGCTCATAGGGGCTGTCGGCTTTTATGGGAAAATTATCTCCGATCAGCTCTCCGTCAGGTCTGACCAGTTGTCCGTAGATGTCGGGCGCGGTGCCACCACTGCGGGCGTCCTCCCAGACCACCAGGAAGCATTGGTGGAGGGTGTCATAAGCAACATCGGGAAAGACTTTAGAGTTTGGGGCATCGCATATATTAAACTCTTCAACTCCGGCTACTTCGATTTCATTTCCGTTAATATCCAACAACCTCCCTACTATGTCTAAAACGCTTTCATGGGCTTTCTCGTAAACAAGCAGATAGCGTTTGTGAACGGGGTCGAAAGCCAAAGAAGGATGTTGGCCGCTGGGCCCGGCTGTGCCGTATGCGGCGAAACCCAGCTGGAGCTCCCGGCCCGTCCCGACCCCCCC
>JBAVVA010000160.1:0-9645 GCA_049697055.1 Candidatus Aminicenantales bacterium
GCGGCTCGCATGTGGGGGTGAGCATCGGCGAGGACGGGCCGTCCCAGATGGGGCTTGAGGACCTGGCCCTGTTCCGGCCCATTCCCGGCTGCATCGTCCTCTATCCTTGCGACGCGGTCTCAGCCGAAGCCTGTGTCGAGGCCATGGCTTCTCATAAAGGGATGGTCTATCTGCGGACCACGCGGCCGGCCACCCCCATCCTCTACGAGAAAGGGGAGACATTCCCCATCGGCGGGTCGAAGGTGCTGCGGGCCGGGCCGAATGACCGGGCCGTGGTGGTGGCGGCCGGCATCACGGTCCACGAGGCGCTCAAGGCCTGGGATGAACTGAAGAAGGCCGGCCTCAGCATCAGGGTCGTGGATGCCTACTCGGTCCAGCCCCTGGACGCCCAGGGGCTGCGGCATCATGCGGCCGAGTGCGGCGGACGAGTGGTGGTGGCCGAGGACCATTTCCCGGCCGGCGGGCTGGGCGAGGCGGTGGCGGGGGCGTTGGCCGGCGCCTCCAGGATCGTGCATTTGTGCGTGCGGGAATTGCCCCGCTCCGGCAAACCGGATGAGCTGCTGGAGGCCTATGGCCTCAGCGCCCGCCACATCCGCCAAGCCGTAGAAAGCTTGTTAGCCAAATAGCCGGACATTTTCTTCTCCGTTCCCCGGCCGGGCGGCGGCGGGTCACTCCCGACGGATATGCTGATAAAACATTGTTTTTTCCACGGTCATTGGCGAGGAGGATCGGTTCTATCGCGGAAAAAGGGTTGTTTTCCTGGGAGAGACAGGCTGGCCCTGTTGATGGCTCTGTTGGCTATTATTTTATGTTCTTCAAACAGTCTCATCGAGGCCCCAGCCGCTACGCTCCCCGCCACCGCTTCGGTGACGCACGTTATCGACGGAGATTCCTACGTGGCTCACTTTGCCGACGGCCTCGACAGAGGAGTTCGACTCATCGGGATCAACGCTCCGGAGCTTACGGATGAGCGTGAAAATGTCTGTTACTGGGCTTTCCTGGCCAAGCGGTTCTCCACTCATCATCTGGAGGGGAGAAAAGTCAATCTTGAATATGACTGGAACAAATTGGATAAGTACGGCCGGGTGCTGGCTTACGTCCGGCTTCGGGGCGGAGAGCTTTTCAATGAGCTGATCCTCAGCCGGGGTTTCGCCACCATTTTTTTGAAGTATCCTTTCAGGAAGGATTATCAAGAGGCTTTCAGGAGCGCCCAGCAGGAGGCCGTTCGGCGGGGGAGGGGTCTGTGGGGGAAAGAGCCGCCGCCGGAGGTCGGCCTTTCCGAGGTCCAGGACCGGCTGGGCGAATATGTTGCAATTCATTTCACCTGCGTCAGGGTCATGGATGGAGAAAGCTATCTCTTCGTCAGCCCGGCCAGCGGAGAGCTGCAGGTCCTGATCTCAAAAGAATCCGGATTATTGTTGCCGCCGGCCGTTCAATTCAAAAATAAAGAGATCGCCGTGGCCGGCTTGCTGGAGAAGGGCAAGAGGCAGCCCCGGATTTATGTGCTATTTCAGCGTCAAGTTTCCATCGGGAAATTTTAAGTTTTTTATTGATTAGGCGAGGCGTGACGGCGCATCCCTGCCTGCCCTCGCGCGAAGCCCACCCACCCGCCACCATGCGCTTCGGGCAGGCAGGGACGTGCCGCCCTAATATCTCCAACCGAATTGAAGCCACAATATCTGGGTACGAGAAAAGATGCAAAACTCCTGCCTGGATAAGCAGGATTGACAAGACAATTTGACGGGTATAGGATACCGGCCAAAGAGGCAGGGAATGGAGTCCGAACGCCTATCCTCCCTGGATGCTTTCCGCGGCCTGGCCATCGCCGCCATGATCCTGGTCAACAACCCCGGATCCTGGAAGTTTGTCTATCCTGCCCTGCGGCATGCCGAGTGGCACGGCTGGACTCCCACCGACCTTATCTTTCCCTTTTTTCTGTTCGCCGTGGGCGTTTCCTTGGCCCTCTCGCTGTCGCGGCGGAGGGAGGAGAGGATTGCCCCGGCCAGGATTTATTTTAAAATTTTCAGGAGAGCTCTCATCATTTTCGGACTGGGCCTTTTCCTCTATCTGTTCCCAATGTTCCACTGGGCCACCATACGGATTCCGGGCGTTCTTCAACGAATCGCCGTGTGCTACCTGTTCGCCGCCCTAATCTATCTGCCTTCCGGCAAATGGGCAAGGTTGGGCGTCATCCTGGTCCTGCTGGCAGGGTATTGGTTGGCCTTAAAATTCGTCCTCGTTCCGGGCTACGGCGCTGGCGTCTTGGATTATCATGGCAACCTGGCCGGCTACCTGGACACAAAACTTTTAGCCGGACACCTGTACCGGCCGGAATTCGACCCAGAGGGGCTGCTCTCCACGCTGCCGGCCATAGCCACGGTCTTGCTGGGCGCCTTGGCCGGCAACCTGCTCCTCTCCTCCAAAACTTTTGTCCGAAAAGCGGCAGTCCTTTGCGGCTACGGGGTGGTTCTCACCGGCCTCGGGCTTTTCCTTCACCCGTACTTTCCCATCAATAAACAGCTCTGGACGAGCACTTTTGTCCTTTTCTCAGCGGGCGCCGCTCTGCTCATCTTGGGGCTGTTCGTGCTGATGATGGAACTCTTTCGCTTCAAGACTTGGGCTTATCCTTTTTTGGTCCTGGGCTCGAACGCCATCGCTGTGTTCACGGCCTCGACTCTGATGACCAAGATTCTGACCTGGATCAGAGTCGGCGCGGCGGGGAAAACTCAGACGCTCTATTCCTGGATCTACGAACGGGCCTTCGCCTCCTGGGCCGGCTCGATGGCCGGGTCGCTGGCCTTTGCCCTATGCTATGTTCTGCTCTGGATCTTCATCATCATCCCGCTTTACCGGCACAAGGTCTATATAAAAATTTGAACACATTCTTTTTTCCCCATGATCCGAAAAGTCTACGAGGTTGATCCGATGCTCTGCCCCAAGTGCGGCGGCGTGATGAAGGTCATCTCTTTCCTCACGGATTTCTCCTAACCCTCTCTCGTGCCGGAGGGGGAGGTCCGGGTGATTTCCGGCTCTTCGGGTGCCGCGGACGGCTCCCGGGTCGCCCTCACGCACTCCCTGGCCGCTCTTGATATGTTGTGAGCCTCGATTTATGCTTCCTCACGATGGTGGGAGGGGATCATCGAGGCGCAACCGAGCCCGCAGGCAAGCGCTGCCGAAAAGTAAGTTCTTATGAAGTTTTTTATGAAGTATCAGAAGAATTGATTGATTCTTTAAATCAGGCATCGGCGAGGCAAAGCCGAATTACAAATAAAATTCCCGTTTTTCTCCCTTCTTGAGGAGGAACACATGCCCTGTTTTTTTCTCGGTGACTTCGACCTCGCCCTCCTCCACCTCGACCAGGGTGGAACCGTCAGGCCTGACCTCGAGCATGAACTTGGTCCCGCGCGATCCCGTCACTGCCGTGGGTGTGTCGCAGCGGAATTCCCGGGGGCCAAATGCCCGGTTCAAATGCAGGTAAAGTCTTCCCAAAAATAATACCACGCTCTTCATCACAGGCTTGGGCTTCTTTTCCACAGTGCAGGGAGAGTTCAAGCAGATGTGGGTTGCGGGTCCGATTCGCATTAAATTGCCGTTGGCCTGATAGAGTTCAAGCATTGAGTCTTGGCCGGTCTTGATATCAATGGCCTCAGCGTGGATGATCTCAGCCTCAGGGAGACGTTCTTTGCCCGCGGCCGTGCCGCGGGGCGAATGAGCGGCCGTATCGCAGGGAGGAACACGATCATTGATCGAAGCCGTTCCGCTGAGCGAAATAACGGCCGTATCGAAGGGCTGGGGCGCGAGATTGCATGAAAGCAACTCCCAGGTCCCGCCTCCCTCGGGGGCCGTATCGTGCGATTTCACCAGGCCGACAAAGGGGGCGTACCATTCAAAAGAATCTCCCGGTATCGATTGGTCCAAATCGATTACTTTTGGCGGCGTCTTCGGTATTTTCACCACGACATCGCCCGTCAAACGAGAATACCGGCAGAGAAACTTGAGGGAATAGAACGTTCCGGCCGGGACGGTCACCCATTCCCAGCCCAGGACTCGATAGAACAAACGCGTTCCGGCTCGGCTGTCGGCTATCCCCAAATTCATTCTGATGGATGCACCGACCTCCCAGGAGTAGCCGCTGTGCAACCTTGCCAAATCGGGGAGCAGCAGCCCGGCCATGTCCACATCTATAATGGCTGTGGGCGAGGCGGGACTGACATCGGTCAGTTTTTCAAATACTCTGTTTTGGCGCAGGGACAACTCTGATTTCACCTCGTTGTTCATTCCTGCTATCGATATCACTCTAGATATAATGGCCGTCTTTGAGCCCGGAGCAGCGGATACCGACTCGATCGACCAGGTCGAAGTGCCAGAGATCTCCGGGCTTTTAAGCCGGTAGTTCCATTGTGCGCCCTGTTCAAGGGGAAAGAGACAATGGTTGGGCGGCTTGAACGTTGATTTTTCCTGGCCCGCCATGAAAACATTGGAGAATACAAAAGCCAGCATAATCCTCCCCAAGGCGCGTGTGAGGGACGGGGTCATAGTATTGGCAAATCCTTCCATGTCCTCCTCCTGATAAAAATATCTTAGCACAATCAGAGGTCTGTATTGTCGGCGGAGAACTCGGTCCGCCTGCGGAAGGAAGGATTGCGTCCTGGCCCGCCGGTGCAGGGCTGGCGGGTCAGGGAGAAGGTTCTTTGATCAGCTTCAGATAGCCGTTCACCTTCTCTTGCAGGGCAGGGTCTTTGATCAGGAAGGCTTCAACCCTCTCCTTGTATCGCTTCAGCCAGTCCACGCAAATGAACCTGTGCTGCAACGGGCACGTCTCGAACTTTTCAAGCTGTGAGTGGGAATACAGGGTGAGAAAAGCGGTCCTGATCCAGACACCGCACCCGCATGTCTGGGTGGCTTTCGACGCGCCTCCGGCCGGGGGGCGACCGCCTACCGAATTTTCTACCGGGCGGCCAACGGCGTCGACGGGCCGTCCTCACCGGCGGTCGAAATCAAGCTGCAAAATAAGAGGCGCGTGCCTCGAGGCCTGAGCGATCTTCTGGAAGCCTCGAAAGCATAAAGCTCAGCGCCTGAACTCGACCCCGTTGCTCCAGCGGATGACCAGGGCTCGTCCCTGCTCGGTGGCCTCGACGACATCGCCGGTCACCTTTTCGGTGGAGGGCCTTCCGGTCCAGGAGGTCTGAAGCGTTCGGCCGTTGATCGTCCCCTTGAGGACCTTGTCCTGCCCCTCCACCTGCCAGGAAAACGTATTCCCTTCCTGCCGGACCTGGTAGACGAGCCTGGTGCTGCTCGTCCAGCGTCCGGAGATATCATACTGTTGTGACTGGGGGGCCGGCTGGGGCTCCTGGCGCGGAGGCTGGGGTTCTTCCCGGGGTGGAGGTTCGGGTTCTTTTACGGGCGGCGGAGGAGGCTCTTCCCGGCGCGGTTGTTCGGGAGGTTCCGGCCCGCGCTCTTCCCCTTTCGGCGGCCTGAAGAAAACCATGCCGTTTGTCCACTGGATGCGAAAGGCCCATCCCTCAGGGGTCGCTTCCACGACCTCCCCCTTTGCTTGACCGGCTTCGGGTTCGCCCTCCCACGATGCTTCAAGCTGCCGGCCGTTGATGCGGCCGCGGCCCGCCTGCCGCCGGTCGATCCCTTCCCAAGTGAATTCATCACCGTTTTGCTTGACCAGGAAGGCGCAGCGAACGTTGCTGTGCCACTCGCCGCTGATGTCAAAGCTCGTCGGCGGCTGCGGAGTTTCAACCCGCTTGTCCCCTTCTCGGGGGCGAACTTCCGGCTCCGGCTCGGGCGGACGGCGGGCCTCTTCCTCCCGGCGCAGCCGCTCCAGGTTCTCCTGCCGGGAAGGCCGGCCGCTTAGGACGAGCCGGCCCTGCTCGACCCTGACCCGCTCACGGAACGAGCGTCGGCCGGCGCCCGTGGCCATAACCAGAGGGATCATCTTTAGCTTGACGGCGCGAGTCAGGCTGACGGGGGTTTCGACGTTCGGGTCTGCTTTATCCAGTCCGGGCTGGATCAGGATTTCAACGACCCCCTCGGGCCGGATATCCAGCGCCGCCGGGTTCTTGGTCACCTTGAAGCGCAGGACCAGCTTGCCGGCATGAGAGCCGCTTTGAACTTTGAACGAGGCGGCGCCCGAATCGTCGGTGGTCAGGGTCAACGAGGCTTGGGCGGGCGTCAACAGCCCCGTCCCCGAGTCGGCCGACACCTCGAGCTCCACTCCCGCCTTGGAGGGGACCAGCAGCAGGCCGTTCTCGATGAGCAGGTCGGCGCCCTCGCTCCCGTGAAAGGCGCTGGAGGGGGTGAGCACCCTCATGGTCTTGCTCCCTCCGGCCGAAACGGTTGTGGCCGGCAGCTTGGCCTGAAGGGCGACAAAGGTGGCCTTGTCGATGTCATGGCCGACCGCAACCTGCTGCTGCGGCGCCCCGGACTTGGCCGCGGCGCGCGCCTGCTGGAGCTTGACCCGGGCTTTGTCGACCGTCGCGGTTATCTCCGCGGCCGATTGGACCGTCTGGCCGTCGAAAATGCTGACCAGGTCGGAGACCTGGAGGATCACGTTCGCCTCGGTGGACAGCACCCCCGCGCCTCCCTTCGTCTGCAGGGCTGAGGCTGAGCACTCGGCTTTGACAACGCCCTTGTAAATGACCTCGGCCAGGGTGGCCGTCAGTTTTGTCTTGGACAACGCCAATTTCTGGTCGGCCGCCACCAGTTGCGGCCTCAAGCCCGTCATCAGCTGGGTGCCGCCGGCAAACTTGACCATCTTCATCTTCGTCTTATCTTCCTGCCCGGGCTTGAAGGCCAGGACAACCTTCAGGGGCTGGGGTTCCATGTACAGGTCGAGAGTCTCCTTGCTGTAGGAGATGTTGGGGGGGGCGAACAGGGCCGGGACTTTCTTGACTCCGAATTCGAGGTTATAGGATGTCTGGCCCGTGAAATTGTACCCAGGCATGGCCGGCCTGAGCCAGTATTTGCGGAATTTCTTCACCGGCAGCTTGTAGAATCCGTTGGAGTCGGCGCGGATGTAGCTCCAGCCCTTCCAGTCCTTCTTGGGGTCGAGCTGGGCAGCCGTCAGGTTCTGCTCGATCTGAATGGTGTATCCGGCCGGGGCGAAGAATATGTAAGCATAGGGAACCTTTTCTCCCCCCATGACCCGGATATAGCCCTCCAGCGGCGGGGTTGTGCTGGGAATGCCGGCCTCGTTCAGGAACTGGGCCATGAGGGCGGCGGTGTACTTCTCGGCCAGGGGGAGCGCTTTCTTCAGCGCCACCAGCCGCTCCGCGGTGTCGCCGTTCTCCGCCTTGTTATGATGGTCGGAATCGGGGTAAAGGATGTTCACCAGCTTGGTGGCCAGTTGACTCACCGCCTGGCTCCCCGAAGCGCTGGAGAAAGCGTATATCCCCTTGGCCGTGGTGGCGTGGTGATTGGGATAATCCGAGTCCTCGCCCAGGCCGTCGGCCGCATCCTCGTAACCGGCGTGGCCGCCGATGAACTCACCGTGGAGGTGCTGGGCGACGGCCAGGTCGGCCATAAGGTGGCAGGCCCAACCAAGCTCGTAGAATGCGCTGTCCAGGGCCGAGCGGTCCGGGTACAGGATCTTGCCGTCCCAGGCTTTCTGGGCGTCCAGGTAATGCTTCTGGCAGAGCTTCAGCCCCGAGGGATACTGGGCCCGGAGGTCGGGGACGACATCGACGTCGAGGTCGACCAGTCCGTACGTGTATTGGCTGGGGCCGAGCATGGTGATGAGCTTAATCAGGAAATCGGCGGCGTCGCCCAAGATGCTAAAGGTTGTCAAGTCGAGGCCGTCGTCGGTGTTGACGTCGTGGTAATGGTCGCAGCCCCCGGCGCAGGTCAGGTCGATGACCCAGGTCTTGACGTCGATAAGGCCCCACAGGATTTCCAGCGAAATGTGGATCTCCACCCGGCCCTTGTAGGTATCGGCATGCTTGGAACCGGAGGCCAGGTGGAGCAGGTTGTTCTGCAACAGGGCGGCCCAGTTGTCGTATCCGTCCCGGTTGAGGATGTCGATGGCGTGCTGCAATATATATATGTGGGCGCGCCGGTGGTAGATTCCCCCCGAAAAATCCAGCTCGGAGTTATAGGAATCGGTCTGGTAGGATTTCACGCCGTCGACCGTCACCCATTTGTTGTCCGGCACGGTGGCGTCGCCGGGGTTCCAGGCCAGCCCGGGGCGGCCGCACGCCGCCGCCAGGACCAGGCACACGACCGCGGCGCGGAGAAAACGGCTTGCTCGATTTGAATGTTTCATTCTTAGTCCCCCTGTCTGTCTAAGCATGATAATTTCTGTCCCACAATATGAAATATCGGAGTTCCCTTGTCAACGTGGGCGCGGTTCCAAATAGCAACTACGACAATTTCTTCCCCGTTTATTGCCGCGATGTAATGCGAACGGGCCTTCGCTTCCTGGGCCGGCTCGATGGTCGGCACAAGGTCTTCATAAAAGTGTAGCGAGTTCTCCCTCTATCGGAAATCTTGGCCGAGCGGCCCGAGTTGTCGAAAAAGGATAAAAAGAGTAAACTGATTGGTTTCCGATTTTGAGCGCAGAAGCCATGAGAGAAGAAATAATTTCTGAGCAACCGGCCGGCGTATCTGCTGGGGATGCCATTTGGGTCGAAAACCTGACCCGGACCTTCGGCGACCTGCGGGCCGTGGATTCCGTGTCATTTTCGGTGCCTTCCGGCGAGCTTTTCGGCCTGTTGGGACCCAACGGCGCCGGAAAGACCACCACCCTCAACATGCTGTCCACTCTCCTCAAGCCGACCTCGGGCCGAGCCCTGGTGGCCGGCTATGACGTCAGCCACCATCGTGACCGCGTCCGCCAGAGCATCGGCATTGTCTTCCAGGAGCCTGCTTTGGACGGGAAGCTCACCGGCCGGGAGAACCTGGAGTTCCACGCCATGATGTACGGCCTGGACCGCGAGACCCGGCGCCGCCGCATCGAGGAAGTCCTGGCCCTGGTCGAGCTCACCGATAAAGCCAAAGTCCTGGCGGAAAAATATTCGGGCGGCATGAAGCGCCGTTTGGAGATAGCCCGCGGCCTGGTTCATCGGCCGCGAGTGATGTTTTTAGACGAGCCGACCCTAGGCTTGGACACCCAGACCCGGCGCCACATCTGGGACTACATTAAGAAGCTCAACCGCGAGACGGGCGTAACCATTATCCTGACCACCCATTACATGGAAGAGGCCGATTATCTGTGCCACCGCATCGCCATCATGGACCAGGGCCGGTTCGTGGCCCAGGATACGCCCTCCAACCTTAAAGACCTTCTGGGCGGTGACGTCGTCTCCCTGGAGTTCGAGAACAGGTCCGAGGAGATGCTGGCCGCCGTCCAGAAGCTCGACTGGATCAAGAAAGCCAAACAGCATGACGGCTGCCTCAGCCTGACCATGGAGAGGGGGGAGAGACGGATCCCGGAGCTCATCAGCCTGGCCCAGGGGATGGGAATCACGGTAACCTGCGTCCTTCTCCGCAAGCCCAGCCTGGAAGATGTCTTCCTCCACTTTACCGGCCGGACCATCCGAGAGCAGGAAGCCAGCCTGGCCGAGCGGCATCGAGGCCACCCCCACGGCCGGCCGGGGAGGGGACGATGATTCACTGGACGGCGGTGGCGGTCATGTGGCT
>JBAVVA010000161.1:0-3307 GCA_049697055.1 Candidatus Aminicenantales bacterium
CCAGGGTGACGCGGCCCGAGGCCAGAAAAGCGCGGTTGCTGAGGTCGGCCACCAGCATGCGGCAGGTGACCTTATATGGCGGGAGCTCAAAGGCCGCCTGATAGGCCCAAAACTGGTTGTGGTCATAGCTGAAGGCGATGTAGCCGGCTTCTACCCGGAGCAGGGGTTTTTTGTCCTCCGCCGCGGACGCGGCCGGCCGGCCAAGGGCCAGGGCCAGAAGAAAAAGGGCGGCTGCGCGTCTTGTCCTCAATGGGGGATTCTCAGTTGGAAGATCTTCTGGCTTGCGTCAACGTTCCACAGATAGACGCCGTCGAAGGCCAGCCCGCGGGGCGCCTGGCCGGGCGAGAGGAAGGTGCGCTGGAGCGTGCCGTCGGGCTCCACCTGGTAGATGGACAGGGTGGAGGAGTCGGCGATCCAGAAAAAAAGGCCGTCGAAGGTCAGCCCGTCCACCCGCGTTCCCGGGTTGGCGAAGGACCCGGTGATTTCGGCCGTCTCGGGGTTGACCCTTAGGATCCGGTTGGATTGGCTGTCGGCCACCCACAGCGAGTCAAGGCCGTAAGCCACGGAGCTGAACTGGCCCCGCTGCACGTTGAGGCTTTTCTGGACATCGCCGTTGAGCAGGTTGAGGCGATAGACAAAGACCGAGCCCCGGCCGCAGACCCACAGGTCCTGGCCGTCGTAGGCCAGGCCTTCGGTTCCCTCCGCGGGCGAGTCCAGGCTGCGGACCAGGCTCCCGCTCAGCCGGTTGAGGCTCAGCAGCTCATTGGACCGGCCGTCCACGTTCCACAGGGTAGAGCCGTCCCAGGCCAGCCCCAGCGGCGAGGCGGCCGGCGTGATGATGGTGCCGGCCACTTCGAAGGCGGCCGCCAAGGCATTGGGGTCGAACGGGTTGTCGAAGAACCGGTCCTGGCAGCCGGCCAGGGCGAGTTCAATAGCGATAAGACAGGGCCACAGCCAGCGATTGATTTTCACCGCAGTCCAGCCTCAGGGAGATCGAACGGCCGCTCCGGTCATGGTCATGGCCGGAGACAATCCAGTGGATGTCGGCCAGGTTGAGGGCCCAGACGGCCGCCGCCGCCAGGAGAAACTTGTTGCGCCCGGTGTCGAAGGCCTCGGTCTCCTTCCGATAGCGAATCGCATCTTCGCGGTTCCCGGCCGCCCGGTAGAGGGCGTAGGAGTCGTTGCCCTGATGGTTCTGGTCGAAAAACCCGTAGAGGCAGAAGACTTCGCCGGCAAAAAAGAGGAAACCCTCGGCATAGTGTTTCTCGGCCGCCTGCCCCCAGCCGGGGAGGAGCAGGGATTTTTGGAGCGAGTTGAGCGGAGGAGTCTCCTTCTTTCCGGCCGTCTCCGCCCCAAGGCAGAGCGGCAGGAAAAGGAAGAGCATGACGAGCGCTGTTTTTTTGGCCACGACTTGAGCGGCTGTCGCTCATTTTTCTATCACAGCAGGGGGCGGCTGTCAAAAAATGTTATTAAACGGAAGGCATCTCTTTTTCCGTGGTCCGGATCTATCACGGAAAAAGAGATGCTTCCTATAGGCGGGGAAGACGGAGTCCAAAATAGTTAAAAATAGTATTGACAGGCGCATGATATCTAAAGTATTTTTGGGCCAACTTCAACAAAGGAGGACCGCGTGAGCGATTTTAAGGGGTATTCCATCTGCAAGTTTCTGGCCATTATTCTGAGCATTCTTATCGCCGGCCAGATCCATTTCGCCTTTTCGGCTCAGGAGGAGACGCCCGAGGCCAAGTTCAAAGCGGCCAAGGCCGAGTTCGCCAACGGCAATTATGAGGCGGCCAAGGCCATCCTGACCGGCCTGACCCAGGCCGTCGAGGAGAACGAGCAGACCAAGGTCTTCCTGGGCTATACCTACCTGCTGCTGGGCGTCAGCGAGGAGATGCTGAAGGAAGATGCGGCCGCCGGCGCGCACTACCAGAAGGCCAAGGACCTCCTGGCTGAGCGGGAAGCGGCCGTCGAGGGCCTCAGCTTCAGCAGCCTGAACATCTATCTCAGCGTCTTCGCCGCGCCCCAGGCGCGCGACGAGGCCGCCGCCCTGCAAGTCCAGTTCGAAGAGGCCAAGAAGAAATACTTTGCCGAAGACTATGAGGGCGCCAAGCTGGCCCTGGAGCAGTTGGTCTCGACCTTCGCCGCCCTGGAGGGCTGGGACGTCCTCAAGGGCGAAACGTACCTCCTCCTGGGCGCGATCTACGAGAAGCTGAAGTACAAAGAGCTGGCCGTCAAATATTATTGCAAGGCCAAGGAGATCCTGGGCGTGGGCAAGACCGTCGCCGGGCTGGAGCTGAAGAAGCTTAAATATTATAAGGAAGAATGCCGGCCGGTGGCCGGACAGCAGGGCGCCAAAAAGGGAAGTTTCCTGGGCAAGGCCCTGGGCATTATCCTTGGAGTAGGCATCCTGGGAGGCGTGATCTGGTACCTTTTCTTCTCGCCCAATGCGCCGCTTAAGAAGAAAGCGGAAAAGGGCGCCTACACCAGCATAACCGTCAAGGTGGACGTGACCTTCAAGGGGCTGAACTCCAAGACTTATCAAGTCGTAGATTTAAACGGCGTGAATAAGCTTACTAGCAGTCATGTTGAATATTCTCAGCCTGTTCCCGATCCCTCAAGGTGCAGCGATTCCACCGCGGACTGGTGCTCCCAGGCCGAACTCAGCCAGTCCTACTCCTATACGGTTGATACGGACGGCAAGTCTTTGGATGTCCTCTTGAAGTATATTGACTGGGAATATTACAGCATGGGCGGCACGATAATCTGCAAGATATTATGCTCGAATTGGACGTTTTCAATCGTGAGCTACAAGTGGGAATCGGGCAAAAGCGATCCCGGATCTCCCATTATCCAGGGGACAGACCAATTGCAGTTGGATGTCGCGAGTGATTGTATTCAAACATCCCCCTATATCCATACCTGCACCACTCATGCCCATCTGACCTTCAAGGCGCCCGCTGCCGGCCAGCAGGGCCAGAAGGTCTATTCGGTCAACCAGTCGACCGGGAGGACGGTCCACAACTAGCGCACTTTCTTTTAGGCTCGCGGTCGTGCGTAGGAGCGCGCAGCTCCGGATAACAGCAGTTATTATTGATTGCAGCCGAGCCGCGTGGCGTGGACCGACTTATATCGCGCGCCGCTTCTATCTCCAGGTTTTCTTTTATTTCAAGTGGGTTGGTGATAATTCGATAGGGGCCGGCCGGGGTAGCCCTGAGGCGATCATGCGAAGGCTTAGCCTTCCCGCGCCGTCCTTCGAGGGAGCCCGGCTTTCAGGGCGCCGAGGATATCTGAGCAGGTTGGAAGA
>JBAVVA010000162.1:0-5065 GCA_049697055.1 Candidatus Aminicenantales bacterium
GGACTATATCGTCTAGAACAAAAGGAAGAAAGAAGCCATCATAAACGTCTAAATAATAATATTCCTTGTGCTAGATTAAGTACGGCCTTGGCAAAAGTCGGAAGGAAGGACATGGTTCTGAAAAACAGGGTCTGGACGCTGTGGCTAGTCTTTCTGGTCATGTCGATGGCCTCTTGCATCCGTTTTCAACCCCGGCCGATTTCGACGGCGCGGGTTATGGATGACTTCGAAGCGCGGAGGCTCGACGCCGCGGAGATCAGGGATTTCATCCGGTCCCGGCCGGGGATCGAGTTGTGGCCGCCCTCGACCTGGGACCTGCGCGCTCTCACCCTGGCCGCCATGTACTATCATCCCGACCTGGACGTGGCCCGCGCCCAATGGGGCGTGGCTCAAGCCGGGCGGATAACGGCCGGCGAGCTTCTCAACCCGGCCGCCAGCGCCCGGGCGGGATACAACAGCACTTCACCCGTCTCGGAGGTCACGCCCTGGATCCCCGAGGCATCGCTCGAGATCCCCATCGAAACGGCCGGCAAGCGGGGCTACCGGATCGCTCAAGCCCGAAATCTTTTGGAAGCAGCCCGCCTGAACATCCTCTCGGTCGCCTGGGAGGTGCGCAGCCGGCTGCGTCAGGCATTTCTTGACCTCTTTGCTTCCCGGGAGGCCGAGTCGCTCCTGCAAGCGCAGGTCGTTTTCCAGGCTGAAAGCCTCAAGATCCTCGAAGCCCGAGCGGCCGCGGGAGAAGCCTCTGTTTATGAGGTCACCCAAACGCGGATCGCACTCGACGGCACGCGGCTGGCCGCCCTGGATGCCTCGGCCCAGAACGGCCGGGCGCTCATTGCTTTGGCCGCGGCCATTGGTGTTCCGGCCAAAGCCCTAGACGGCCAGACTTTTTCTTTCGATGCCTTCCTCGACTTGCGCGCCGAAATCCCCTCGGCCAAAGTCCGCCGGCAGACACTTCTCCAGCGGGCTGATATTCTCGGCGCCCTGTCCGAATATGAAGCCTCCCAATCCGCCCTCCGGCTCGAGGTGGCCAAGCAGTATCCCGATATTTCCCTCGGCCCGGGTTTACAGCTCGACCAGACCGACTTGAAATGGACGCTCGGGCTGTCGCTCATCCTGCCTCTCTTCAACCGCAATAAAGGGCCGATCGCTGAAGCGGAGGCCCGCCGGCAGGAGAGCGCGGCCCGGTTTCTGGCCCTCCAGGCCAGAGTGATCGATCAGATCGACGCCGCCCTGGCCGCCTGCCGGTCCTCCCTGGATAAGGCCAAGACCGCCGGCGAGATGCAAGCGAGCCTCCTCGAGCAGGAAGCAGCCGCTAAGGTCCGCTACGAGGTTGGCGAGATCTCGAAGCTTGAGCTTCTGGGCATTCGACTGGAGCTCGCCTCGAGCTCGCTGGCCCGGCTGGACGCCCTGGTCAAGGCGCAGCAGGCGGTCGGCGAGCTCGAAAACGCCATGCAGAGTCCGCTCGACCTGAAGGACTGGATTTCAGGACCCCCCCGCCGGCCGGAGGGGCAAAATAAGGAGCGAAAGGATGAATAAGCGCCGTATCTGGACGCTGGTCATTGTTCTGGTTGCGGTTGCCCTGGCCGCGGTCGTCATCGTCAAGCTGGTCCGGCCCAAAGGGGGCGGGGAGAATGAAGAGGTCGCCGCGGATATGGCCGTCCATGTCGGCTCGATCTCGAGAGCCACGCTCCATAACCTGATAACAGCCTACGGCTCCGTGGAGCCCGAGCCCGCCGGCTTGGGGCGGCCTCCGGCCGACGCCGAGGTGGCTTCGCCCGTGGCCGGGGTCGTCGCCCGCGTCGAGTGCGTCGAAGGCCGGCGCGTGGCCAAGGGAGATATCCTCTTCCGTCTTGACAGCCGCATCGCCGAGGTCGCCGCCGACAAGGCCAAGAAAGCCGTCGCCTTTGCCGAGGCGAATTTCGAGCGGCAAAAGACCCTCCTGCCCGTGGAGGGCACTTCCAAAAAAAGCTACCAGGAAGCGGAGCAGCAGCTCAATGACGCCCGCAGTGAGCTGGCCGCCGCGGAAACCGGCCTCTCCCTTTTGAGGGTCGAAGCGCCGCTCGGCGGCACCGTCGTCAAAATCAATACTGAGCCCGGAGAAGCCGTGGAGCTGAACACGGTTCTGGCCACCATCATCGACCTTGACCGCTTGGTGGCGGCCGTGGCCGTTCCCAGCCGGGAAGCCTCGCCCCTCCGCATCGGGCAAACAGCGCGGCTTGAAAGCGGCCGGCCGGCCGCCGGCGCCGTTGTTTACATCGGCTCAAAGATCGACGACAAGACCGATACTCTGCCGGTCCGCATTTCCATCCCGCCGGGGGCCGGCTTCCGGCCGGGCCAATTCTTGAGCGTCCGCATCGTCTCCGAGGAGCACGCCGGCTGCCTGGCCGTGCCGGAGGCCGCCGTCATTGCCGATACGGTGGGCAGCGAAACGGGGCTGATCGTCCTGGTCGCCGGCGGCCGGGCCGTCCGGAAGCCGGTCAAATTCGGGCTGCGGGAAAACGGGCTGGTCGAAATAATGGCCGACGGCCTCCAGGAAGGCCAGATGATTGTCACCACCGACGCTTATGCCGTCCCCGACGGGACCAAGATTCATATCATCCAAGAAATAAATGAGTGAGCATACCCCTTTAGGCCGGTTTGCCACCCAACATGCCCTGCCGATTGCTTTCATCTGCGCCGCCCTCTGCCTGGCCGGCGCCTATTCGGCCCTGCATATATCTTCGTCGGTCTTTCCCCAGACGAACTTTCCCCGTGTCGTTATCCTGGTGGACAACGGAGTCATGCCCGGCGACGAGATGATGGCCACTATCACCCGGCCCATAGAGGAAGCCATGAAGGACATTCGCGGCGTCGTCACCATCCGTTCCACGACGGGCCGCGGCGCGGCGGAGATCAGCGTTTTCTTTACCTGGAAGGTGGATATGATTCAGTCCGAGCTTTACGTCCTCAGCCGGCTGTCTCAGATCCGCGCCACGCTCCCCGAGACGGTCGAAACTTCTGTCTTCCGGCTGACCTTTTCGGCCTTCCCCATCCTGGGCGTCAGCCTCACCAGCAAAAGTCGCGACATCACCGAACTGTGGGAAATAGCGCGTTACAATCTCAAACTCCGCTTCCTGAGGATCCCGGGGGTCGCCCGGGTGGACCTCGTCGGCGGCCGCACGCCCGAATATCACATCGTCGTCGATCCGCTCCGGCTGGCCGCCGCCCATCTCTCCCTTCCCCAAATCACGGGGGCCCTGACGAATAATAATTTCGTGGCCTCGGTGGGCATGCATGAGGAGAACCATACGCTCTATCTGACGGTGGTCGACGGCCGCCTGCATTCGATCCGGGACATAGAAGATTTCGTCGTCAATTCCGCCGGCGGTCATCCGGTTCGGGTCAAAGATTTCGCCCGGGTCGAGCGGGGACCGGAGCCCGTCTTCAACGTCGTGACCGCCGACGGAGTGAACGCGGTCCTGCTCAATGTCCGCAGTCAGCCCGACGGGAGCACACTGGACATCGCCAGCGCGCTCAAGGGACTGTTGAGAGAGCTGAAAGGGGAGTTGCCTCCGGACATGAAGCTTGCCTTTTTCTATGATCAATCCGAGATCGTCCGAGCTTCGGTGGACAGCGTTTGGGAAGCGATCTTTTTCGGCTTGATGCTTTCCGTGTTCATCCTGTATTTTTTCTTGAAGAATTGGGGCACAACGCTGGTGGCTACCCTGGTCATCCCGGTCACCGTCCTCATCACGATCTTGGCCATGAAAGCGACCGGCTTGGGTTTCAACCTGATGACCCTGGGAGGCATTGCTGCCGCCATCGGCCTGGTCATTGACGACGCGATCGTTGTTGTTGAGGCGATCCACACCAAGCGGACATCCGGGTTGGGCCGGTTCGAAGCCATCCAGAAGGGGATCGGCGAGATCCTCCGGCCGCTGGTGGGCTCGACTCTGACGCCTGTTGTCGTGTTTATCCCCCTGGCCTTTCTGTCCGGCATCACCGGCGTTTTCTTCCGGGCTCTGGCCCTGACCATGGTCGTATCGCTGCTGACCTCGCTCGTCCTGGCCGTCACCCTGACACCCTCGCTGGCCGCTTGGCTCATCCGTTCCCATCGGGGGGAACAAACGTCTTCGGCGGGCGAGCAGGGCGGACGTCTCCTCCGCGCCGTCATCCGCATCTACGAAACGGTCGTGCGCGCCGCCCTCAGGCGCCACAGGCTGACCCTGGCCGCCTGCGGGCTGGTGCTGCTGGCCGGGATTTTTCTATACAACCGCCTGGAGAGCGAATTCCTGCCTCCTATGGATGAGGGGGGGTTCGTCATCGATTATTTCACGCCTCCGGGGACGAGCCTGGCCGAGACCCACCGCCAGTTGCTCCAGGCGGAGAAGATCCTGCGAACGGTTCCGGAGCTGGCCAGCTATTCACGCCGCACCGGCGCCAGGCTGGCCCTGTCCATCGCCGAGCCGAATACGGGCGATTTTCTGGTTAAGCTGAAAAGCGATCGCCATCGGAAAACCGCGGAGGTTATCTCCGAATTGAGGCGACGCTTTAACGCCGAACTGCCCAGCGTGAATTGGGAATTCCCCGGGATCCTGGGAGATTTGATCGGCGACTTAATGTGGGCCCCCCAGCCCATCGAAGTAAAGCTGTTTTCAACCAATCAGGCCTGGCTCGAGAAAAAGGCTCCCGAGGTCGAGGCCCGGATAAAAAAGATCAAGGGCGTCGTGGATACGTTTAACGGGTTGGTCTACACCGGGCCAACCATCAGCCTCCGCGTGCGGTCGCTCGACGCGCAGCGGTTCGGCTTGACGGCCGACGACATCGCCCGGGCCGCCCATACAGCCATGCTGGGTCAGACGGCTTCATCGGTCCTAGAGGGCGACCGGGTGGTTGACGTCAGGGTTAAGGTCGATCCGTCGCGCCTCGACCGATTGGCGAGCTTGCGCGAACTGCCTTTGCGGACTCCGGAGGGAACGCTCATCAAGCTCTCTCAGGCGGTCGATATCGCCGAAGAGCCCGGCCAGCTCGAGCTCCGGCGTGAAGACTCGCGCCAGGACGTGGCCGTCACGGCTAGGCTGGA
>JBAVVA010000163.1:0-2048 GCA_049697055.1 Candidatus Aminicenantales bacterium
GGGGGGGCTGAAACCTGCGGCCGGGCAGGGGATAACCCCCTACCAGGAGTCCATAGCTCAGGCCGACCGGCTTTTCCAGAACAAAAATTACCGCAATGCTGTGGAGCGATATTTTTTTGCTTCCCAGGCGGCCAAGGAACGCCTGGATTATGCGCGGGCCTACTTGGGGCTGACTCAATCTTATTTTTACCTTAAGGATCTGGCCGCCGCCGAGAAGTGGGCCAAGATGGTCCTGGAAGTTGACCCGCGACGCAATGTCTCTGTGCCCGCCTATCCCATCAGCTTCGTTCAATTCTTCGAGAGGGTCAGAAACGATTTCTTTAAAGGATCGCCTCCCCCGCCGGAGGAAGTGACCGCGCCCCTGACGGACAAAGCCGCCACTCCGGCCGGGCCGGCTCCGGCCAAAGCCGAGCCGTCGGTCAAGGTGGAGCCGCGAACGCAAACTCAGCCGGCTTCTCAGACTCCGGCCCCGGCCCCAGCTTCTCCGCCGCCTCCCCTGACCACGCTCCAGCCCGCCTCAGTCACCGCCCCGGAAATCCGCAAAGGCGGGAATGTGCAGGTCCAGTTTCACCTTTCCGGCTGGACTCTCGATCCCGTGGTCAAGATCGTGGAAGGCTTGCTGGCCGACAAGATCGGCCATGAGATCTTGCACAAGGTCAGTCAAGAGGTCCGCTCCAGCCATTATGCTCTCATCGAAGCCGGCTCCCAACAGGAGCTGTCCTTTGATTCCGGGGGCTCCAATTACGGCCTGGAGATCCGATACTACTCCCACGGCTGGCCCGGCTCGTTCAGCCTCGGCCTTTCTTTTGATCAGACGACAATCCGACTGGCCCTCTCGGGAAAGGTCAATCAGTCCTTCACCAACGGCACTTCAGCCGAGGCCGAGGCCAGCGGCCAGCTCACCCTCGACCTGGCCTCGACCTTGATCAATTTCCGCTGGGACATTTCTCCGCTCAGCCGTCTGTCGCCCTACTTCATCGTCGGGCTGGGTATAACCCCTTTCCAGGGAGTGGTGAACTACGAGTACATCGGCACCTACAAGGCTCTCGGCCTCCAGGAGTCCCTCTCCGACGGCGATGAGATGACCTTGAAAGAGCTGGCCGAGGAGAACGACTTTGACCTGCTGGATGTCTTTGTCGTCTTCCAATTGGCCGTAGGTTTGGACGTGGAAATCTACAAAGGGCTGGCCGTTAACGGAGAGGCCGGCCTGTGGGACGGATTCTACTTAAGGGGCGCCCTGGGCTACCGGTTCTAGAGCGTCCTCCGCGATTTCGAAAACGTCTCTTTTTATTTGATGAGCGGTCATCGCAGGGATAGGGTATAATAAAGGCGACCGTGCTAGACGGGGAGCTAGCGGTGCCCTGTAGCCCACAACCCGCTATAGTGGGGTCGAATCCCCTGCCGAGGCTGCGCTTTTTCCGGTTCGTGCCGGGACGGGAAGCGTTGAAGGACAGGGCCCTGGGCGAGGAGCGGCCTGCCAACCCCGTCAGGACCGGAAGGGAGCAGCGGTAACAGGACAGCTTCCTGGGCTTCAGGTTGCCTTTCCGGAGCCGAAGGTCCTGGCAACACGGGGAGAGAGCAGTCGAATCGGGGTGCACGGTCGTTTTTCCCAGTTCCTGAAGCCGGCCAGGCTTGGCCGGCCAGGATCATTTCAATAATCCCAGGCTTTTAAGAATCGCTTCAATCTCAGCCCGGCCTTTGTCGGAAAGGGGGAGGAGGGGCTTCCGCACCGGGCCGCCGTAAAATCCCAGGAGGTCCATGGCCTGCTTGAGCCCGGCGATGCCGTAGGCCCACACGACCGCCCTGTTGAGCGGGACAAGGTCAAGCTGGAGCCGGCGGGCCTCTTCCAGCATTCCTTCCTGATACAGGCGGTAGAGCTGGATGCACAGAGCCGGCGCCGCGTTGGCCATGGCCAGGATGGCGCCCGAGGCGCCCATGAGCAGGGCCGGCAGGACGAGGCTGCCCGTGCCCAGCAAAAAACTGAATGAGCCCGGCACGCGGGGCACGACTTCGCCCACGGCGGACAGGTTGCCGCTGGAATCCTTGAT
>JBAVVA010000164.1:0-1706 GCA_049697055.1 Candidatus Aminicenantales bacterium
GCCGGTCAATCTCGTCGAGAATGAGCTGCAGGCGTTTGAACAAGGCCTCCATTTCGGAGGCATTGAGATAGCGGGCCAGCCTCCGCCTGGCCAGCGCTTTGTCCAAGTTGCGCAGCGCATTGACGAACTTTCGTGAGGCGCGCCGGATGAGACGTTCCGGCTGGAGCTCCGTGGCCGGCATGAAGGCTTCCGCGAAGTCCACCCGCCATACCCTCCAGGTATCCGGCTGGATCAGAATGTCTCCCAGGTCCTGACGGGGGGTACAGGTCAAGTTCTCCAGCAGAGTAATATCTTCGAGCTGGTCCTGGTAAGCCTGCAAATCCAGGGGTTGAAGGTTTTTCCGCAGCCTGGACTTTTCTGTCTCAACGCCTTCCAGAAATAACTGCAGGGAGCCGCTCCGGCCGTCGATCTGCCTTTCCACAGTTATCGGTACTAGTTCCAAGCCGAGGAGTTTGTCCAGCTCATAGGCCGCCAGCTCATAGGTGTAGCTGTCGGGCATCAGCGTCGGCCTCGGCCTCCGGACGGATTTGAATAAAGCCCTCTGCTCTTTCTTTCCGTCATTGAGCGTCACTAGCCAGGCGCCGGAGCGGCCCAGCTCGAGGCCCTTGTCCGCAGCCGTTACAGGCGCCCTCTGCAGGAACCGTTCCAAAAGATCGCTGGAAGTGGGCGGGAGGGGCATGGTCCGTGGCCGGCAAGCCAGACTCAAGCAGATTCCGGCCGACAACAGGACGGCCGGCCCGACGTATCTAATTTTGTCCATCGTTCACCCCCCAGGTTCGGAAGTTGTCCCCTTCGATGATCAAGGCGCTCAGGTGGCCGCCGTAGACGGCAGAGATGCCCGTATCGATGACCCACACTTTCCCCCCAACGTGCTTCATGGCCTTGGCCGAAGGGGAGGTCATGAAAGTATGGCCGATGACCAGATGCCGGGCTTTGAGGTTGGCCAGGATAAGGTCCACTTCGTCCTCAAAGATGGCCTCATTCTGCTGAGGCTGAGCCAGCTCGCGGTACCAAAGCGGGCTGTCGGGGAAAAAAATGATTTTTCGCGTAAATTCCCTGCCGGCCAGTATATTTTGCAGGTCGGATCGCAGCATATCGTTGATTTCGGCCAGGGGCAGGAGCGAGTACTTTTCGCTGATGCCGCCGTGAACGAAAACCGTCTCGTTGATCTTGATCACGGCGTTGTGTTGGGCGATCCATTGACCGTAGTGTTGACGGAAAAAATCAAAATAGAGGGCCTGGGCGTCCTTGTCGGAGTGGAGCACTTCTGCCCAGAAGGCACGGACAGCATCGGGCGGAGGAGAGCTGTCATGGCCGACCGACGGATTCTGGACCAGCCATCTTTGCCGGAACTTGTTTTCTCTCTGGCGTTTATAATCCTCAGGCAGAAAGGATAGGAATTGTTTCACGGTCACATACTCGGGATAATCAAAGGCGATGCCCATCATGTTGATTTCCTCGTGATTGCCGGTCAAGCAATGGACATGGCCTCCGGCCGCTTCAGCCTCTTTTTCCAGGTTTATTAAAAGGTCGAAGATTTGCCGGGCTTCGGTCCCCCGGTCCAGGATATCGCCGGTTTGGACCAGATGGGTCCGGCCGGCGGCCCAGTGAAGTTCTCCGTCAACAATCTTTGTTCCTTCAAGGATGGCGACGAAATTGGCATAGTCTCCGTGCAGGTCGCCCACGGCCACGACCCTTTCCACGCC
>JBAVVA010000165.1:0-1549 GCA_049697055.1 Candidatus Aminicenantales bacterium
CAGGATATCCTTCAGGGCCTCATGAAAAAGGTAAAAAACGTTTAACCTCGCCTGCGGTATTGACTTTCCCTTGTCTTTGACTTAATTTGAAAGAAAGGAATAAGCAGGCTATCTTCAGTAATATAGAGGAGGGTTTCATGAAAAAAGCTTTTGTATTTGGATTCGTGCTTCTTCTCTTTGCCGCCCTTCTCCCGGCCCAGACTTGGCTCACGAGCTCGGTCGACGACGCCCTGGCCAAGGCGAAGGCCCAGGGGAAGCTGCTATTGCTGGATTTCTTCGCCTCGAGCGGCTGAGGGAGCTGTGTACTGCTGGGTCAGCAGTATTACGATAACTCGAAATACGGCAAATTCCTTGAAGAGAATTTTATCCTCTACCGGGCGCCTCGAGGAGACAAAACCGGAGACGCGGTTTTTAAAAGATTCAATGTCTCCGGAACCCCATTCCTGCTTTTTTTAGACGGGACCGGAAAGGAGATCGACTGGATCCGCGGCTACAGCGCCCCGCCCGATAAATTCCACGATAAGGTCCAGAAAGTCCTTCAGGGGGTGGACACCTTCAAGGTTCTTACCGAGCAGGCCGCCAAAAATCCCAAGGATGTCCCTCTTCTTGCCAAGCTTGCCAAGAAATACAGTGAGCGTGATCCGGCCAACATGGAGAAGGCCAACGCGCTCTACAAGCAGATCGTGGCCATCGATCCCGATGGCAGGATGGGAACGACGGAGTACGGCAAGAATCAGGTTTCCTGCACCGAGCTGGCCGAGTTTTCCCTTGGCCAATCGGCCCTGTATGCCCGGGGATCTCAACGCAGTCCGGAGCCCTTGAAGACCTTCATAAAGAAATATCCCGCCAGCAAAATCCTGAAATCGGCATACATGAGCCTCAGCTCCTTTTATGCCTATGCTCCGGGCCCGTACAAAGAGGAAGCTTTCCGGTTCCTCGAAGAGGCCGTGGCAAAATATCCCGACGATCCTTATTTCAGGCTCTATTACGTCTCTCGAAGCCTGAATAACAAAGAGAATATCGACCGTGGGATCGAGATGGCCGAGGGCATGGGCGGCATGGATTACGCATCGATCGCCAACTACCGCGCCCGCCTCCACCAGCTCAAGGGAGATCTCTCTCAGGCCGAAGCGGCCTACGGGCCGGAGTTCATGGATGGGCGGGTGACGAGCCTGGCCAACTCCTTGTCCTCCTATGCCTCCTTCTGGATGGGGCAGAAAAAGAACCTTGACAGCGCCGAAAAAATGATGCAGACGGCCATTCTCCTCCAGCCGGACAATGCCTATTTCCGGCAATCCGCCGCCGGTTTTTATCTGCAGGCCGGCAAGACGGATAAAGCCCTTGAAGTTTTTGGGCCGGAGTTCATTAAAACTCCCAAGCCGAATGCCTCCGCTCTAATGACCTACGCCCGTTTCTGGGTGCAAAGGAAGCAGAATATGGACAGCGCAACGGCAGCCATGGAGTCGGCCCTTAAGTTGAGCCCCGAGGATGCTTATGTCCGCCAATCCGCGGCCCAAGTCTTCATCATGATGGAGAAGCAGGACAAAGC
>JBAVVA010000166.1:0-2414 GCA_049697055.1 Candidatus Aminicenantales bacterium
CCCAACGTCAACCTGGGCAACGTGCCGCCCGAGGAGATTCTGGCCCTGGAGGCGCTGCGTCAGGGCCTGCGGGGCGACACACTCAAGAGAGCCTATTTGAATAAGAAGAAGTGGAGCTGATAGGCTAAGGAGAAGAGCACTCTCATCAGTCCTTCTGCTCCAGAAGCAGGAGGAGGATATTGTGTTTCCCCTCCGGGGCCCGGAATTTGAACGACCTTCCCCGGAAAACTTTCTTTTCCTGGCTGTCCAGCAGGAACTGGTATTTCCCATTTTTCAGGAAACGGATTTCGACCTCCCTGGGCTCCAGGCTGGTGATATCGAAAGACACCTCGCTCTCCGAGTAGAGGAAGTGCCGGACCACGGCCCCGCCGTTCAAGTTGATGATGACCCGCCCCTCTTCCTCCAGGCGGATTTTTTTGGGTTCGATGATGATGTCGTAGTGACGTCCTTGAATGGCCAGCCGTGAAAGACGGCCATTCCGCTCCGGCCTGATCATCCCGAAGCGGAAACCGTCCCAGGGTGTGAAATCCAGATAATCTTCCAGGGCGATCAAGGCAAACAACGGTCCCCAACTCTGGTATCTCTGGCCTCCCGCTTCGCCCGTCCGGGAATCAAAGTTTTCCGGGCACAGCTGAAAACTGCGCCAGCTGCGCATAAAAAGGGAGGCGCTCTTGAGGGCATACTCCGAGCCGACCGTATCGAACCCGTAAGCCTTCAGGCCCTGGTAAACGAGATAGTTGGTCGGCGGCCAGATCGTGCCGCGCCAGTACTGCTGATCCGTGAAGGCCGGGTCGTCGCGGGAGATGGTGGGCAGGATGTAGTCCCCCCAGAACTCCTGAGAGTTGAGGATGTGCTTCTGCATCTGCAGGGCCCGGCGGTCGTCGGGGATGCCGGCCAGGAGCGGATAGAAATTCGAAGCGGCCTTGCGCGAGGAAAACCTGCCGTCCCAGTGGCGGTCCAGATAGAATTTGTCCCGGTCGCTCCACAGGAAGCGGTTGATGAGAGACTTCATCTGCTCATACTCGCTCTGGTACTGCTCATTTTCCAGGCGCAGGTTGAGGATGTTGGCCATCTGGGCCAGACACCAGGCGTCCAGGGCGTAGAGGCTGTTGAGGTCCACACAGTTCATAGTCAGAGTTCCGGCCGCTTCGTTAAAGCCGGCCTCATCCCAATTGGGCAGGTCATCCTGGCCGGATTCCCACATGGCCCGCTGCTTGCCCGTGGCCTCCTTTTCCCAGGAGGGGACGTCCTCCCCCAACAATTCGCGGTCGCTTCCCCATTCGAGCAGGCCGTCGCCGTTTCCGTCCCGGCGGGCCTGGCCGTTTGGCCGACGGCTTTTCCAGAATGAATGCCATTTTTTTAGGGGCGGGTAGCTGGACTTCAGAAAATCCACATCGCCGAACTTCTGGAAGAGCTTCAGGACGGTGTAGGAGCCCACCGGAGGCTGGGAACGGTCCGGCGTGCCGCCGAAACGGCCTCGCCAGTTGGGGATGTTGCCGTTGGGGTACTGGGTATCGAGCACGGCCCGGACAATGTCTTTGGCGTGTTTTTCGCTTTCGATGGACGCTTCCAGGGCGTTGAAAAAGGAATCCCATTCGAAGATCGTCCAGTCGTCGGGCGAACCGTCCGCTTTGGGGAAGATCCATTTGCGGCCGGCCGGCGTGTACAAACGATGATGGTCGGGCTGGTAGAGAATCATCCAGAAGATGTTGTTGGTGATCGCCTCGGCCAGCCCCTCGTCCCGCCCCGTCAGTTTGACCCTCTTGCTCAGATAGCGGTCCTTCTCGTCTTGGAGAAAAGAGGCGATCGTATTCCGATTCTGATAGCGGGAAAGGCGGTTGGCCAGCTGTTTGGCTTCCTCACCGACGCCCACGGCGAAATAGAGCTCCCGCTCTTTTTTCAAGGAAAAGCTGAGTTGCGCTTCCTGGTCCGTCCGGCCCGGAGAGGCTGTCCCCAGCGGGTCGGTCCACAACAAATAGGTGAAAGGCTTGGGTTCCCGCACCTCGCCCAGGATCCGGCCCTCGGCGGTGGCGCGAAAGCGGCCCTTCGTCTCCCAGGGAAAATAATGGACCAGGTCAAGCTTGATGTTTGGCGGGCCCTTCAGCCGGCCGACGGCCATCCGTTCATCGAGCCGCGACCATTCCAGGGTCAGGGTGTCTCCGGAGCGGGCCGGCTTGATCAGGATGGGGGTATCTTCAGCCAGGCCGAAGGGCAGGCTCATGTCGAAGGAGACTCGGGCATACTGTCCATCCGGGGAATGGGGCCCCACCTCCGAGACGAGATAGAACAGGTCAATGCCTTCAGCGGTTTTTTTCTCTTTTTCGACCTTGGGCGTCCAATCCTCTTTTTCAACCCTGACCTGGAAAGCAAAGACGCAACCCGGAGCGGGCGCCAGGACCAGGCCGGCCCAGGCG
>JBAVVA010000167.1:0-15116 GCA_049697055.1 Candidatus Aminicenantales bacterium
GCCTTTCGGCTTTTTTCCGACTCACGAAGTCCTTGAGCGCAGTTTCTATCGCCTCCTTATTAGTTTTTATCCTGGACACCTTTTTCGCCTCCTCGAGAAGCTCCTCATTCAATACAACTGTGGTCCTCATTTGATGCCTCATATAACATACTTATGAGGCATATTATAATATGCCTTATTTATATGTCAATTATCCCATGATAAAATAAGCGGCCTCAAGTATTTCAACGGAATGATTTGGGCAATAATCTCGTAGAAATAAGCCTGACCCACAATTTTCCATTATCCGGCCTAGATACAATATTGTGTACATATTTGTTGACACAATATCTATCAGGGGTATAATGAACAAAAGAGGTGATTTCCATGAAAATGGCGGGCATTCGAGAGATCCGGGAAAAAAGCGGCGAATACTTGAGCAGCCCGGAACCTTTTCTGGTGACCAAGCATGGAAAAATATCAGGGGTTTATATACCGCTGGATGATCCCGACCGTTTGCCGGACGATTGGAGAAAAGAGATCATCAGGGCTTTAGGCGCCCACTTTTCCAAGCTGCTTGAATCGACGGATATTTCGGAAAAAGACATCCATCATGATTTCCTTGCTTATAGACGCGGTCGTCGCAGACGCTAACGTTATCCTTTCGGTGCTAGTAGGAAAGACCGCGCAGCAAGTCGTCGTCGAGCACCATCTTCAACTCCACATGGCGGAATTCAACGCACTTGAAGTAGCGGAGTACCTCCCTCTAATGGCCGAAAAATACGGGTTGCCCCAGAAATTGCTCCAAATGGCCTGGAAATTATTGCCTTTGACCATCCACGATTTCTCCCGATATTCCCGGCAATATCCCGCGGCGCTGGCGAACCTTCGGAAACGTGATCCTGAAGACGCTCATCCCTTAGCCCTGGCCAGAGCGTTGCGCCTCCCCCTGTGGTCCAATGATCGGCATCTATCCTCGTTAAATGTTCCCTGTTATACAACGGCAAAACTTTTGAAGATATTAAAACGATGACGACCTTCGTTGACTAAATATCCTCGTTCCCTTATAGTAAATCCGCCGGAAGAATCATCATGAATTGGGAAGAACTGGCCCGGGAATTGTCCGTGGCCAACGAATCGAAAATCGTGCTCCTCGTCGTGGACGGAATGGGCGGGCTGCCGCACTGGGGCCGCACCGAGCTGGAAACGGCACAGAAGCCCAACCTCGACCATCTGGCCGTGGCCGGCGTTTGCGGCCTCAGCGACCCGGTTTCTCCCGGCATCACTCCCGGCTCCGGGCCGGCTCACCTGGCCCTCTTCGGCTACGACCCGCTCCGCTACCGGCTCGGCCGGGGCATCCTGGAGGCGCTCGGTTCGGACGTCGAAGTGGGGGCCAACGATCTTGTGGCCCGCGGCAACTTCGCCACCCTCAAGGAAGGCTTGATCACCGACCGCCGGGCCGGCCGCCTCCCCACCGCCGAGACCGAACGGCTGTGCGCCAAGATCAACGAGGCGCTCAAGGAGAAGGACGGCTGCCTCTTCCATCTCACCCCGGGCAAGGAGCACCGCTTCGTATTCAAGGCCACGGCCGAAGGCCTGTCCGACGCGCTCAGCGACGCCGACCCGCAGAAGGACCACCTGATGCCGGCGCCCGCCTCGCCGGTCGGAGCCGGGGGGGAGGCGGCCGGCACCGCTTCCCTGGTCAACGGCTACATCCAGGCCGTGACCGATCTCCTCAAGGACGAGCCCGTGGCCAACACGATCCTGCTGCGCGGTTTTTCCAAGTTGCCCTCCATCCCGACCTTGGCCGAGCTTTACAAGCTCAAAGCAGCAGCGGCGGCCAATTACCCCATGTACCGCGGCCTGGCCAAGCTGGTGGGCATGGAGGTCCTCCAGGCCGGAGCCGAGACCGAGGACCTCATGGCCGCAGTGGAGCGCTCCTACAAGGATTACGATTTTTTCTACGTGCACTATAAAAAGACGGACTCGGCCGGTGAGGACGGCGCCTTCGAGGCCAAGGTCCGGGCCATCGAGGAGATCGACCGCTTCCTGCCCCGGCTCATTGCCCTCAAGCCCGATGTGCTGGTCGTCACTTCCGACCATTCGACACCCGCCCTCCTCAAATCTCACTCCTGGCATCCCAACCCATTCCTCCTGGCGGCCAAATCCGCCCTGCCCGACCGGGTGACGGTTTTCACCGAACGCGAATGCGGCCAGGGGCTCCTGGGCCGCTTCCCCGCTCTGCAGGCCATGCCGCTCATGCTGGCCCACGCCGGCCGGCTCAAAAAGTTCGGCGCGTGAGTAAGCATCTCAATTTCCGTGATGAAAACAGAAACGTGTGGGGTCCTGTCGCGGCCGACCTTTTTTGCCCCCTTGATTGTCCAAGGGGGAAGGGGGATTAATATTTGGCTAACTTTCGTTCCTGTTCTCATTATCCCCGGCCGACCTTTAACAGAGACACTTACCAGCCCCCCACCTTGATTCCCCAAGGGGGGAAGGGGGGATTAATTACTAAAGCAAAATTCTTAAGAGTGTCTCCGTATTGCTTGCTGCGCGTCCGGCGGTTTTGCCGGAGACGCCTTTTATATTTTTTTAAATTTATTAACCCCCTCCTTCCCCCCTGGACAATCAGGGGGGAGCTCGATGGCGTCTCCGGAAAGGCCGGCCCCTCCGCCGCGCCACCCCCTAACGATCTGGGCACATCACGGAAAATGAGAGGCTTCCGGCGCGTTAAGAGATTTGGCAAAACAGACGCCCGGCTTTCGGCAGCAGCCGGCCTTCTAGCCTTCCTCCTAACCGCCGCGCCGCCGTCTCTCCCCGCTGCAGCCAGCCCGCTGGTCGAGGTGTATAACCTCCGCTACTACACCCACCCCAACTTCACCCGCATCGTGCTGGACCTGGGGGAGCTGCGGGAATACACCTACGGCGAGCTCCACGCGCCCGACCGGCTGTTCGTGGACATCCTTGCGGCCAAGCTCAACCCCATCCTCCACGGTCAATCCTATTCCGCCGGAACCGATTACCTGAGCCACATCCGCATCGCCCAGCGGGACCGCGGCATCGTCCGCTTGGCCGTGGACCTGGACTTCGCCAAGATAAAATCCTACCGCGTCTATTACCTGCCCGACCCCTTCCGCATCGTCATGGACATCTATCCCGGAGTGCCGGCCCCGGCGTCCCAGAAAGGCCTCCCGCCTCCGGAGACGACAGCCGGAACGGCCGGCAAGACCGGGCCGGAGACCAAAGCGGGGCCTGAGGCCAAGCCCCAGCCGGCCCAGCCCACGGAATCAGGTTACACGCTCGTCCGGCAACTTGGGCTTAAAGCCCGCACGATTGTGATCGACCCTGGCCACGGCGGCACCGACCCGGGCTGCCTAGGCCGCAACGGCGAGCAGGAGAAAGACCTGGTCCTCGACGTGTGCCTCAGGCTGCAGAAGCTGCTCAGCGCGGTCAAGGACCTCCAAGTCCTCCTCACCCGGGAGACGGACATCTTCATCCCCCTGGAGAACCGGACGGTCACCGCCAATCAGAATCAGGCCGACCTGTTCATCTCGGTCCATGCCAACTCCAGCCTCAACCCCAAGCGGACGGGGATCGAGACTTTCTATCTCAACCTCAGCACAGACCCGGCCGTGGAACAGATCGCTGTCCGGGAGAACGCCGCCACGAACAAGTCCATCAGCAAGATGAAGGATATCCTGCTCAAGATCATGCAGAACAACAAGATTCCTGAATCGCGCGACCTGGCCGAGAAGGTCCAGCGGAACCTGGCCCAGTACCTTTCCCGCTTCTACGGCGACATTCAGGGCCTGGGCGCCAAGGGCGGTCCCTTCTGGGTGCTCATCGGCGGCGAAATGCCCTCGGTCCTGGTTGAAATCTCGCACCTGTCCAACGCCCAGGAGGCGGCCCGGCTCAAGGATGAGACTTATCGTCAGCGGGTCGCCGAGGGGATCTATCAGGGGATCATGGCCTACATGAAGTCACTGGGAAAAAGCACATGAAAATAAGAATTGGATGCATCTCCCTTCCAGCAAATCATGGGGAGGGGTGGCACGGCGGAGGGGCTCCCCACCCGCGCGCAGCCTTGCGAGCACGGATGGGGAGGAGCTGTGACAGGACCCCTCCTCTTATTGAAAGCCTGGAAATAAGAGGAGATGCATCCTAGGAAAAGAGCGATGAAACGACGAGAATTCATAAGAGATGTGGCCATCGGCAGCCTGGTCTTGAACCTGGGCACAAAGCAAAGCCTCTTCGGCCAAGCGACCCAGCCGCCCGACTTGGCCTGGGTCGAGGGTGACTCGCCGGCGGCCATCACCCGCGCGGCAGTGGACCTTCTGGGCGGCATGAAGCGCTTCGTGGGACGGGGCGACATCGTCTGCATCAAGCCCAACATCGGCTGGGACAGAACCCCGGAGCTGGCCGCCTGCACCAACCCCGAGGTGGTCAAAACCCTGGTCGAGCTCTGCCTGGCCGCCGGGGCCAAGGAAGTCATCGTCACCGACAACTCCACCAACCAGGCCAACCGGACCTTCCTCCGCTCCGGCATCCAGGCCGCGGCCAAAGAGGCCGGGGCCAAGGTGCTGCTGCCCAGCCCCTTCCGCATGAAGAAGATGGCCCTGGGCGGCGAATGGCTCAAGGACTGGGAAGTCTATCTCGACGTTTCCGAAGCGGACAAGATCATCAACGTGCCCATCGCCAAGCATCACAGCCTGGCCCGGGTGACGCTGGGCATGAAGAACTGGCTGGGCGCCGTCGGCGGGGCGCGCAACCAGCTCCATCAGAAGCTGGACCAGGCCGAAGTGGACCTGGCCCGCTTTTTCAAGCCGACGCTTACCGTGCTCGACGCCTATCGCATGCTGGTGCGCAACGGCCCCCAGGGCGGGCGGCTTTCGGATACCAAGCTGCAGAAGACAGTCGTGGCGGGGGTGGATTATGTGGCCGTGGAAGCGGCCGGGGCGACGCTCTTCGGCATCAAGCCCGAGGAGCTGCCCTTCATCAAGCTGGCCGCCGACCGGAAAGCGGGCCGGCTCGACCTGGAGAAGCTGAAAATTGAAAAAAGAACGGTCTAAGAAATATCGGCTCCTGCAGGCTGTGCGTATCCTCAGCCAGATCTTCTTTTTCGGCCTGTTCGTTTATCTCTTCAGCAAGACCCGGTTCGCCGGCCAGGATTATATCAGCCCCGTGGAGCGGTATTTCCATTTCGACCCGCTGCTGGGCCTGGTGACCTCGATCGCCGGGCGGATCTTCTTCGCTTCTTTTGCCCTGGCCGGCATCACCGTCGCCCTGACCGTCCTGCTGGGCCGGGTCGCCTGCGGCTGGGTCTGTCCCCTGGGCGGAGTGCACCAGTTCTTCTCCTTTATATTTAAAAAGGCCAAGCTGCACCGGCCGAAAATAGCCTCGGCCGGCCCCCTGAAGTTAAAATACTACATCCTCATCTTCATCCTGGCCGCCGCCATGCTGGGGCTTGACCTGGCCGGCTATGTGGACCCGCTGTCCTTCCTCTACCGTTCCTTTGCCGTCAGCATCTTCCCGGTCCTGGCCGGGGCGGCCTCGGCCCTCATCGGCCTGCTCTACAAGCTCAAGCTCACGGGGCTGGGCGGGACAATCGGCCAGTTCTTCGAGAGCCTGTCTCTCAACTCCACTTTCCAGCAGGGCTTCTTCATCGGCCTCGTTTTCCTGGCCGCGGCACTTCTCAACTTGGTCCGGGAGCGGTTCTGGTGCCGAGTGCTCTGCCCGGCCGGCGCCCTGCTGGGCCTGTTGTCGTTGGGGAATGTCTTCAAGCTCAAGATCAACACCCAGAAGTGCATCGACTGCGGCCTGTGCAACCTGCAATGCCAGACTCAGGCTTCTCCCTTCCCGGACGAGGAATGGAAGGGCCACGAATGCGTTTACTGCTTCACCTGCGGGGCGGTCTGCCCTACGGCGGCTATCGGCTTTCCGGCTTGGAAGAGAGCGCCGCGCCGGGAGCCGCGGGTGAGCCTCGAGCGCCGCAGGCTCATCTGGACGCCCATCGCCGCGCTCCTGGTGGCGCCCTTCTTCCGGTTGACGCCCGCCGGAAAACGCCCATGCGCTTCGCTCATCCGGCCTCCGGGAGCGCGCCCCGAGCCGCAATTTCTGTCCAAATGCGTCAAATGCGGGGAATGTATGAAGGCCTGCCCGACGGGCGGCCTGCAGCCGGTGCTGGCTGAAGCCGGACCGGAGGGGCTGTGGACGCCCAAGCTCGTGCCCCGCCTGGGATACTGCGAGTACTACTGCTCGCTCTGCTCCCAGGTCTGCCCTTCGGGCGCTATCCAGGAGTTGCGCATCGAGGACAAAATCAAGGTCAAGATCGGCACGGCCTGGGTCAACAAGAACCACTGCCTGCCCTACGCCCTGGGCAAGCCCTGCATCGTCTGCGAGGAGCACTGCCCCACCTCGCCCAAGGCCATCAAGCTGGTGGAGACCCAGCTGCGGCTGCCGGACGGAACTGTCGCGACCCAGAAAGCGCCGGTGGTGGATTATGAGCTGTGCATCGGCTGCGGCATCTGCGAGAACAAATGCCCGGTGGTGGACAGCCCGGCCATCTATTGCACCTCGATCGGCGAACAGCGCTCGGAGACGAACAGGCTGCTGCTGGAGCTCCTTAAAACAGATTCAGGGCCGTACTGAGGGGAACTCCTGCCTTATGGCTTTTTTATTATTACCTTCGGCGGAGGCACAGTGGGAAGGATGACCCTGAAGGCATACACTTCTGAGGCGACCTCACCCCCCTTCTGCAGATACACATTCCGCAGACCCCAATCGACTCCCGCGGGGACCTTGGCCTTGATGGTTCCTATATCTCCACTGGTAGGGGGCGTCCAGGCGATGACGGGAAAATCAATTGTCCCGATCTTGAGAACAAGTCCTCCGGGCGAAGCAGGGAGTCGATAGACATCTATCGACACTTCCCTTCCGGCCGGGCCTTTATTGGGAGTCATGCTAACAAAATCCCAAGGAATCCTTTTGGAAAAAACGTTGGATACAACATTCGAGCCGTCGACAATAGCGAATTGATAGACATGGTCCTAATAGACGATCGGGAAGGGTAGGGGGAAGTTGACGCCTTTGTCATTCCAAAAATAGTAGGAAGTCGTCAGCGTTGAATCGATGCGCACTTTTTTCGTGCCCTGCGTCTCACCGAAGTTGCTCCCCACCAGGTATATTTCCGGCGGAGGATATCCGTGGAAAATGTGATGCACTTCGGTGATGTTGGCTTTCTTTAAGATCCCTTGGTAATCGGAGGGTTTTAAGTTCTTTGGCTTATCCTGAGCGGCGAAGGCGGTGAGGCCAACTAGGAAAGCCAAAAGCGCATAGGCCAAAATCCTTGATTTTCCCCTAAACATGATGCCTCCTTTAAATGGGTTGCCTGTCATCTGATTCCGTCGCGCGCGTCAAAGGCGCAACAGGCTCCCCTCTCACTGTGATTTGATTCTAGGCCCAAGGAGACACCCAGTCAAGATAAGTCCGGATCTTTAGGCTGCCGCCCGTTTGGTGGCAGTCCTCGGTGCTGGCCGCCAAAGGATACAGCCAGGAAACCTTGCTCGAGGGGATTCCCGCTTTGATATTATTTTATTATCTTCCCCGAAGGAGGTGTATAGGGAAGAAGGACCTTGAATTGGTACACTTCCGATGCAACCTCGCCCCCCTTCTGCAGGTATACGTTCTGCGGGCCCACAGGAACGCCCGCGGGGACCTTGGCCTTGATGATTCCGAGACAATACCATGTACTGTCATGGAGCGTCCAGGCAACAACGGGAAAATCAAATGTCCCGATCTTGAGAACCAGGCCTCCGGGCGAATCAGGAAGGTGATAGACATATATTGACACTTCCGTTCCGGCCTGCCCTTCTTTGGGGGTCATATGATCAAAATCCCAGGGAATTCTCTTGGAAAAGATATTGGACAGGACAATGGGGCCGTCGACCAGGGCAAATTGATAGACATGGTCCCAATAGATGAGGGGAGAGGGTGGGTTAAAGGTGACGCTGGTATCATGCCACCAAAAACATTTACTCGCCAGCGTTCCGTCGACGCGCACGCATTTCGTGCCTTGCGTTGCGCCAAAGTTCGTCCCTAGCAGGACCATGTCCGGGAGAGGATCTACACCAGAAATAAAATGACTCACACTGGTGATGTTCGCTTTCTTTAAGAATCCTTTGTAATCGGAGGGTTTGAAGTTCTTTGGCTTATCCTGCGCGGCAAAGGCGGTAAACCCAGCCAGGAAAGCCAAAAGCGAATAGGCCAAAATCCTTGATTTTCCCCTAATCATGATTCCTCCTTTAAATGGATTGCCTGTCATCTGATTTTGCCGTGCTCGTTAAAGGAATTACAGCCTCCCCTCTTACTGTGATTTGATTCTAGGCGGGAGGAAACATAAAGTCAATACAGGGCCAAGCAAGGCTAAATAGATCCGTGTTCTGGTGGACACAAACCGAATGCGCTAAGCGATTATTCGGATCATGTCCAAGTATGACAGTATTTGAATGGAGGCGATTACCTGTCGGCCAGGGTGAAGACCGTCAGGTAAATCAAACGGGAGATCTTTTCCATCAGCTCAGGGCTTGTCTTCTCCACGCTGTCGCTCGTCTGGTGGTAGTCCTCGGTCATGGCCGCGATGGCGAACAGCCAGGGGATTTTCGCCGCGCCGAAAGAAGAGTGATCGCTTCCCCCCGAATCGCGGTCCGGGGAAGGGCTTGACTCGCGGAGGAAAATATCCAGGCCCACCGACTGGTCGGCGGCCCGCAGGGCCTCGGCCAGTCCAGCGCCGGAGGTGAAGGAGATGGGGAGGAAATTCGCCGGCTTGATCTTCTTGGTAAGTTCCTGGACAGCTGGCAGGCCCATCCATCTGCCCATCCGAGTGAGAGTCTTCTCGTCATAGGGCCGGCTGATCATGTCCAGGTTCAAATAAGCCACGGTCTTATCCAGGGGGAAGGCCGGGTTCAGGACATAGAAGCGGGAACCCAACAGCCCCTCCTCTTCGCCCGTCCACAGGCAGAAGAGGACGGAGCGCTTGGGCTTGGCCGGGTTGAGGGCGAAAGCCCGGGCCAGGTTCAGGATCCCGACCGAGCCTGAGCCGTTGTCATCGGCTCCGTTGAAGATATAATCGCCACGGCGGCCCAGGTGGTCGAGATGGGCGCCCACCACGACGACTTCATTCTTGAGAACCGGGTCCGAGCCCTCCACATAGCCCAGGACATTCTGGCCGCGGACCAGGGCTGTCTTGAGGGTGGTGGATAAGGTCAACCGTGTGCCGGGGATCTCCAGGGAGGCGGGCTTGGCCGTGGATTCGATCTTTTTTTTGAGGTCATCGATTTTCTGGCCCGAGGCCTCCAAGAGGGCGTCGGCCATCTCCCGGGTGATGGTGATGACCGGAGTGCTCTCCCAGGGCATACGAGCGGCAACGCCCGGAAGCGTCAGCCGTCGGCGTTCGGGAGGGAAAGGCCGGTCGTCGGACAGGCGGGCCGGTCCGGCCAAGTTCTTAAACAGGTCGACGTCTTGGCCAGTGTTCTGAACCTGGAGGATGGCCGCCGGCTGGAGCTTGGAAATCTCCCTAACTTTGGCCGAGCCGCCCCCGCGGGTTATGGCCACCATGGGTGCAGCGGGGAAGTATTTCTCTTTCAGCTCCTTGTTCTGCCAAAAGGGCGACTTGGGGTCGTCTTTGCCGGGCGCCTCGCTGAGAATAAGGACGATCTTCCCTTTAACCTCGACGTTCTTGAATTCGTCCCAGCCGATTCCCTTTTCAGTGATCCCGTATCCGCCGAAGACCACCGGAGCGCTGAGCGATACGGCCTCCGAAGCCCGGCTCTGGAAATCGATGCCCGACTGAAACGTTCGAGATTTGACCAGACTGCCCAGCCTGACTTCCAGGGCGATCTGGGTCAAAGACTCCAGAATCTCTTTCAGGATAAATTCCTGGGTGAAGCGTTTTTCAAGTTGCGGGGGAGCGCCGGCATCGGCGAACGACGTCGGCCGGCGTTCGATAACGGGCGCATCGCCCGCGGGCTTCAACTTCCATAGGGCGAACAGGGAAGCGGCGTACTCGGCGGCCAGCTCGTAGCCGCGGGTCGCCGTTTCACGGCCTTCCAACAGGTCGGAGGATAAATAAGTCAGCAATACCTTGGAGTCCTTGGCCGTGATGGATTCAAACCCGGGTTTCATATTTTCCTGGGGCGGCGCCGCTTTCTCAACCAGGACCAGATTCTTAAGGATATCCTCGGGCTTGGAGGCCTGGGTCTGCTGAGGCGCCTGCGCGCTCAGGCCAAAGACCAGGGCTAAGATCAACAGGACGAACAGAACAGACTTTCTCATGGATATGATCTCCTCATATTTGAATATCTAATATTTAGACTAAATCTATCTTGCTTTCTTCCGCGAGAAAATAGTTTTAAGAATTCTCGTCAGAATGACGCGCCCGTTATTTTTTTATGATAGGTTTTGGAGCTGGAATTATATCCAAATAGACTCTAAATTTGACCTTATCGGAAACCATGTCGCTCCCCTTCTGGAGATATACGTCATACTCCCCAGGGGGCACCCCGGCCGGGACCTTGGCTTTGATCTCTCCCCATTGGCCCGCTTTCCAGGAGGTTATGGACATCGTATAGGTTCCAATCTTAATCACCAGCTCACCGGGCGAAGCCGGGAGGCAGAAGATTGGAACGATCCTCACCTCTGTCCCGATAGGACCTTTGTTTGGAATCAGTTTTTCATAATAGTAGAGAAATCTTTGTGAATAGACATTGGAAACGACTGTGCCGTCGGAGACTATGCAGAATTGATAGACATGCTCCCAGGGGATGTAGGAAACAGGCAAGCCGATGTCTATACTCCCATCCGCCCAGGGAAAATAATAATGAGTGACCAAGACCCCGTCGACTCGCACTTTCTTCGAACCCTGAGGTGTGAAGTTCGTCCCCTTAAGTATGAACTCGCCGGAAGGGTCTCCTAAGTGCTGATGTTCTATGGAAGTAATATTCGGCCATTTCAAGATCGACTGATTCTGGGATACGGCCGGTTTCTTGAGTTTTTCCTGCGCCCAGAGCGCGCCAGGTAATACGAGCACTAAGAAAAAAGCCCAAGCCAATGCTCCTGACCTCATCTTAATCATGACCTCTCCCTTCCAGGCGAAAACATGCCGGCTATTCCGCAAAATTGTTTATGAGACGTTTAATTTCCCCCTGACTTTATTTTGGTTAAATTCTAGCTCCACCATAAGAGGATGTCAAACACACAATTCCGAGGCCGGCGTCGGGATGACGTGCCCGTTATTTTTTATGATCATTACGGAAGCAGGATTGGCGGATACTGGACTTTGAATTTCAGCTTGTTGGAAACGACATCGGTCCCCTTCTGGAGATACACATCATACTCCCCGGGGGACACTCCCGCCGGGACCGTGGCCACAATCTTTCCATAACCGCCCCCTACCCACGATGTCACTGACATATTGGCGTTCCCAATTTTGAGCGCGAGCCCGGCGGGCGAATTGGGCAGCATAAAGACGGTGAGCTTCACTTCTGTCCCCACTGGGCCTTTATCCGGATTCAATTTTTCATAATGATAGAGAAATCTGTAGGAGAAGACATTAGAAATGACCTTGCCATTATCGACAATGCAGAATTGATAGACATGCTCCCAGGGGATGTAAGGAAATGTTATCCATATTAGCTTGTCCCCCCAAGCCCACGATGCATTAATGAGGTGCGCAACGTTCCCGTCGGCGCGCACTTGCTTCGTCCCCTGGGTCGCGCCGAAGTTTGTGCCCAAAATCCCGACTTCAGGAGTGGGGTAGCCCATATGCTCAACCTTTATTCCGGCGATGTTCGGCATCGTTAAGACCGCCTGATTCTGAGATACATTCGGTTTCTTGAATTTTTCCTGTGCCCAGAGCACGCTTGAAAATACCAGGACTGAGAAAAACGCCCAAGCCGATAGACTTGACCTTTTCCTGATCATGCCATCTCCTCCTCTAGGGAAAATATGCCGATATTTCCGCGCAGTTGTTTGCGCATAGGATTATTTCCCCTCTGACTTGATTGTATTCTAGCCCCGCAATAAAAGGATGTCAATTCCCCTCTAAAGCAAAAAAGGCGAATTGGTATTATGTCCCCGTTTAATTCTTGGGTAATGAATCAGGTGACGTTGAATTTGAGTTTATTGGAAACCACGTCGCTCCCCTTCCGGAGGTACACGTCGTGCTCTCCAAGAGGCACCCCGGCCGGGATCTTGGCTTTGATCTCTCCGAATCCGCCCCCTTTCCAAGAGGTTATCGGCATCGTGTACGTATCGATCTTGAGCACCAGCCCCCCGGGCGAAGCCGGAAGCCTAAAGACGGGGAACTTCACTTCTGTCCCGACCGGGCCCTCATGCGGAATTATGGCTTCACTGCGGTAAAGAAATCTATGGGAATAGACGTTGGAAATGATGTTGCTCGCACCGGCCACAAAGCAGAACTCATAAACATGTTCCCAGGGGGTAAAGGCAACCGGCAGCTCGATGCCTACAGCCGTGTCATGCCAGAAAGGATAGGAGCTCACCAAAACCCCATCCACACGCACTTTCCTTATCCCCTGAGTGTCGCCGAAGTTCGACCCAACAACGTCGAATTCGGGGTCGGGATAGCCGAAGTATTTATCCATCACCGAGGTGATATGCGGTTTGGCCGCGCAGGTGACCGTGAAACTGGCCTGGTTGGACTGGATTTGGACGGGAGCGGTCACCTCGATCGCCTCCCAGCCGGAGTACTTCTTATCCAGCTTCCAGGTATCGCCGACGGTCTTAAATCCGGCACCCAAAAAGTTCAAGACCTTGACGGGCGTCGTAGCTCCATTGCTTCTGCGGAATCGGTACTGGACTGTACAGGCTTTCTTGGCCGCGATGGTTCCCTGGAAGGTGACCGTCACCGGACAGTCCCCCGTGTAGGAGGCGGGATCAACCGAGAGCTTGGCCGCAATATCACCCGGAGCGCGCTCCGGGAAATCCTGCCGCGCCGCAATAGCCGCGGGCAAGGCCAGGAGCAGGACTAAAATAAAGACCACACCCTTTAATTTTCCTTCCAACATTTTGACTCCTTTTGCCGCTAGCGAATATTTTTCGAGCCGTCGAAAGCATTTTTCGCTATGCTCGAGAATTTTCCCCTGTTTGAGTGAATTCTACCCCTGGGGCTTTTGCGAAGTCAATATTTCCCGATAAAGCGGCTGCAACTTCATTTCCGTGATAGCCCCCAAATTCGCGAGGTGCTGGTGCGGCTCAGAACTCTTCGCTGGCCGACGCGTACGCGTTTATTCCGCCAACAGTTTTTTCAGTTCTTCTTTGAGCGGAGGAATGACTTGGAAGAGGTCGGCCACGATACCGTAGTCGGCCGCCTTGAAGATGGGGGCTTCGGGGTCCTTGTTCACGGCCACGATGACCTTGGAGGAGGACATGCCGGCCAGATGCTGGATGGCGCCCGAAATGCCAAAGGCGAAGTAAATATTGGGCGAGACCGTCTTGCCCGTCTGGCCGACCTGATGGTGGTGGTCGATCCAGCCAGAGTCCACCGCCGAGCGCGAAGCGCCTACCGCTGAGCGGGGCACCGCCTCGGAAAGCTCGCGCAGCAGGCCGAAGTTTTCCGGTCCCTTCAGGCCGCGTCCGCCGGAGAAAATGACCTCGGCTTCGGTCACGTCCAGCGCGCCGGCCTTCTCGCTCAGAACTTCCACGACCCTGCCCTTGATCAGGTCCTGGTCCAGGGCTACCGGTTTCTTGACCACCTCTCCGCTCTGCTTCCCCGAGTCGAACAAAGGGAAGATGTTGGGCCGGAGCGAAGCCAGCTGGGGAGAGGATTTCAGCCTGAAGGAAAGGAGCGCTTTGCCGGCATAGATGGGCCGAGTGTATTCAAGACGGCCCTCTTTGACCGCCAGCCGGATACAATCGGAAGCCAGGCTCACGCCCAGCCGGGCGGCCAGCCGCGGAGCCAGATCCTTGCCCAGCGAAGTGGCCGAGAAGAATACGACGGCGGGCTTATGCTCCCGGACCAGGGCCTCCAGGGCATGAGCCTGGGCTTGGGCCGAGTACGCGTCGAGCGCCGGGCTGTCCAGGATGTGGACCTTGGCCGCCCCGCAGGCGAAAAGATCAGCGGTTGTTCCTTCCAGCCCCGTGCCGGCCAGCACGGCCTGCACATCTGTCTTGAGCCCGTCGGCCTGGCGCCGCGCTTCAGACAGGGCTTCCAGGGACGACTTCTTGACCTTGCCTTTACGAGTTTCAATATAAACCAGGATCATGGCCATGCTCCTCAAGTGCGCCGTCTTTTAAGTTCATTGCCAAAATATTCAGCCCCCTCAAACTCCCCCGGCAGTTGTGCGTCGGCATGTGCAACTCCGGATGACAAGAAATTTGTGAGACGCACAACTAGATCACCTTGGCTTCGCTGCGGAGAAGATGGACCAGCTCGCGGGCCGCTTCTTCGGCCGTGCCAGCCAGGACCCGGCCCGCCTTGCGGGCCGGCGGCAGGTCCATGGCCGTGACCTCCAAGCCTACCCCCAGCTCGCCGGCCCCCAGCCCCAGCTCTTCGACCGGCAGGACCGGGATGTGGACCTTCTTGGCGGCCATGATGCCCCTGAGGGTTTCGTAGCGTGGCTCGTTCAGACCCTTCTGGGCGCTGACCACGGCCGGCAGGCTGAATTCCACCTTTTCCTCGCCTCCCTCGACCTCCCGGATGGCCGTGCCCCGGTTCTCTTCGACCTGGAGCTTGACCACCACGTTGGCCTGGGGCAGGCCGAGCAACTCGGCGGTCATGGCCGGCACCTGGGAATTATCCGCGCCCATGGCCTGCTTGCCGAAAAGAAGAAGGTCCGCCCCCGTGTACTTTGTTTGAAGGGCTTTGGCCAGGATGCGGGCCGTGCGCAGGCCGTCGTAGTTCTCCGGAGAGGCGTCCTTGAGAAGTACAGCCTCGTCGACGCCCATGGCCAAGCATTTGCGTAAGACTGTCAGGCATTCCTCCGGCCCCACGCAAAAAGCCGTAACCTTGCCGCCCTTGGCTTCTCGCAACCGCAGGGCTTCCTCCAGGGCGAATTCGTCATAAGGGTTCAGGATGAAGTTCAGCCCCTCCTCGACGATTTTTTTTTGAGCCTGGTCGACCC
>JBAVVA010000168.1:0-14489 GCA_049697055.1 Candidatus Aminicenantales bacterium
TTGGAGGGGGAACCCGCTTCGCGTTTCCCCCTTCCAACGGGAGCTGCGCTCCCTGCCTCCCTTTCTCGGGCGCGGCCCTAGCCGCGCCCTGCGACCAAAGGGACGTCTCCCCTTGGAACCCCTGACGATCGGCAGGGAGCCGATCATCGACGGGTTTCGACGGCTTCTGACATATTCTTGTCGGCAGGTGAGCATGTCTGAGCTTCCGTAGGAAGCGAGTTGCGCAACCGCCGAGAAACCCGGAGATTCCGCGGCGTTAAAAACCGCGGCCAGGCGCCGAGCCCTTCCATCTGGCCATCCGCTCCTCTTGGCTTGCAATTCTTGGGCCTTCCGGTTATATGTTATGAAGCAAAGAACGGAGAAACCTATGAACAGCTGGAAAGGGAACAAGCCTCTCCTTCTCGGATTCGGCCTTATCAGCCTTGTGGTCCTGGCCTCGGCCCTGCCCGCGGCCAAGAAGCCGAAGATCGTCGTTGACCGCGACACCTGGGAATTTGGACGGGTCAAACAGGGAGAGACGCTGAATCACGAGTTTGTCTTCAGGAACGCCGGCGAGGCGGTGCTGAATATTGGGAACGTCGAGACATCTTGCGGCTGCACGGCCGCCCTGGTCTCCGAGAAGAAGCTGGAGCCGGGCAAGGAAGGCCGGGTCAAAGTCTCTTTCTCCTCGGCCGGCTACGGCGGCCAGGTGACCAAATATGTTTACCTGGATTCGGACGACCCCGACCGGCCGCGGGTCCAGCTCAAGATCACGGCCGACGTCGAAACGCCTCCCCAGCCAAGACTGGAACTCCAGCCCTGGACGGCCGACTTGGGGCTCATCCTGCAGAACGAGCCGTTTGAAGCCGAGGTCATCATCCGGAACAAAGGCGAGCTGGAGCTGACGGTGGGATGCGATTCCAAAACAGCCTCCTTTTCCAGCGGCGGGAAACCCCTGTATTTCCCCTTAAAGCTCGCCGGGGGGAAGGAGAAGGCGGTTAAAGTCAAGCTGACTCTCCCCGACCGCGTCGGCGTGCTGCATGAATATTTTCTCTTCAAGTCCAACGACCCGGCCAACCCGTCCGTATCCTTCCTCCTCGGCGGCTACATCGTCACTGCCGAACAGGTCAAGGAGTTTCTGGCGCGGCATAAGAACAAGTTCTAGTTGTGCGTCTGACAAGTTCCTGGCCATTCAGAGTCAAGACTCATAAGACGGTGCGCTGGTGACGGCCATGAGTGGTTCGTCCCGGCGGATCATCAAGGTCCGGGTCCGGCCCCGGTCGGGGAAGCGCGAGGTCTCGGTCGCCGAGTCCGGCGACCTTACCGTTTCCGTGCTGTCCCCTCCGGAAAAGGGGAAGGCCAACCGGGAGGTCATCGAACTCCTGGCCGAGCATTTCGGCCTGCCGTCCTCCGCAATCCGGATTGTGCGGGGCGGTCAGTCGCGCCTCAAGCTGGTCGAGCTCACCGGCCCATGAGCATCTATAACCTGATCAGCGCCCTTGGTGTTTTCATCCTGCCCGTGTTCGCCTGGCTGACCTCCAGCCGCCGGCGGGTGGTCAACTGGCGGGTCGTGTGGTGGGCTATCGGCCTCCAGCTCCTGTTTGCTTTTTTCATCTTTGTTGTCCCCTGGGGCAGCCAGGTTTTTCTTTTCCTCAACCGGGTAGTGGTCCGCCTCCTGGACAGCGCCACGGCCGGCACGAAGTTTGTCTTCGGCCGTCTGGCTCTACCTCCCGGCACCGTCAACGAGGCGGGCGAGACATCGCTGGGCAATATCCTCATCACCCAGGCGCTGCCCACCATCATCTTTTTTGCGGCGCTGATCAGCGTCCTCTATTATGCGCGGGTCATGCCCTTTTTCATCCGTCTCTTTGCCTGGGTTTTTACCAAAACTATGCGCATCAGCGGCGCCGAATCGCTCAGCACCTCCGCTAATATTTTTGTCGGCGTGGAATCGGCCTTGGTCGTCCAGCCTCACCTGCGGGAAATGACCGCCTCGGAGCTCGGCCTCATCCTGACCGCGGGAATGGCCACCATCGCCTCCACTGTTCTAGCCCTCTACGTTTTTTTCCTCAGGGCCATCCTGCCCACCATCGCCGGCCATCTGCTCTCCGCTTCGTTCATGTGCGCTCCGGCTTCGATCCTGATGTCCAAGCTGGTCATGCCCGAGGTTGGCCAGCCCAAGACCCTGGGCCTGCATATCAAGCCCGCCTACGAACGCTCGGATAACTTAGTCATGGCCATCATCAACGGCGCCAACGACGGCCTGAAGCTGCTGGCCGGCATTGTGGCCCTGCTGCTGGCCTTCCTGGGGCTGCTGGCCCTGGCCGACCTGATCTTGGGCTGGCTGGGCGGCAACCTCAACCACTGGCTCGGCTGGCATTTCGAATGGTCGATCAAATCATTCCTGGGCTATTTCTTCTATCCTTTCACCTTTTTGCTGGGCGTGCCGCTGGCCGACGTCCCGGCCGTGGCCCGGCTCCTGGGCGAACGGACGGTGGCCACCGAGGTCGTCTCCTACCAGCATTTGGCCGAGTTGATGAAGACCAAGGCCCTGGTCTATCCCCGTTCGGCCATCATCGCTTCCTATGCCCTGTGCGGGTTCGCCCATTTCGCCTCTCTGGCCATATTCGTGGGCGGTACGGGCGCCCTGGCCCCCGAGCGGATCAAGGACCTCTCACGGCTGGGCTTGCGGGCCTTGTGGGCCGCCACCCTGGCCTGTCTCCAGACCGCGGCCGTGGCCGGGGCTTTCGTTACCCAGGGGTCTATTCTTTTGGGGAAATGAGTTGTTTTTTATTTTTCCTGATACAATAGGTGCCCTTTTGGACGTCATTCTCTTTTCGGGATATGATGGATTATCATGAGCGAGAAACGCCTCGACTGGATCGCCTTGGGCTTGGCCACGGCCGAATGCCCGAGGTCCATTCCTAAAATTCTGGCTCGCTTTGCCAGCCCGCTTGAGATTTTTCACGCTCCCCAGGAAGATCTCCGGGGGTTGGGCCTCAATGATGAGATCATCGGCTGTCTTTCCTCCGGATGGTTTCAGGAAAGGGCCGAAGAGGAGGAGGCCAGGCTCGACCGCCTGGGCGGCCGGGTCATTGTCTATGATGACGAGTCCTATCCCGGGCTGCTGAAACAAATCCCCGACCCGCCCTTCGTTCTCTTCAGCTTCGGCCGAACGGATGTCCTGCGCGGGCCGGCGGTGGGAATCGTGGGAGCACGGCGGCCGACCCCTTACGGCCGCGCGGCAGCCCAGAGCTTGGCCCGGGAGCTGGCCGGGCGGGGGCTGGCCGTAGCCAGCGGCTTGGCCGAGGGCATCGACAGCCGCGCCCATATGGGCGCCCTTGAGTCGGGCAGGACGATCGCAGTTTTGGGCACGGGCCTGGATATTGTTTATCCCAGACTTAACCGCGGCCTGGCGAAAAAAATTGCCGGCTCAGGCTGTCTGGTCACGGAATTTCCGCTGGGCGCCCGGCCGTTGGCTCATCATTTCCCTCAACGGAACAGGCTGATCAGCGGGCTGTGCCTGGCCCTGATTGTTGTAGAAGCGGCCCAGAATAGCGGCTCGTTGATTACCGCCCGCCTGGCCCTGGAGCAGAACCGGGAGGTCTTGGCCGTGCCGGGCAATATCACCTCGGAGTTGAGCCGGGGGACGAACGGGCTAATTCAGGCCGGAGCCAAAGCCGTCACCTGCTGGCAGGATGTGGTCGAGGAGCTGCCGGAAGCGGTGCGGGCCAGGGCCCTTGAGATCGGCCGGCCCGAGCCGGACCGGCCGGCCCCCCGGGGAGGGGAGGAGAGCCGGGTGTTGGGCTGTCTGCGCCCCGACGGCCTTGTCCATATCGACGAGATTGCCGTCCGCACCGACGTTCCGCTGCCCAGCCTGCTGGCCGTGCTTCTGGACATGGAGCTCCGCGGCCTGGTTCGTCAATCGCCCGGAAAGTTCTATCAAAGGAGCTTATGATGCCCCGTTCCCTGGTCATTGTAGAATCCCCGGCCAAGGCCAAGACCATCAATCGCTATCTTGGCCCTGACTTTGTGGTGGAAGCCTCCATGGGCCATGTCCGCGACCTGCCCAAGAGCACCTTGGGCGTGGACCTGGAGCATGATTTCGCCCCCAAGTACGTCATCATCCCCGAGCGGCGCAAGATCGTCGCCACGCTCAAGAAAGCCGCTCAGGAATGCGAGACAGTTTTCCTGGCCGCCGACCCCGACCGGGAGGGCGAGGCCATCTGTTGGCATCTCAAGGAGCTGCTGGAGGACTCAAACCGCAATGTCCACCGCGTCCTTCTCCACGAGATCACCAAGAAGGCGGTCCAGGAGGCCTTTCAAAACTGGCTGGAGCTGGATGCCAACAAGTTCAAAGCCCAGCAGACGCGGCGCATCCTGGACCGGCTGGTGGGCTATCTTATCAGCCCATTGCTGTGGAAGAAAATCGGCCGGGGGCTGAGCGCCGGCCGGGTCCAGTCCGTCGCCCTTCGGCTCATCTGCGAGCGCGAAAAGGAAATCAAAGCCTTTGTCACCGAGGAATACTGGACCATCAGCGCCAGCCTGCGTGCCTCCAGCCCGCCGGATTTCAAGGCCGCCCTGGTCAAGATCGACGGCAAGAAGGCCCGCCTGGGGGATGGACCAGCGGCCCTCCAGCTTGTGGACCGGCTCAAGCAGACGCCCTTTGTCCTGTCCGGCGTCGAGGTCCGGAAGAAGAAGAAAGACCCGCCCCCTCCCTACATCACCAGCACGCTCCAGCAGGACGGCTTCCGGATGTTGAGGTTCCCCGTCAAAAAAACCATGTCCCTGGCCCAGCGCCTGTATGAAGGGCTGGAGATCGGCGAGCGGGGGCAGGTGGGGCTGATCACTTACATGCGCACGGATTCCGTGCGTCTCTCCAACGAAGCGGTGGCCTGGGCCCGCCAGTATATTTCCTCGCGCTGGTCGGAGGCCTACCTTCCCGCGACACCCCACCTGTTCAAGAGCAAAAAACAGGCCCAGGACGCCCATGAGGCCATTCGTCCCACCTCGCCCGACCTTCCCCCCGAAGCGCTCAAGCCCTACCTGAAGAAAGAAGAGTGGAACCTCTACCGGCTCATCTGGAACCGGTTCATCGCCAGCCAAATGAGCTCGGCCCAGTTGGAGGAAACCGAGTTCGATATCCGGGCCGCAAACTGCCAATTCTCGGCCAAGGGCGAAGTCATTCTCCATCCCGGTTTCTTGGCCTTGGCCCTGGAGCGGAAAAAAGAGCGAATGGCCGGCGAAGAAGGGGAAGAGCCGGAAGATGAAGAGGCCAAGACTTTGCCCAAGGCTTCGCCGGGCGAGAACCTGACCCTGCTCGGCCTGGAGCCCAAGCAGAATTTCACCCAGCCCCCTCCCCGCTACACTGAAGGATCGCTGGTCAAGGAGCTGGAGGCCAAAGGCATCGGCCGGCCCAGCACTTACGCGCCCATCATCGCCACTCTCCAGAACCGCGTCTATGTCATCAAGGAGGGGAGCAAATTCATCCCCACCGAACTGGGCCTGTTTGTGACGGACTTCCTGGTCCAGCACTTCCCGGACCTGATGGAGTTCAAGTTCACCGCCCTTATGGAGGAAGAGCTGGACCGCATCAGCGAGGGGGAATACGACTGGCTGGCTTCGCTGCGCGGATACTACCAGCGCCTGGAGGAGGACCTCCAGAAGGGCATGGAAACGGAAGGAGTCAAGAAGACCGGCATCCCCGTTGATGAGGTCTGCCCGCAGTGCGGTAAGCCGCTGGTCATTAAGAGCGGCCGTTTCGGAAGGTTCAAGGCCTGCTCCGGCTACCCCGACTGCCAGTTCAAGCAGAGCATGGTCAAGAAGGAAGCCGTTCTCTTGGAAGAAAAATGCCCCCAGTGCGGCTCTCAGCTGGTCCAGCGTCGGGGGCGCTACGGGGTCTTCGTCGCCTGCTCGGATTACCCGCGCTGCAACTACGTGAAGAAAGAAAGGACGGACACCGGGATTCCCTGTCCCTCCGGCTGCGGCGGGACCATTTTGCAGCGCAAGACGCGGCGGGGCCGGTTCTTCTTCGGCTGCAGCCTTTATCCTAAATGCCGGTTTGCCACCTGGGATGAGCCTGTGGCCCAGGCCTGCCCCAAATGCGGAAAGCCGCTCCTTCTCCGCAAGCGGCGGAAAGACAAACCGCCCGTGGTGCGGTGCTGGGATGAGGCTTGTGACTACACGGCCGAGGAGAAGGCGCCGGAGAGCAGCCCCGCCCCTTCTTCGAACCCGGACGAGACCGGCTCTCCTTCCTCTGATCCGCGGCCGGAATGAAGAAAGAACTTGATGAGTTCCTGAATTTTCTGCGGTACGAAAAAAACGCCTCGGCCCATACCATCGCCGCTTACCGCCGGGACCTCCTCCAGCTGGCCGATTATCTTCAGGAGAAAGGATGCCGGCTGCGCGGCGTGGATAACGTCGTTCTGCGGAGCTTTCTGGTCCGTCTTCATGAGCGGAGACAGAAAAAATCCACCATCGCCCGCAAGCTGGCCGCCGTCCGTTCTTTTTTCCAGTATGGCTTGAAGAGGAACTGGCTGGAGGACAATCCCGCTCGCCTCTTGTCCAGCCCGAAACAGGACCGGCCCGTGCCGTCTTTTCTGTCCGAAAGGGAAGCGGCCGCCCTGCTCGACCTGCCCCGGACGGATAGCGTTTCCGGCCTCCGCGACAGGGCCTTCCTCGAGCTTCTTTACGCCTCGGGCATCCGGGTGAGCGAGCTGACCGGGTTGAACCTCGAGGACCTCAGCCTGTCCGAGAGGCTGGTCCGGGTCCGAGGAAAGGGCAAGAAGGAAAGGCTGGTTCCCTTCGGCCGGATGGCCGCGGAAAGCCTGCGTGTTTATTTGAAGAGGCGGTCTGAGCTGGGGCCCAGGCCGGCCGCCGAGAAAGCGGTTTTTGTGAGCCGGCTGGGAACGCGCCTGACCCCGCGTTCGGTGGAGAGAGCGGTGGACAAGTACATCCGCCGGACGGCCGTCCGCCGCAAGATCAGCCCCCATTCTCTCCGGCACTCTTTTGCCTCCCATCTCCTCAGCCGGGGCGCGGACTTGAGGGCCATTCAGGAATTATTAGGCCATGAGAGCCTGGCCACCACCCAAAAATACACCCACCTCAACCTGGGCCAGCTCCTGGAGACCTACCGCAAGAGCCATCCCCGCTCCTGACTTTTTCTTTTAAACCTGACGAAAATCAATTTCCTCTGCCTAGCGCGGCATGCTTTCTCTCATCTTGTCAACCGAGGGTGACGATGGCAAAGCCGAATCGTAAACAGACGGTTACGGAAGCTATCTGGGTTTGCTCAGAAACGCTAGAAAACAAAGAGGATATCGGATTTCACCTCTTGGCCCGGTGTTTGCATTTCTACAGGCGGAAGGAGGTTTTCCATGAAACGCTTTCTTTGGCAGAGCGCCGCCCTGGCTGCGCTCATCTCTTTGCTTCTCGTTCCCCTGGCCGAGGCTGTGGCCGGACAGCAATCCGCTGCCGGCAAGGCCAAAGTGAACATCAACTCCGCGGGCTTGAACGAGCTTCAGGCCCTGCCCCGCATCGGCCCCAAGATCGCGCAGCGGATCCTGGATTTCCGTAAGGAACACGGTCCGTTCAAGAGGGTTGAAGAGCTGATGAAAGTCAAAGGCATCGGCGAAAAAATGTTCGGCAGTCTTAAGGACCTGATCACCGTGGGAACGGATGTCCAGGCCAAGTGAAGGAGGAGGGCGCGAGCCCTCCCCCTTGCCCTTCATCTTGAACCGTCTGGAAAGGCGCGGGAAAGGAAACCACGCAACTGCCTCAGAGCCTGGCCCCGGTGACTGACCCTGTTTTTCTCCTCAGGGGTCAATTCGGCGAAAGTCCGGCCCAGGGGTGGAAAGAAAAAAATTGGGTCGTAGCCAAAGCCGTTTCTGCCCCGCGGCTCCGTGCTGATACGGCCTTCGGCCGTTCCGGAGATCTCGGTCAGGCTTTTTTCCTCTCGGCAGAGCACCAGGCAGCAAACGAATCGCGCCCGCCTTTTTTCCTCCGGTATCCCCTCCATCAGCTTGAGGAGCTTGGCGATATTGCGCGCATCGTCGGCCTCGGGTCCGGAGAAACGGGCGGAGTAGACTCCCGGCGCGCCGCCCAGATATTCAACTTCCAGCCCTGAGTCCTCGGCCAGGGTGAGATGGCCTGTCGGACGGGAATAGAACAGGGCCTTCTCCCGGGCGTTGTCCAGGAAGGTCAAGCCCTTTTCGGGAGCCGGGACGCTGAGCCCCAAGTCGTCGAGCGTCAGGAGCTTAATGGACAAACCCTCCAAAGCCTGGGCGATTTCCCGGAGCTTGCCGGGGTTAGTGGTGGCGGCCAGTATCTTCTCTGTGCGGGCAGCCGGACGTTTCGTCACTTCCCGACCTTGTCCAAGAAAAAAGACAAGCAGAAAAGAACAAGCAGGAAGATCATGATGGCGGCCACAGTTTTTGTCCCGAGCAATTTTTCCGGCTCCTCCAAGGCCTCTTCCTCGCGTAGGGTCTTGCGGAAGATGATAGAGACCAGAACCAGGAGCGGCAGGCAATAATAAAGGAAAGTCTGCAGCCGGAAAGCGAGAGCGAACCACACGTAGGCGGCGAAGAAGATGACGGCGCTGGCGGCCATGCCCAGCAGGAGCGAGGTCCGGCCGTAGGCCTTGTGGGAGGAGCGGTAAATTCCGGCTTTGTCCTTGAGGAAATGGAACTCGGCCAGCCTTTTGGCGACCATGAGCAGGTTGCCGAAGGCCCACCAGGACACCAGGAGGCTGATGGGCGGGAAAAGGCCCGCTGGAGCGAAGATGAACCAGCCGATGAAAAAGCGGATGGGGTTGTTCATGGATTCGGACAGGGAATCCAGAAAGGGGATGTCCTTAGTCCGGATGGGCTTGATGTTGTAGATGAACCCGGCGGCCAGCAGCGTCAGAAGGGAATAGAAGTAGGCCCGGGAGAAGAGAAAGAAAGCGGCGGCCAGGCACACAACGGCCAGGGCGGCGCCCAGGGCGGCTAAAGGCCCTTTTTTGACCTCTCCCTGAATCAAAGGCCGGTGTCGTTTGGAAGGGTGATGGATGTCGAAGGGCATATCGGCGATCTCGTTGATGACGTAGTTAGCCGTGGAAATGCCCCAGGTCAAAACAAAGGCCAAGGCCAGCCGCCAGCCGGCCTGGATCCAGTCCAGGCCGGCCAAGGCCTGCCGGTTGAGGAAAAAATAGGCGGCCGGGCCCAGAAAAATGGCCAGGCTGCGGGGCCAGCGTTCCGGCCGGACTGCTTTGAAATAAGAACTCACGACCTGCGGACCTTTTCAGCGTAAATTTCGAAGGAATCGCCCAGGGGCAATTTTATCGGAATTCCTTTTAAAAAAGAAGTGAGGCCGGACTCGGCCAGCCCATGGAAGACCGGCCGCCGGGAGAGCAGGTAATGAGCGCTGAAGGTCCAGGCATATCTGCGGAGCTCTACAATGCGAAATCCGGTGTGGCGCAGAAGGACGGCCAAGCTCTGCCAGGAAAAATAGGCCAAATGGCCGGGCCGAAGATGCCACCACCGCCTCCCCGCTGCCTTAGCGGCCAGGCTGTGGATATCGGGGGTGACTAAGCAGAGCAGGCCGCCGGGCTTTAAGACTTCCCAAGCTCGGGCCGCTGCCGGCAGGGGTTGAGGGACGTGCTCGATGATATCCACCATGCTGACAGCGGCATAATGCTCCCGCGGAAGGTCAAGCTCCAGCAGATCGCCCTGACGCAAACGGAGGCCGTATTTCCGGCGCGCGACCCGGACAGCCCATTCGGAGATTTCGAGGCCGTCCGGCCTCCAACCCCGCCGCCGGGCCAGGTCGAGAAGGATGCCGGTGGCGGCGCCGACATCCAGCAGCACCCCTTTCTCGGGCGCCAACTTATCCAGCCGGTCCAGGAGGCGGAGGAAGTTTCTCGACCGGCCCTCGGCTTCCTCCTCGTACTGAGGGTCTTCCACTTGAGAGTATAGGGAGGCGATAGACTGGGGATTTGGACAAGGGTCGGCGAAGATGTGGCCGCAAGTCCGGCAGCGGCTCAAGTCCCAGATCTTGCCGTATTCGCTGTCCGTGATTTTGACCTGTTCGGGCCTGAGCAAGCTTGTGTCGAAAGTCGCTTTTTTGAAGGGGACGAGGTCCTCCGCCCGACAGACGGGGCAGGCCCTGGCTTTGACCATAGAGCCCCCCGGCCCGGCGCCCGCCGCCGGGGGGCGGCCTTTCCTGCCCTTGGCCGACATCCGAGCCCGCCGTCTCATAAATAACTTTAGCGGCCGAGGAATTGTTTGAACCAGAAATCGATATAACGGCGGTTGGAGTATTCCCGCTTGGGGCCCAGGAAGCCGTGCCGCTGCTTGGGGTAGAGCCTGAAGCTGAAGTCCTTGTTCAGGTCCATCAGACGGTCGATGAACTGGACGCTGTTCTGGAGGTGGACATTGTCGTCGATCTCGCCGTGTTCGATGAACAGGATGCCCTTGAGCTGGGGGGCGTAGGTCAGGACCGAGCCGGCTTCATAGCCTTCCTTGTTTTCCGCCGGCGTGTCCATGAAGCGCTCGGTGTATACGGAATCGTACAGCCTCCAGTCAATGACCGAAGACCGGGCGAAGCCGTGGGTGAAATAATCGGCGGCTGCGGTCAAGGCCAGACAGGTGGAGTACCCGCCGTAGCTGCCTCCGCTGATGCCGACCTTGGCCGGGTCAATGAAGGGCTTGGCTCGCAGCCATTTCACCGCTTCGATCCAGTCGTTGATCTCCCACTTGCCGAGATGACGGTGCATAAGGGCCACCCCCTTCTTGCCGTGGTGACCCGAGCCTCGATGGTCGACCATGATGGGGATGATCCCTTCCTGGGCCAGGTAGAAAGAAACCAGAGAGGGGAAGGCGTTGGCTACCCGGCCGTTCCACCAGCCCGGCGCCAGCATCGAGGGGCCTCCGTAGATCAGGAACAGGATGGGATATTTCCGGGAGGGGTCGAAATCCGGCGGCAGGATCCATTCGGCGGGCAGGGACCAGCCGTCCGAAGTGGGAATGCTGAAAAGCTCGGCCCGCCCCAGAGCGTATTCTTCCAGTTCCGCGCTCCGGGTCTCGAAGAGCGTTCGGACGAGTTTGCCGTCGCCGCGGTCAAGGTCCAGCCGGGCGGGCGAGGTCAGGCTCGAATAGGTGTCGAGGAAGAAGCTCCCCCCAGGCGATATTTGAACCCGGTGCGTGCCGGGATCCCGGGTCAGCTTCTCCAGTTTGGTACCGTCCAGCCGGACACGGTAGAGGTGGGTTTCGGTGGTGGGATCCTTCTTGGCTGTAAAATAGACCCATTTTGTTTTTTCGTTCACAGCGTTGATTTCTCTGGCCGCCCAATTCCCCGAGGTGAGCTGTTTGATGAGCCGGCCGTCCAGGCCGTAGAGATAGAGGTGGCTCCAGCCGCTCTTATCGCTCCGCAGCAGGAAGCCGCTCCCGTCCTTGAGAAAAATGAGGTCCTCGAAGAATTCCACCCAAGCCGGCTGCCGCTCGTCGTAGAGCTCCGACTTTTTTCCGGTGGCCGGGTCGACCAGATAGATCTTGAGGTTGTCCTGGCCGCGGTTCATCCACTGGACGGCCAGGCGCGAGGAGTCGGGCAGCCAGAAGGGCCAGGCCAGGTAGTGGTCGGCATTCTCGTCGGAGTCGGCCCAAACCACCTGTCCCCCGGCCGCCGGGGCTATGCCCAGCCGGACCTTGGGGTTGGGGTCGCCGGCCTTGGGGTAGCGCTGCCGTTCCAACCGGCCGTGCTGACCCTCGGCAGCGGTGATGGGAAATTCAGGGACGGGCCCGTCATCGAAACGGATAAACGCTATTTTTTGACTGTCCGGAGCCCACCAGAAGGCGGCGTAGTGGGATTCGCGTTCCAGTATCTCTTCATAATAAACCCAGGAGGCATATCCGTTCATGATGAGGTCGGAGCCGTCGAAGGTCAGCCGCACTTCTTTTCCGTCGGCCCTAGAGACGGTATAGAGGTCGTTCTTGCGGGTGAAGGCCACCCGTCGGCCGTCGGGGGATAAGCGAGGGTTCATTTCCGGATCGGGGTCATGGGTGAGCTGGGCAAGCCGCCCTTCCTTGAGCTGAAGAAAATAGAGGTCATCCTTGTAGCTGTAGAGCAGGCCGCTCCAGTCCGCCGTCTCGCCCAGGTGGGCCGCGGCCGGAAAGCCGGTCGGCACCTTGCCCTTGAGGAGGCCGTAGTCCAGGAAGATCTGCTTCTCCCCCGTCGCGGCCTTGACTTTATAGAGGACCGTCGCTTTGGTCGCTTCATCCGTTCCGGGCCTGAGGTAGTGCTCGCCGTCGAGCCAGCCTCGCAGGGGTGGGATGGGTTTCAAGAGCTGCGGCCCTTTGTTCAGATAGACTTGATCGTAGGTCAGTTTCTTGGCGGGTTTCTGGGCAGGAAACAGCCCTGCCGCAAAATAAACCGATAGGAGTGCCGCCAATAGGAAGCTCAGGAAAACACGCTTACCTGTCCTCATACGTCCTCCTTCCCTGAGAACTCAAACTTGTTGACTTTATTGTATGCAAGTATCTCCAACGAGATAGCAAAAACGGCTTGGGTATTGGCCGGAGCGAGCATCAGGCCGCATGATCCCTTATAAATTAAAAAGAGATGCTTCCTCATGGGGTCGGCTATTTTATATCATATTCAACGTATTTTTTCCCAAGACAGGCGCCGGCTGTGCGCCCTAAAAAATGCTTGACAAAAGAAAAACCAGTATGATAGTTAGTCAATTGATATTGTCGAGTATTAGAGGATGACCCCATGAGGCTATCGACCAAGGGCGAATATGCCAGCCGGGCCATGCTGGAGCTGTCCCTCCATTGGCCCCAGCGCTCTCTGCACATCCGCGACATTTCCTCCGCCCAGCACATCCCGGAGAGGTTCCTGGCGCAGATCCTTCTCTTGCTGAAGCGGGCCGGTTATCTCCGCAGCCGAAAGGGGCCGAAGGGCGGGTACTTGCTGGCCAAACCGCCCTCCCAGATTACGGTGGCCGAGGTCATCCGGGTTATGGACGGCCCCCTGGCGCCCATCGACTGCGTCTCGGTGACTGCCCATGAGGTCTGCCCCCTGGAGGGCTCCTGCGGCCTGCGCTGGCTGTGGAAGGATGTGCGGGACTCCGTGGCCCGCATCCTGGAGAGGACGACTTTCGCCCAGGTGGCCCGCCGGGCCCGCCGGGCGCCCGCCGCCGGAGGCCGCCGCTCCCGCCCCGGGCCGCGTTAGTTTTTTTGAACTAATAGTCGAGTAGCTCAATTGATTATATCAACAGAAGACGGGCATCGAAGAAAGGAGCCATGATGAAGAGTAAGAGAAAGAGACAGCCTGCCGGCCGGGGGGCCGTTCTCCTGCTGGGGCTGGCCCTGTGGGCCGCGGCCCCGGCCCTGGCCGAGGATAAAAGCGTGCCTTCGGTCCAGGCCCCTCTCCCCTTGAAGCTCAGCGGGTTTGCTCAGGTGCAGTACTCCCATGAGGGGAGCAGCACAGACACCTTGACCATACCCCGGGGCCGTTTCACCCTGGACGGCCAGATCACCAAGTCCATCCATTACAAGATCCAGGCGGATATAGCCAAGAGCCCGGCCCTGCTCGATATGATGATCGACCTTTCCCTCTTTAAAGAAGGCCTGCTGCGGCTCGGCCAGTTCAAGGTCCCCTTCAGCCAGGAAAGCCTGACTTCCGCCTCAGACCATGACCTGATCAACTTGCCCCGCTCGGTTCAGGCCCTGAGCCCCGGCCGCGACATAAACGCTTCGGGCCGCGACATAGGCGCTTATGTTTTAGTCCAGACAAGCGGCCTTGACCTCTACGCCGGGCTCTTCAACGGCGCGGGCATCAATAAGGCCGACACCAATACGCAGAAAGACCTGGCCGGCCGGCTCGTCCTGACCCCCCTCCAGGCGCTCAAGCTGGGCGGCTCGGTCTATAAAGGATATTATTCAGCGCAGTCCGGCCAGGCCGCCGCCAGCCGGGATAGGGCCGGCCTGGAAATGGCCCTCAACACCGCCGGGTTCACTCTCAGGGGAGAATATATCCTGGCCAAAGACGGGGTTGTTTCAAGCCGGGGCGGTTACGCCATCCTGGGCTATAGCTTCGTCCCCGACAAGCTCCAGGCGGTTGTCCGCTTCGATTCCCTGGACAAGAAGAGCGTCCAGGCCCCGGGCCGAGACGAAACCTGGACGCTGGGCCTAAACTGGTTTTTTGCCCCCAAAACCAAGTTCCAGGTCAACCTTGAATTCAACCGTGACGATGAGTCGGGCAAGGGAAATACAACCACGGCGGTGGCCCTGTTCCAGGCGGGTTTTTAAATATGAAAACAATGGAGCATCTTCTCTTTGCTGTTCTAGCTATTAAAAAGAGGAGGGGTCCTGTCACGGCCGACCTTTCCGGAGACACCAACCATTGCCCCCCTTGTTTGGCCAAGGGGGCCGGGGGGATAAATATGGCTATAGCTATTCGTTGGCGTCTCCGGCATTATGGCGCGCAGCGAATACCACGGAGACACTTTTAAGAATTTTTCCTTATACATTAAT
>JBAVVA010000169.1:0-2406 GCA_049697055.1 Candidatus Aminicenantales bacterium
CCTATGGCCCCTATCTTTATGTGCCGGAGTTCATGGGCTTCGATATCGTCCTGCCGGCCGGTCAATCTGCCGCTGACCTGGAGGGAAAGACTGTCCGGATCAAGGGGGAGTTTAAGCGGGACATTCCGTCCATTCTGCTGGCCGCCAGCGTCGATGTCAAAGAGCCGGGGGGCAGCCTTACGAACTTTTTCACCCAATCCGGCCAGGAGCAGTGGCCGGATTTCCTCAACCAGCGGGACCGAGACAAATACGCCGCCCTGAAGATCATGGCCCTGAACAAGCCTGAGGCCTGGGAGGGCAAAGGCCAGGGCAAGGTCTTCGGCAAACTGGAGAAGCAGACCGTGACCGAGGGCGGAGCCAAGAAAGAAGCGGCCCGCATCTCCTTAGCCGACGACAAGGGCAATTTTATCGGCAAGGTCGTCGTGGACAGCCTTAACGACTACGCGGCTTACTATATCAAGAAACTCCGCTTGTTTGATTCCTTCTGGTTCTACTTGAAAATCAAGAATTCGGTCGACCCAAAGACGCGCAGCCTGACCAAGGACCTGTTCCACGCCGACATTATTTTCGCCGGGTTGTACTAAGAGATCGATTTCGGGGCGCCCCTCAGCGGGCGCCCTTTTTTATTCCCGCAGCCATTCGGCCAAGCGGCGCAGTCCGTCGGCCAGCGTCCCGTCGAGATGAATGCGGATGACCTTCCGGCCGGCCTCCCGGAGCGCTTGGAAATCGCCCCCAGCCTGGGCATCTTTCAACAGGCCGAAAGAATAGGGGCTGAGGGCGCCGGCGCCCGCCTCCCGCGGAAGGCTCAGGTCTTGGCTGTCCCGGGCACTGAACTGCAAGAAAAGGCCCCGGCCGGCGTCGCCCTTATAAAACTGGCCGATGGAATGGAGATATCGCGGGCCGAACCCGAAGGTAACGGCCAGCCTGGTCTTGTCCCGGAGCGTTCGGCCAATCTCTTTGAGAGCCGCTTCCGTTGCCGGCTCGGGAGTCAGAAAAGCCAAGAGGGCTATGTAATCTCCGGGACGGCCCTGGGCCACAAAATGCCGGATTGCTTCTGCCGGAGATGAGCCCTGAGCATCGCCGAACAAGGATAGGCCTTCCTCCCTGAACAGCGGCGTCTCCGGCGGAAAATGGCCATGCTCCCCGAAAAACTTCAGCATCCTATCCGCATTCTTTTTAGCAGCGGTGACGTTGGGCTGTTCAAAAGGGTTGACCCGCAGCCAACAGCCGGCCACGGCGGTGGCCATCTCCCAGAGATAGAATTGGCCGGCCAACTCGGCCGAGCTGTGGAGGTCGATGACCAGGCCCGGCCTTCCAACCCGCTTCACATTGTCGATGACCGCTCTGGTCGAGTCGTCCCCTTTCAGGCGATAGGCTACGAAGAACCTGTCCTGGCCGTAGACCTGGGCGGAGGCCGGAGCTTCGCCGGCCACGGGCAAGATGCCCCGGCCTTCCTTGCCCGTGCTTTCGGCGATGAGCTGCTCCAGCCAGCCGCCGAAGCTTTCCAGCGGCGAGGGCAGAAGAAAAGTCAGCTTATCCAGGCCCCGGCCGGCCAACCGGCCCAGGAGCGTTCCCAGGAGCAAGCCGGGGTTCTGTTGGGGAGGGTTTTCCGTGCGGCACAGGCGGGCCATTTCCCGGCCCCTGTTCACCAGGTCTTTGATGTCCAGCCCAATCAGGGCGGCGGGCAGAAGGCCGAAAGCGGAAAAAACGGAAAATCGGCCCCCGATGGTCGGAACACCCGGCACAACTTTCAGGAAACCGAGCCGCCGGCCGACTTCTTCGAGCGGAGTGCCCGGGTCGGTTATGGCCAAGAAATGTTGACCGGCGCGGCCGGAGCCCAGGACCTGCTCCAGCCAGCTGAAAAAGAACCTGAAGAAAGAGACGGTTTCGATGGTTGTTCCGGACTTGGAGGAGACGACGAACATTGTCCTATCTGGAGCGAGCGAATCCCGGAAACGCCGGACGGCCTCCGGCGCCGTGCTGTCCAGGACAGATAGGGAAGGATATCCCGGGGCCGAGCCGAATACCCGGCTGAAGACCTCGGGGGCGAGGCTCGAGCCTCCCATGCCCAACAGCAGCACGTCGGTGATGCCCCGTCGCCGGATCGTGTCGGCCAATTCTTCCCAAACGGCCTGGTTTGGGCCGGCCTGCTCGGGCGCGTCCAGCCAGCCCAGCCGATTTGAAATTTCCCGGTCTTCCTCCTTCCATAGAGTGAAATCTTTTTTCCAGAGGCGGCGGATGATTTTTTCCCGGCCGGCCTGTTCCAGGCTGGACCGGATATCGTCCTCAAAGGGTTGGAGGTTGAACGTCTCGAACATCGCTGAGCCCATCTTAATCCATCCCGGCGGCCTGTCAAGCCTGAACGCATCTCCAATTTTGTGATCTAGCATTCAAGAAGAGGAGGGG
>JBAVVA010000170.1:0-3010 GCA_049697055.1 Candidatus Aminicenantales bacterium
CAGGGAATACAAAGGCCAGATCTGGCTGGAGATCATGCTGGTCAAGGGCGTGAACGATTCGGCCGAGCACATCCGCGCCCTGAAAAGGGCGGTAGCCCGGATCCGGCCGGATAAGGTCCAGCTCAACACCGTCGTTCGGCCGCCGGCCGAGCCGGAAGCCCAGCCGCTTTCCACCAGCGAGATGGCCGCCATCTGCCGCCAGCTCGGCCCGTCTTGCGAAGTGGTGGCCTCCTTCCGCGGCGGAAAGTCCGGGCTGCGCCAGAGACAGGTGCCGCTGCGGGTCCTGGATATGCTCCGCCGGCGCCCGCTGACGGCGGAAGATATCAAACGGTCCCTGGATCTCAACCGAAACTCCCTGGAGGCGGCCCTGAACGGGCTTCTGCGCTGGGGGCGGATCCGGAAGAAAACTCATGCCGGGCGGGATTTCTACGAACCGGCCGGGGATCTTGAGGAGAGGCCATAAGCGGGAGGCATCTCCGCACTTTCCAATCATAGGGAGGGGTGGCGCGGCGGAGGGGGCCGGCCTCTCCGGAGACGCCAACAAGCTCCCCCCTGATTGTCCAGGGGGGAAGGAGGGGTTAATGAATCAGGAAAAAGATAGAAGGCGTCTCCGGCAATGCCGCCTGCGCGCAGCTTTGACTTATCCGAGACACCTATGAATTTTCTTTATTCTCTTTATTCCCCTCTAGCCCCCCTTGGGGAAACAAGGGGAGCAAAGGTTGGTGTCTCCGGAAATGTCGGCCGTGACAGGACCCCTCCTCTTTTTGATGGATAGATCAAAAACAAGGAGATGCCCTCTAATGAGCGAGAATGCAATCGAACATCTGACCGCCGAAGAGCTGCGGGAGTGGCTGCGCGACGCGGCCCTCAATTGGCTGGCCCATGACGGGCTGTGGTTCCGGGCGGTCGAGGAGGCCTATGGCTTGGAGGCGGCTATCTCGCTCGACAAGAAAGCCTGGGAGGGCTTCACCGCCATCGAGGCTAAAAGAATAATGAAACGGCTTGGGCTGGAACCCGGAGGAGGAATCCCGGCCCTGGTCCACGCGCTCGGTTTCCGGCTCTATGCCCTTGTCAATGTTCAGGAAGTAAGCGAGGTGAGCGACCGGCGCTGCGTCTTCCGCATGAAGAATTGCCGGGTCCAGGAGGCGCGACACCGCCAGGGCCTGGCCGATTTTCCCTGCCGGGAGGTGGGGCTGGTTGAGTACGCCGGCTTCGCCCGAACGATCGACCCCCGCCTCGAGACGCGCTGCCTTTACTGCCCGCCCGGCCCCCACCCCGCCGACTCCTGGTGCGCCTGGGAATTCACATTAGATAAATAAAATGCAAGCATCTCTCATACGACAATTCATGCAAAAAAATGATTGCATTTTGCGGGGAATATGGCGAAAATATCCCTTCTTGACCGTCAGGTGAATACCCTTTCTATGGACCAGGAGGCTCGGTGATCAAAGCCAGAGACTATCTGCAGAAGATCAACCCCTACAAGCCGGGCAGGCCCATTGAAGAAGTGGCCCGCCAGCTGAAACTGCGCGGCGAGATCATCAAGCTGGCCTCCAACGAGAACCCCCTGGGCACTTCCCCCCTGGCCCTGGAAGCCATGAAAAAGGCCCTCCGGGACTCGTCCTATTATCCCGACGATAACTGCTACTATCTCAAGGAAAAGTTAGCCGCCCGGCACGGCGTGCAGCCGGAAAATCTCTTCCTGGGCAACGGCTCGGTGGAGATCCTGCCCCTGCTCACCCTGGCCTATCTGGGCCCGGGGACGAGCGGGGTGGCAAGTGCGAGCGCCTTCATCTGGTTCAAGATCGCCGTCCACATCTCCGCCGCCGAGATCATCGAAGCACCCATGAAAAACTTTACCCATGACCTGGAGGGCATGCTGGCCGCGGTCAAGCCCGATACCCGGATGATCTACATAGCCAACCCCAACAACCCCACGGGCACTATGGTCACCCGGGCCGAGGTGGACGTCTTCTTCCGGCGCCTGCCCGACAATATCCTGGTCATCCTGGACGAGGCCTACCACGAGTATATCGAAGACCCCTCCTACCCGGACTCGTTCAAGTATTTCCGGGAAAAGAAGAATATCGTCATCCTCCGCACTTTCTCCAAGATCTACGGCCTGGCCGGGCTCCGCCTGGGCTATGCGGTGGCCCAGCCGGAAGTCATCGCCAGCCTGTCCAAGCTCCGCATTTCCTTCAACGTCAACCGCCTGTCCCAGGTGGCGGGCATGGCGGCCATGGACGACGTGCGGCATATCCGCCGGGGAAAGGCTTGCAACGAGGCGGGCAAAAAATACCTCTATGCCGCCTATGGCCGGCTGGGCCTTTTCACCCTGCCCACCTTTGCCAATTTCATCTTCGTCGATTTCGCCAAGGACAGCCAGGTCGTTTTCGAGGCTCTGCAGCGCAAGGGGGTCATCACCCGGACGATCAAGGAGTACGGCTTTCCCAACGCCCTGCGCATCACAATCGGCACCCGAGAGCAAAACGAGCGGCTGATCAGGACCTTGAAGAAGGTCCTCTAAAATTCATAGAAGAAAGGGGAACTGGATGCTTATCAAGCTTTGGAACGGCCAAGAGATTCCCGTAGAAATGCACAAGTCCAGGATGGTCCAGAAAATTTCGCTCAGCCCGGCCGAGGACCGGCTGCGGGCCATGGGGGAGGCGGGCTACAACACCTTCCTGCTCAAGACCAAGGATATCTTCCTGGACATGCTGACCGACAGCGGCGTCAACGCCATGAGCGACAACCAATTCGCCGCGCTCATGAACGCCGACGACGCCTACGCCGGAAGCATGACCTTTTACGAGTTCGCCGACGCGGTCAGGGACGTTATGGGCTACCAGCACGTCATGAACGTCCACCAGGGACGGGCCGCGGAACACCTCCTGTCCAAAGTGTTCTCCAAGCCGGGGGGCGCCATCATCACCAACTACCATTTCACCACCACCCGGGCTCATATCGAGCTGACCGGAGCATCAGTTTGCCTGGAGCTTTTCGCCGACGA
>JBAVVA010000171.1:0-3751 GCA_049697055.1 Candidatus Aminicenantales bacterium
CTCCTGCCCGGCCAGATGATGATTGTCCAGAACGGCCGGGTCGAAACCCGGCGCTACTGGGACGTCCGCTACGCGGCCGAAGCCCCGCCCGCCGAGAGCCGCTCCGAAGAATCCTGGGCCGAGGAGATCTACGAGCGGCTCAAGGGGGCGGTCCGGCGACGGCTCATCTCGGACGTGCCCCTGGGCGTGTTCCTCAGCGGCGGGATCGACTCGAGCGCCGTCACCGCCCTGATGGCCGAAGTGTCGAACGGCCCGGTCCGCTCTTTTTCCATCGGGTTCCAGGAGGAGACTTTCAACGAGCTGCCCTGGGCCCGGGTCGTGGCCGAGCGATTCCGGACCGAGCACACCGAGTTCGTGGTCGGGCCGGACCAGGTCAGGGAGCTGGTGCCGGTGCTGGCCGGCTGCCTGGACGAACCCCTGGCTGACGCCTCCTGCATCCCCACCTACATCATCTCTAAACTGGCCCGCCGCCATGTCACCGTAGCCCTGGCCGGGGACGGCGGCGACGAGCTTTTCGCCGGCTACGACACCCACAAAGCCTACCGGCTGGCCCGTCTGTACCGCCGGGTTCCGGCTTTTCTGCGGAAAGGCTTGGTCCGGCCGGTGGTCCGTCGCCTGCCCGCCTCGGCTAAAAGGCTGAGCTTCGAGTTCAAGGCCAAGAAGTTCATCTCGGGGGTCGAGCATCGGCCCGAAGTCGCCAACATTTTGTGGTGGGGCGCTTACGGGCCCGAGGAAAAATCACAGCTCTTCTCCTCCGGCCTTCGCGCAGCTCTGGCCGAGGAGGGCCTTTTCGAGCCGGTGGACTATTGGCTGTCCTCCGCTCCCGCCGACGATACGCTCGACCGTATCTGCTACCTCGACCTCAAGCTCTATCTCCAGGACGACCTGCTGGTCAAAGTGGACCGCATGAGCATGGCCAACTCTTTAGAGATCCGGGCGCCCTTCCTGGACTATACCTTCGTCGAGTTCGCCGCCACCATCCCTCCCGCCCTCAAACTCAAGGGCTTCCGCTCAAAATATATTCTAAGAAAGATGCTCCGGCGCCTGCTGCCCCAAGAGATCCTGGCCAAGAAGAAAATCGGCTTCGACATTCCCCTGGGCGACTGGATTCGGAAGGGGCTGCGGGACTTCGTGCTCGAGACGCTCACGCCGGAGAATCTGCGGAAACACGGCCTGTTCGAGCCGCGCTTCGTGGCCCGGGTGCTGGACGAGCATTTCCGCGGCCGGCACAACCACCGCCAGCTCCTCTGGCCGCTCATCATCTTCCAATCCTGGCACGACCGCTACCTCTAGGAGGAAAAAGCCATGTCGCAGTTCCTGCTAAAATCCATTATCGCCGTCTTTTTCCTCGTGGCCGGCCTGACCGCCGCCCTGGCCATGCTGACCATGATGGGAAGGGCCGATGAGAAAAAGAACCCGGCCCGGCTCCGTAGGATTCATAAAGGGGCGGGGATCGTGTTCGGGCTTCTGCTCCTGACGCTCAGCGTCATCTGTATCCGCTATTGGGTCAAGGCCGGCGACGAGATCTCGCTCCGGGCCGTCCTCCATTCCTATCTTTCTCTCGCGCTTTTGGTGATTTTCTCCCTCAAGGTGATCATCGTCCAATTCTACAGACAGCTGCTGAAGATCGTCCCGACCTTGGGCCTTACGGTCCTGGTCCTGGCCCTGGTCATCTTTTTGAGTTCGGCGGGATACTATTTCCTGAGGACAGGCCAGGCCTCTCTCCAAACGCTCCCCTCGTCTCCTCCTCTTCAATCCGGGATCAGGCAAGATGCGGCCAGCGGGGAGCGTCTCTTCAAGAGCCTGTGCGCCGGCTGCCATGCGTCCGACAGCGAGGAGTGGCGGACGGGCCCCGGCCTTCGAGGAATCCTGAGAAAAGACAGGCTGCCTAAAAGCGGCCGGCCGGCCACGGTCGAAAACATCCTCAAGCAGCTTCAAACTCCCTATCTGGCCATGCCGGCTTTTCGCTCTCTTTCGGCCCAGGACACGGCCAGCCTCCTGGCTTACCTCAAAACCCTCTAAAGAAAAACCCGGGGGAACGCCTTCCGCCAAAAGTTTTGAAAATCGCTAGAACTTTTTATCAGCTCGTTCGTCCCAATCATTGAAAGGTCGTCACGTGGAGAGTCCTTCACCATTATGTTCGGCCGGGCCGGAGGCCTTTGATAAAACGCCCAGCCGAGCCTCTTTCGACGCGCTCTATGACCGATATAAGGACATGGTTTTCAAGTTTGCCTACCACCTGACCCAGGACCGGAGAGAGGCGGAGGACCTCTATCAGGAGACATGGCTGCGCGTCGTCCGGCACTTCTCCAAAATTCAGACAACCCCCGAAAAATTGAAACCCTGGCTCTACGCCATCGTCTCCAACCTGTTTAAGGACGACCTGCGCAGGAAACGGGCCAGGCCTCTATTCCACCCCCAACAGACAGATTCTCAAGTTGAGGCCTGGGATCCCGTCAGCCAAGAAGTCTCCTTGGAACCGGGTCCGGAAAAAGCGGCCGAGAACGCGCACACCTCCCGCTTGATCCAAAAGGCCGTGTCCAGGCTGCCCCACAGGCAGCGGCAGGTATTCCTGCTCAAAGAAGTCGAAGGCCTCCGACAAGAGGAAATCTCCCAAATTCTCGGTATCCCCATGGGAACAGTGAAATCTTTGGGCCATCGGGCCGCTAAGAGGCTGCAGCGGGAGTTGACAGCCTATAATCTCGGAAAAAGGAAAGACCCATGCGTTGTCAGGACGTTGAGCGTCTATTGATCGAAACTGAGGATAAGGACTTCGGGCCGGCCGATGATCAAGGCCTGGCTGGACACCTGGCTCAGTGTGCCGGGTGCCGGGCCAAGCTGGCCGCCTGGAAAAGCCTAAGGCTTCGGCTCTCGCATCTGTCCGCCCCTCCGCTTTCGCCCGGACTGGAGCAGAAGGTCCGCCGCCTGTGTTACGCCGAAATCGACCGGATTCAACGGCCGGCACCCGTTTCGGCGCGGCCAGGGGAGTCGAAGCTGCCCGGCTTTTTGTGGCCGATTTTCGGAGCGCTCGTCCTCATCAGCGTGGTCTTGCTCTTTTCCGGTCTGCAGGCTTTGGTCGAACGCGGCCTGTGGACCCCCCAGGCGACCTTAGCTCTGATCTTAATTGTCCAGAACGGGTTGACGCTTCTTTTGGCCCCGCTCCTCCTGGCCCGGCGGCCGGAGAACGGAGTCGCTATATGAACAAGCCGTCCCCGTGTCCCCTGAAAAAGGCAAAAACTCAAGGAGGTCAACAATGTCCGATACACCCTTGAAGGTCATCGGCATCATCCTATTGGTGATTCTTATTTCCTCGGTCGGGCTGGTCTCGTTCGGCTGGCCCTTCCGCCACTCTTTCCAAATCTTCCCCTTCACCCTGTCCCTTTCAATTTTATGGATCGTCCTGGCCGTGTGGGTCTATCGAGACGCCGAGAACCGCGGCATGAGCGGAGTGCTCTGGGCGCTCCTGGTCATCATCGGCAGTTTGGTCGGCCTGCTGATCTATCTCATCGTCAGGTCCGAAAGGAAACTTCCCGCCCCGGAAACCAAGCCGGGGTGCGCCTGCCCCTCTTGCGCTCAACCCCTGACCCCGGGCTACAAGTTCTGCCCCCACTGCGGAAAGCCGCTGGAAGCCGCCTGCCCGGCCTGCGGCAAGCCGGCTGAGAATTCCTGGAAAGCCTGTCCCCACTGCGGCCAGCAGTTCCCCGCCAAATAAGCGGGCGATTGCCAAGCCCGCCCGGCAATTGTAGAATGC
>JBAVVA010000172.1:0-11385 GCA_049697055.1 Candidatus Aminicenantales bacterium
AGGCGGTCATCATGATGACCGGCACCTCGGGCTTTTCGGCGTGCATGAACTTCAAGATGTCCATGCCGTCCAGGGGGGGCATCTTGATGTCGCACAACAGGAGGTCGAACGCTTCGGCCTGCAGGACGTCGAACACCTTGGCCGGCACCGAGCAGGTCTTGACCTGAAAGCCGTCCTTGCGGAAGACAACGCTGAGCAGGTCCAGGATGCTTTTCTCGTCGTCGATGATCAGGAGGGTCTCCATGGTCTTTCTATCCTGTCTGGGCCTTTGAGGAAGGCGCGGCCCCCACGGGCAGGTCGATGACGATTTTCGTTCCCTGACCCGCGGCGGAGTCCACCTCGATCCGTCCTTGATAATCGTCCACCACCCGCCTCACTACGGCCATGCCCAGGCCGCGGCCGCTCTCGAAGCCGGAGAAGAACGGCTCGAACAGCTTCTGCCGCGCCTCCTCATTCATGCCCACTCCCGTATCGGAAAATCGAATGCGGAGTCTGTCATCGGCCGGCCGGTCGAAATCCATCTGCAAACGGCCTCCGTCGGGCATGGCCTGGACGGCGTTCTTGATCAAGTTCCAAAAAATCTGCTTGAACTGATTGCCGTTGCCGTAGAAAGGGACGGGCCGGGAGGCGTAGTTTCCTTCCAGCCTGACTTGTCCGTTGAGTTCGCCGCTCTGGCTGAGCATGTAGAGCGTTTCCTGGAGGATGACCACCAGGTCGACCGTCTCGAACTCTACCTGGTGGGGGTTGACCAGGTCCATAAACTGCTCCAATGTCTGCGACACCCGGTCGGTCTCCTTGAGAATGATGCGCGTCAACTCCCGGCGTTCGGGGTCCAGGCCCGGCTCTCGGCCTAGAACCTGGACCGCTCCGGCGATGGCCGTCAGGGGGTTACGGATCTCATGGGCGATTTGGGCCGAAATGCGTCCGGCCAGAGCCTGGCTCTCCTTGACTTCCAATTCTTTATGTGTCCGCAGCAGCTCGTCGCCCATCCGGGACAGCCGGGCGTTAAAGGAGTTCAGCAGAAAGGCCACGGCGAAGAACAGCACCCAGGAAACAACAAGGGCGAAAAGAGTCGAGCTGAAAGTGAGTTTCTCGCTTTGCTCCGGGAGGAAATAGGGAAGAATATGGTAGTAGAGGCCCTCGATGAGCAGGCCAAAGAGGATGGCCGACAGGGCGGCCATAAAGTAAGCCGCCCGGGGGGTCAGAAGATAACTGGAGGAAAGGATGATCAAAATATACAGAATGTGAAGCGACCCCTTCATGCCGCCGGAGACGTAGACCAGGACGGTGATCAGGACCAGGTCGAAGAAGACCTGGAGGTGCGCTTGGAAGGTGTAGGGCCGCGCCCAGAGATAGAGAGCCAGAAAAACAAGGCTCAACAGGATATAGGCCAAAACCAGGGCATAGATGGCCGCCAAAGGCAGCACCGAGGTCGTGGAGCCTTGGATGGTGATGGCTGCCGCCATAAGGAAGGCCAGAGCGACCCCCCGGAGGATGATCATCTGGAGCAGCTTGCTTTTTTCGTCGGCCATTGTTTAAAATTTTTGCATCAGGTCGAAAATGGGCAAGTACATGGACACAATCATCAACCCCACCATGCCGCCCACGGCGATGAGCAGGATGGGCTCCAGGACGGCGAGCAGCGACGTTACGGTGGCGTTGACTTCATCGTCATAGAAATCGGCCAGCTTGGTCAGCATAGCGTCCAGGGTGCCGGTGGCTTCTCCCACGCTGACCATCTGGGTGAGCAGGAAGGGGAAGCGGCCCGTCTCCTTGAAGGAATCCGAAAGAGTGCGGCCCTCCCCCACCTGGCGCCTGGCGTCCAGCACGCTCTCCTCGATGATGACGTTGCCGGTGGTCGTGGAAGTGATCTTCAAGCTCTCCAGCATGCCCACGCCGCCGCTGAGCAGCGTGCTCAAGGTGCGGGTCAGGCGGGAGATGGCCACCTTGGTCAAGAGGCTGCCGAAGAGCGGGATGCGCAGCATTGACCTGTCGAACAACCGCCGGCCGGCCTGGGTGCGGCGGAAGTAACGCAAACCCAGGATGAGGATGATGATCCCCAGAAAGAGGAGAAGGATGTTGTTGGCCACGAAGTTGCTGAGGCCGACCGTTACCTGGGTCAAGGGGGGGAGCTTGGCGCCCAGCTCAATGAATATCGAGGCGAAGACGGGGATGACCTTCCACATCATGAAGATCATCACCAGGACGGAGAAGCTGAGAATGGCGACAGGATAGATCATAGCCTGACGGACCTGGGAGCGGAGCTTGAGGATCTTCTCGATGTAATCGGAGATGCGGCGGAGCATGATGTCCAGCGAGCCGCTCTGCTCGCCCGAGCCGATGAGGTTGCAGTACAGGTCGTCGAAGACCTTGGGGAACTTCCGTTTGGCCTGGTTCAGGCTGGCCCCGGCCTCGACGTCCTCCCGGATGCTGGTGATGACCTTCTTGAAGTAGCGGCTCCTCGTCTGCTCGATGAGGATGTTCAGGCTCTGGATGAGGGGCAGCTCGGCGTCGATCAGCACGCTGAGCTGCCGGCTGTAGACAACCAGGTCTTTAAGCCGGACCTTCTCCGGCTGAAGGAAGGGAATGCGCAATCCGGCCCGCAGGGGGACGATCTTCTGCACCTGGATTTGCTCCCGCTGCAGAATGAGGTTCAACTCATCGGTGGAACGAGCCACCCGTTCGCCCCGGACCACATCCCCGAACTTATTCTTGCCCGTCCAGGAATAGATAGCCATGGTCGCTCCTTTACCGTTTCATCCCGTTCCGCCCCTGGCTCCGCGGCAGGGCCTGCCGCCGCTGGATGATGTCCGTCAGCTCCTCCGGGAAAGACGTCACGCCCATGGCCGTTTCGAGGGTGATGAGGTTGCGGAAATAGAGGTCGGCCAGGGACTGGTTAAAAGTCTGCATGCCGAATTTCTCCTGCCCCAGCTGCATGGCCGAGTAGACCTGATGAATCTTGTTCTCCCGGATGAGGTTGCGAATGGCCACGTTGGGAATAAGGATTTCCAAAACCAGCACCCGGCCCTTGCCGTCGGCCCGGGGCAGGAGGGCCTGGGTCAGGACGGCTTCCAGGGTCATGGACAGGATGACCCGGGCTTGGGTCTGATACTGGGGCGGGAAGATGTCGATGATGCGGGTGATCGTCTCCGCGGCGGAATTGGTATGCAGAGTGGAGAAGGTCAGATGGCCGGTCTCGGCTACGCGCAGGGTGGCCTCCACCGTCTCCAGGTCGCGCATTTCGCCGACAAAGACCACGTCGGGGTCCTCCCGCAGGACGGAGCGCAGAGCGTTGTTGTAGGACAGTGTGTCCTGGAACAGTTCCCGCTGATTGACCAGGGCTTTGCGGGGGGTGAAGAAATATTCGATGGGGTCCTCGATGGTAATAATGTGAACATCCCGCTCGCTGTTGATGTATTCGATCATGCAGGCCAGGGTGGTGGACTTGCCGCAGCCGGTGGGCCCGGTGACCAGGACCAGCCCCCGGGGCAGATAGCACAACTGAGCGATCCGGGGCGGGAGGCCGAGCTGGGCGAAGCTCCACATCTGGGGCAGAAACCGCCGGAAGGCTCCCGCCACGGCGCCCTTCTGCATGAAGATGTTGGCCCGGAATCGTCCCATCTCCTTGATGCCGAAGGAAAAATCGAGCTCGAACTTCTCCTCAAACTGCTTCTTCTGTTTTTCGGTCAGGATGCTGTAGATGAGAGTCTTGGTGTCGGAGGCGGTCAGCTCGGCATAGTCCAACGACTTCAGGCTGCCGTTCACCCGGATTTTGGGCGGAACATGGGTGGTCAGGTGCAGGTCGCTGGCATCGTAATCCACCGTGATCTTGAGAAGTTCATGCATGTTGAGTTCCATATTTCCTGCTCCTAGATCTCATCTTTGACCGTATCACGGACCACCTCGTCGATCGTGGTGATCCCGTTCTTGACCTTGATCAACCCGCTGCGGCGCAGGGTGATCATGCCCTGTTCCATGGACTTGCGTTTTATTTCTATCGACTGAGCTTTCTGCAGGATGAGCTGGCGGATTTCGGGCGTGATCTGCATGACCTCGAACAGCCCGACGCGGCCCTTGTAGCCGGTATTGTTGCAGGCACTGCAGCCTTTGCCCCTGAAGAGCTGGACCTTCTCGGCCTCTTCAGGCCGGAAGCCGTGCTCGATCAGGGCCGTGACGGGAGCTTTTTGGGGTTCGACGCATTTTTTGCAGATGCGCCGCACCAGGCGTTGGGCCACGACCAGGACGAGGGAATCGGCGATGAGGAAAGACTCGACCCCCATGTTGACCATGCGCATAATGGTGCTGGCCGCGTCGTTGGTGTGGATGGTGGAGAAGACGAGGTGGCCGGTCAGGGCGGCCTTAATGGCGATGTCCACCGTTTCGCTGTCGCGCATCTCGCCCACCAGCATGATGTCGGGGTCCTGGCGGAGGAAGGCCCGCAGGACGGTGGGGAAGTCGAGTTTGATCTCCTCCTTGATGGCGACCTGGTTGATGCCCTGGAAGTAGAACTCCACTGGGTCCTCGGCGGTCAGGATGTTCTTCTCCAGCGAGTTAAGGTTGGCGATGGCCGAGTAGAGGGTGTTGGTCTTGCCGCTGCCCGTGGGGCCGGTGACCAGGACGATGCCCCAGGGGGCGACGATGGCCTTCTTGAAAATCTCCAGGGACTCTTGCTCGAAGCCGAGCTGGGTCAGGTCGATCTTGAGCATTTCCCGGTCGAGGATACGGGCCACGATTTTCTCGCCGAAAATAGTGGGCATGACCGAGATACGCATATCCACTTCCTTCTTGCCGCCTTTCTCCAGTTTGACCCGCATCTTGATCCGGCCGTCCTGGGGCAGGCGTTTCTCGGCAATGTCCAGGTTGGACAGGATCTTGACCCGGGAGGTCATCGGGTTCTTGTATTTCAGGGCCAGGCTGTGCATCTCGTACAGGATGCCGTCTATGCGGTAGCGGATGCGGAAAGCGGTCTCGTATGGTTCGAAGTGAACATCCGAGGCGCCCCGCTTGATGGCGTCGATAAACACCTTGTTGACCAGAGTGATGATGGGCGCCTCTTCGGCAATGTGGCTGGCCTCCACGACGTCATAATCTTCCCGGTCCTCCTCGATGATGCTCACCTTGGATTCGTCGCCTATCTCCAGGTCGGCCATTATATCTTGGGCTGGCATGCCTTCCGAATCGCCGTAGTATTTGACCAGAGCTTTCTGCAGGGCCGACTCCGAGGTGATGACCGGCTGGATGGCCAGCCCCGTCCGGAAGCGGATGTTCTCGATGGTCTCCAGGTCGGTAGGGTCCACCATGGCCAGAGTCAGGAAGGTGCGGATACGGTGGATGGGCAGGAGCATATTCTTCTTGGCCGTCTCCACATCAATCAAGCTGATCACTTCCGGATAGATTTCAAACTGGTCCAGGTCGATGACGGGATAGCCGAGCATCCGGCTTAAGGCCTGGGCCATATCTTCATCGCGGATATATCCCAGAGAGACAAAGGCGCTGCCGAGGGTGATATTATTTTTTTTCTGATATTCGATGGCGCTGTTCAGCTGCTCGGCCGAAATAAACTTTTCCCTGACCAGGAGTTCGCCAAGGTTGGAAGCCATTGATATCCTCTTTTTAGTCGCTCAGCCTCGCCGGGCGACATTTTTTGTCATAACGACAAATCCCAAATAAGTACAGACGATCCGGATGGTGAAACATTCTCCTCTTTTAGGTAGAGCCTTATATTGGCTTATGGGGCGGGAAACGGTCAATCACCTATTGAGAGGATTCGGAAGGTGATATTTGTTCACTCTCTCTCACCCATAGGGGTTACTTATTTTTATTAAGCTTTTTAGGCTGCAAACTGCCAGCAAAGGACATTTTTTGAACAAACAACGAATGACAAATATTGTCAGATGACAATCTGTGACATTGACCTAATCGGCATTTTTTGTTAATTTAAGAAATCTCCGCGGGTGCATTTCCTATTGAACGGAGAGGTGTCCGAGTGGCTGAAGGAGCACGCTTGGAAAGCGTGTGTGCGTGAAAGCGTACCGCGGGTTCGAATCCCGCCCTCTCCGCCACGGCTTTGACGATCATCGGCTTCCGGTAATGGAGTCATCATGGACAGCAAGGAATACATCGCCCTCGAGGACCGCTACGGCGCTCACAATTATCATCCCCTGGATGTTGTCATCTCCAAGGCCAAGGGCATCTGGGTTTGGGACGTCGAGGGCCGAAAGTACCTCGACTTTCTAAGCTCCTACTCGGCCGTCAACCAGGGCCACTGCCATCCCCGTCTCATCCGGACCATGCTCGGCCAAGCGCGACGGTTGACTCTGACCTCGCGCGCCTTTCGTAACGACCAATGGCCGCTCCTGGCCAAGGAGCTGTGCGAGATGACCGGCTACGATATGGTCCTACCCATGAACTCCGGGGCCGAAGCCGTGGAAACGGCTATCAAAGCCGCCCGAAAATGGGCCTATCAGGTCAAGAAGGTCCAGCCGGATCGAGCCGAGATCATCGCCTGCACCAGCAATTTCCACGGCCGGACGGTGACCATCGTCAGCTTCTCCACGGAATCTCTGTACCGTAAAGACTTCGGGCCGTTCACCCCGGGGTTCATCGTCATCCCTTACGGCGACAGCCAGGCTCTGGAGGCGGCCATAACGCCCGAAACTGCCGCTTTCCTGGTCGAGCCCATCCAGGCCGAGGCCGGCATCCTCATCCCGCCTCCGGGCTTCCTGAAGAAGGCGGCTGACATCTGCCGCCGGAAGAATGTTTTGTTCATTGCCGACGAAATCCAGACCGGCCTGGGCCGCACGGGGAAGCTCCTGGCCTGTGAGCACGAACAGATCCGTGCGGACATGGTCATCATCGGCAAGTCGCTGGCCGGCGGCTTCTATCCGATATCCGCCGTGTTGTCCCAGGAGAACATTCTAGGCGTGTTCAAGCCGGGCGAGCACGGCTCGACCTTCGGCGGCAATCCGCTGGGCTGTGCCCTGGCTCGAGAGGCCCTGCACATCATCGGCGAGGAGGGCCTGGTGGATAATGCGGCGGCCCAGGGCGCTTGGTTTCTGGAGCAACTCAAGAAGGTCCGCAGCCGGCACATCAAAGAGGTCCGGGGCCTGGGCCTGCTCATCGGCCTCGAGCTTCGGCCCGAGGCGGGCGGCGCACGGCGTTTTTGCGAGGCGCTCAAAGAGGCCGGCCTGCTGTGTAAAGAGACGCACGACAACGTCATCCGCTTCGCCCCGCCGCTTATCGTCCGGCAGAAGGACCTCAACTGGGCCTTGAAACGGATCAAGCAGGTCTTCCGCGCCCTGTCCTGAGCCCGGGCCTCGTTTCTATTGTTCTCTCTTATAGGCTCGGGGGCTGGGCCGTCCCCCCTCAGACTCCGCCGGGGTGGTTGCGTGTCGAAGCGATACGGCCGACACGGCGGCCAGGATCAGCGCGCCGCCCAGCAGCGTTCTCGGCCCTGGAATTTCTTTTAAAAAGACAAAGGCCAGGAAGATGCCGTACACCGGCTCGAGGGTACTGATAAGGCTGGCCGCCCGGGCGCCTATTCCCTTCATCCCATCGATGAACAGGGTGTGGGCACCTGCCGTGCAGACAATCCCCAAAACGGCCAGCAGCAGGACATCCCTCACCGAAAGAGCCGGCGGCGAGTGAAGCACCAAGGGCACCAAGAAAACCCCGGCGAAAAAGTCCTGATGAAAGGCCACCCTCAGGCTGGAATAGGTCCGGGTCATTTTCCGGTTGAAGATGGCCAGCAGGGAAAAGGAGAATCCGGATAGAAGCCCCCACAGGACGCCTTTCACTACCGCGTTCGAAAGCTCCAGCCGGGGAATGATAAGGAAAATACCGGCCAGGCAGGCCAAGGAGAGAAGGACGGACCGCTTGTCCACCCTCTCCTTAAGCCAGACCGGCTCGAGAAAGGCGGTGAAGAAGGGAAAGGTCGAATAGGCCAGCAGCCCCACGGCCACCGTCGAGACTTGAATGGACCTGAAAAATGTGGCCCAATGAAGGGCCAGGATAAAGCCCATCACAGCGAACAGGGCCAGGTCCTTGGCCCGCTTCGCCCAGAGAGCCTGCCGGAGAAGGCCGAGAGCTGCGGCCAGGGCGAGGCTGGCCAGAACGACCCGGCCGAGGACAATGGCTAAGGGGGAAAAAGTCAGCCATTTGCCGAACAGGCCGGCCAGCCCGAAGAAAAGAACGGCCAGATGAACCTCGGCCAGCGCTTTCTCTTTTTTCATCGTCCGCTCTGGCTCTGATTATAGGGCAGGAGGCGCGGTTTTCAAGTTTATTCCCCTGAAAATTTGGAGCTGCTCCCTGTTTATGCTAATATGAATTTTCCCGGACGCCGCAACATGAGCGACTCTTACGAAATCATCGCCCGCAAATACCGGCCCCGCACCTTCGAGGAGATGGTCGGCCAGAAGGCTCTGGTCCAGACCCTGAAGAACGCCGTGGCCAGCAAGCGCATCGCCCAGGCTTATCTGTTCTCCGGGATGCGCGGCGTGGGCAAGACTTCGGCGGCCCGCATCCTGGCCAAAGCCCTCAACTGCCAGTCCGGCCCCACCCCCACGCCCTGCAACCAGTGCGAATTCTGCCGGGCCATCAACGAAGACCGGCTGACCGACGTCCTGGAGATCGACGGCGCCTCCAACACCGGGGTGGATGATATCCGGCTTCTCTGCGAGGGGCTGAGGTACAAGGCCATCCAGGCCCGCTACAAGATCATCATCATCGACGAAGTCCACATGCTGTCCAAGCCCGCCTTTAACGCCCTGCTCAAGACGCTGGAGGAGCCGCCGGGGAACACCGTCTTCATCTTCGCCACGACCGAGTTCCACAAGGTCCCCGCCACGATCGTCTCCCGCTGCCAGTACTTCGAGTTCAAGAAAATCTCCCACCGCGACATCGTCAACCATCTCCTGGAAATTGCCAAGAAGGAAAACATCACCATCTCCGACTACGGCCTGTCCCTCATCGCCGAGGCGGCCGAGGGCAGCCTGCGCGATGCCCAGAGCCTGCTCGACCAGGCCGTGGCCTTCAGCGGGCTCCAGGTCGGCGATGCCGACCTGAAGGAGATCCTGGGGACGATGAGCCGGGATCTCCTGCTGGAGTTCAGCTCGGCCATCCTGGAGCGCAAGCCGGAGGCCATATTCCCTCTGGTGGAGAAGGTCATCGACCACGGCTACGACCTCCGCTTCTTCGTCAAGGAGCTCGTCCAGCATTTCCGGAACCTCTTGCTCATCCGCTCCGTGGCCGACTCCCAGGAGTTGCTCCCCCTCGGCGCCGAGGATTTGCAGCGGCTGGCGCAGGAGGCCGGCCGGGCCACTCCCGAGGAGCTTCTGCGCTGCCTGGTCGCCCTGCAGAACGGCGAGCCGGGCTTGCGCTATTCCTCCCATCCGCAGATTTATCTCGAATCTTTTCTCATCAAGCTCTGCCACTTCAAAGATCTTGTCCCGCTCAAGGATTTATTGGAAGAGATCGAGAACATAAAGGCCGGCATCAAGCCGGCGGTATCCCCCCCGGCCGCCCCGCCGGCCGCTTCCGGCCTCTCCCGACGGATGCCGGACCCGGCCTCCAGGCCTCGGCCGAGTCCGGAACCGCCTCGTCCGTCCGGGGCGGCGATCAAATCCGGGTCGGCCAAAGACCTCTTGCCCAAGACGATCGAAGCCTTGCAGAAACAAAAAAGTTCCCTGGCGGCCATCCTTGGCCAGTGTGAATCGGCCGTGGTCAAGGACGAGCCTATGGACATCAAGTTTTCTTCCGACAAGCGGTTCAGCGTAGCCACCCCGGTAACCCTGGAGCTTCTGTTCGGCCCGGGGATGGCTCATCTGGCTGAAGCCGTCCAGAAAGAAGCCCGCCTCGTCGAAAAAATCGCCTCGGAGGTGTCCGGCTTGAGGGTCAAGCTGAAAGTCATCGTTCCCCAGGGTGAAGCGCAGGCCGGACGGGAGCGTGAGGTGGACCTGGCCTTGAAGGATGCCGGGGTGCGGAATTTCATGGACAAACTCAAGGCTCAGGTCCTGACCGTGGAGCGGATCAAGCGCGAGCCGAACCGGGATTAGGAGAGACCGATGAAAGGCTTCGGCGATCTTCAGAAGATGCTCAAGACTGCCCAGGAAATGCAGGAAAAGCTGCAGCACGAGCTGGCCGAGCTGCGGGTAGAGGGCTCGAGCGGCGGCGGTATGGTGATTGTCGTCCTAGACGGGCAGAAGAATCTCCTCTCCCTGCGCCTCGACCCGGAGGTGGTCAACAAGGACGATGTGGGCATGCTGCAGGACCTGGTCATCGCCGCTTTTAATGACGCCCTCACCAAGGTCAACGACATCCTGGCCCACAAGCTCGGCAGCCTGGGTCCCGAGCTGAAGATCCCCGGACTGTCCTGATGTTCGAGTACGCCCAGCCCCTCAACCGCCTCATCGAGGAGCTGCGCAAGATCCCGGGCATCGGGGCCAAGACCGCCCAGCGGATCGCTTTCTATCTGCTGAGCCTTCCCCAGGAGGAGGCGGACGGCCTGGCCGAGGCCATCAGCCAGGCCCGCCGCCTTATCTTCTACTGTTCCATCTGCAACAACATCACCCACATTGAACCCTGTCTCATCTGCCGGGACGAAGACCGGAGCGACGCCGAGCTGTGCATCGTCGAGGAGCCCTACAACATCTCCTCCATTGAAAAGACGGGGGCCTACCGGGGGCGGTACCATGTCCTGCTGGGAACGCTGGCGCCCCTCAAGGGCAAGGGGCCGGATGACCTGGGGTTGAACAAGCTCCTGGACCGCCTCCGTAAGGGCCGCTTCCAGGAAGTCATCCTGGCCACCAACCCCACGGTCGAGGGCGAGGCCACGGCCGTTTATCTGGCCAGGCTCTTTAAGGATCTTCCCCTGCGCCTGACCCGGCTGGCCATGGGTCTGCCGGTGGGCGCGGACATGGATTTCGCCGACCAGGTGACCATCAAGAAAGCGTTGGAAGGCCGGACGGAATTCAGAGAATAAAAGGTCGGGCGGGAAGGCTTCGGCGCCTGGCCGCGGTTCTTAACGCCGCGGATTCTCCGACCTCTCCGGAGACACCTACCTTTCGCCCCCTTTATTGGCAAAGGGGGCTCTGGGGGATTAAGTAAATTTCAGTTCGAAATGGGAGGTGTCTCCGGCATATTCTCGGCGGTTGCGCAACTCGCTTCCTGCGGAAGCTCAGGCTGCTCACCTGCCGACAAGAAAATGTCAGAAGCCGTCGAAACCCGTCGACGATCGGCTCTCTGCCGATCGTCAGGGGTTCCAAGGGGAGACGTCCTCTTGGTCGCAGGGCACGGCTTAAGCCGTGCCCGAGAAAGGGAGGCAGTGAGCGAAGCGAACGTTGGAAGGGGGAAACGCAAAGCGGGTTCCCCCTCCAAAGAGATTCTGTG
>JBAVVA010000173.1:0-1701 GCA_049697055.1 Candidatus Aminicenantales bacterium
GGCCTGGCCCGCCCCGCACGCTCCCGGCCGTCCCGCCGGATTCAAGAACAACGACCGCTCCAGAGCTCTCGGCCGGGGGAAGCTTGGCCAGGTTGCGCTCGTAGTCCTTAGGAAGCTCCACTTTGACCCGAGGCGCCAAGTAGACCCGGGTGACCTTTTGTTTAAAAGGAATAATCTTGATTTCAAAACGGGCCGTGACCAGCCCGTAGACGAGGAGCGCATGGGCAACCAGCGTCACGGCCAGTCCGATTGTCCGGCGGGCTAGGCCCGGGGGCCGCTTTTCCGGCTCGATGTATTCGGAGAACAAAGTGATCTTCATCAGGCTCACTATTATATATGATTCGTTCGATTATTTCGTTTCATGGGGAGAATCTTGACATCCTCCATATAGAGCCTTATATTCTTGAGGCCCAACATATTGCGCTTATCCAAGGCGGGCCCCAAGGAGACAAAAATGCCAGGAGCTGCCGATTTTTCCGAAAATGCGATCAAGATCCTGAAAGCCAGGTACTATTTAAAAAATGAAAAAGGAGAATTCCAGGACAAATCTCCGGAGGACCTCTTCCACCGCGTGGCCGAGGCCATCGCCGCTGCGGAAAAGACAAAAAAAGAGCGGGAGGAAATGTCCCGGCGTTTCTTCGACCTGATGAGTGCCCGGGATTTTCTGCCCAACAGCCCCACCCTCACCGGCGCCGGCCGGGATATGTGCCTCAGCGCCTGCTTCGTGCTGCCCATCGAGGACTCCATGGAGTCCATCTTCGACACAGTCAAGAATGCCGCCCTGGTACACAAGGAAGGGGGCGGCACCGGGTTCGATTTCAGCCGCCTGCGGCCGGCCGGCAGCTTCGTTCGCAAAACCCAGGGCGTGGCCTCCGGCCCCATCTCCTTCCTCAAGGTCATCGACGCCGCCACCGAGGCCGTTAAACAGGGCGGCACCCGGCGCGGGGCCAACATGGGCATCCTGAGGGTCGATCATCCCGACATCGAGGATTTCATCGGCCTCAAGCTGGACATCAAGAGCGTCAACAACTTCAACCTGTCGGTGGCCGCCGGCGAAACCTTCCTGGAAGCTGTCCGGACGAACCGCGACTACGACATCTTCGACCCCTACCTGCAGAAGAAAGTCGGCGTCAAGAACGCCCGCAAGGTCTTCGACCAGATCGTGGAGTCGGCTTGGGCCGTGGGCGACCCGGGCTTGATCTTCATCGACCGGATCAACGCCGGCAACCCCACCGCCGGCCTGGGCCCCATCCGGGCCACCAACCCCTGCGGCGAACAACCCCTCCACGAGTATGAATCCTGCAACCTGGGCTCGCTCAACGTGGCCCGCTTCTTCTCTCCACGGCTGCCGGACCAGTTCGACTGGCAGAGGTTCAGCGAGGTCATCGGCCCGGCCGTCCGCTTCCTGGACAACGTCATCGACGTCAACAAATACCCCTTGCCCCAGATCGAAAAGATGACCCGGGCCAACCGGCGCATCGGCCTGGGGATCATGGGCTGGGCCGACCTTCTCCTGCTGATGAAGATCCGCTACGATGGGCCCGAAGCCCTGAGCCTGGCCGAACGACTGGCCGAATTTCTGCGCCGCAGGGCGGTCGAGGAATCCCGCCGGCTGGCCGAGCTGAGGGGAGATTTCCCCAACATCGGCCTTTCGATCTACAAGGGCCAGAAGATGCGCAACGCCACGGTCTTCACCGTGGC
>JBAVVA010000174.1:0-2824 GCA_049697055.1 Candidatus Aminicenantales bacterium
ACATAGGGGCGCGCCAGTATAGCATGAAGCTTGCCGCCTAAGAAGGAGGCTTTGTCATAGTGCAGGACGTTCAGCAATACAAAACGGCGGAAGACCGACGTTTCCGTCTTTCCGCCCGAAGGCGGACGGCTGCCGAGCTCGATTTTAACGGAAAGGGCTTCGGCCGGCCGCGTAGATAGGCCGAGTTCATAGAGCAACCCCGGGAAGCCGATAAATGCCGATTTTACGGGGCGGCCGTCGCTGATATCTGCCTTGGCGCGGTAAGCCTCAGCTTCAAACGAAGCGCGAACGCCGGCGATAATGCCCGCAAAATCGAGCTTGGCGGCGGGGCCGGACAGGGCGAAGTCCAGGCCCTCGGAATAACGGGGCAGCAAGTGCAGGAACCTCAGGGCTGTGCCGCCTTGAAAAATCCAGGAGCGGAAGGCCCCCTTTTCTTGAAGGAATTGAAGAATTCTCGCCTGGCAATATTCACGGACCAGGTTCCTGGCCCGCCATTTTTCGGGCGAGTCGGCGATGATCTGTCTGATCTGTTCTTTCATTCCTTTTTGAGGTCCCCAAGCAGCGGGACGATTCGGCCGGAGGCCCTGGTCAGCTTTTTGCTGCTCATCCGGGCGACGAATTCGATCAACAATTCCGCGTTTAAAGCGCCGGTATTTTGCAGCCTCAGCTCCCGCAGATAATCCGGGAGGTCCGCGCCCGGAGTCAGATAAACAAGGTCCAGCAACGCTTTTTCAGGCAGGGCGATGAAGGCGGATTGTCCATCGCCCAGGTCGACGGCCTTATACCCGAAAAATAAGGTCTTTTTGATATGTTTGAAAATAAAGGCGCCGAAAGAATTGGAGAGATTCTCGGGGCGGCCGGTGGTGATACTGGTGACGGACGGGACATACTCAGGGATGAGCCCGTAGTAGCCCAAAGCGGATTGCAGGCTCACATAGGATGCCTTTTTCAGCCGGTTGGCGACGAGAAAAGGATGCGGCGGCACCTTCCGATAACGTTCGGAAAGAGTATAAACGCCCCGTCGCAGTTGGATGAGATTCCCTGATTTGACCCAGCGGGACAACTGCCTCCCCAGGTCGGTCAAATTCACTTCGCCTGCCGTAAGGAGGCTCGAGTGAAAAACCGGCTCTCTTCCAACGATTTGGAGCAATTCGTCCCATTTCATGGCAATAATATGCCATAAATGGCTTATTAATGCAATAAATGCCATGATCGGAGATAGGAGTAGCGTCTGCCCCTTGTTTATAAGGGGACACATCACTTATTTTTGTTTAGAAGAACCACAAAAGATAAGTGATGTGTCCCTTTATTGTCCCCTTTTTGCCAAGGTTAAAAGTATAGACGCGACCCGCATTATTTGATATTTGATATATGAACGAAAGCGAGGACAATCATGAACATCCGTCTTCCGCGCGCGGCGATTCTACTCGCCGTTCTTTTGATCATCCCCCATATCGTATTCGGCGCCTCGGTCAAGAACAAAGAAGAAGCCGTCGCCTCCATCGAAAAATATAAGGCGGAAATTATCGGCTTGAGCGATCAGGTCTGGGCCTTCGCCGAAAGCGCCTTACTGGAGAGCCGTTCGTCGAAGCTGCTGGCGGACTATGCCGAGAAGCAAGGATTCACCGTCGAACGCGGCGTGGCCGGCATGCCGACCGCCTTCGTGGCCAGCTACGGGGAGGGCCGGCCGATCATCGGCGTTCTGGGGGAATATGACGCCCTGCCGGGCCTATCGCAAAAAGCCCAGGCGGAGAAAGAAGCCCTGGAGTCCGGCGCCCCCGGTCACGGCTGCGGGCACAACCTCCTGGGTACGGCCTCCCTGGCAGCCGCCCTGGCCATCAAGGACCTGATGGCCGCGGGCAAACTTAAGGGGACGATCCGGTTCTACGGGACGCCCGCCGAAGAAGCTGTCGGCGGCAAAGTGTACATGATCCGGGAGGGACTGTTCAAGGACCTCGACGTCTGTGTGACCTGGCATCCCGACGATAAGACCCGGGTCTCGGTCGACGGCTCGCAAGCGATCATCGACTTCATCGTAGAGTTCAAGGGCCGAACCGCTCACGCGGCGGCCGACCCCTGGAACGGCCGCAGTGCGGTGGCCGCCCTGGAGTTCTTCACCACGGGCCTGAACCGCATGCGGGAATTCGTCAAGCCCACCGTCCGCATGCACTATACGATTCTTAACGGCGGCGACGTGCCCAATGTCGTTCCCGCCTACGCCCGGCTGTGGTGCTGGCTCCGCGATTCCAAGGGCGCGGGGGTCGAACAGCTCATGGGCCGCACGCGCCGGATCGCCGAGGGCGCGGCCCTGATGGCCGAGGCCGAGTCGAAGATCACGATCCAGGCCGGAGATTGGGAAACTCTGGTCAACATGGCCGGAGAAAAGGTGATGTTCGCCAACCTCACCTGGCTTGGCCCGATCGCCTTCACGCCCGAAGAGCAGGAATTCGCTAAGGAAATCCAGCGGGCGACGGGTGTCGAGCCCAAGGGCCTCGACGGCTCGGTCCAGCCGTGGTCGGCCCCGAAGCCGGACCCGGAAGGCGGCTCGACCGACGTTGGCGACGTGAGCTGGATCGTTCCGACGCTGAGCATGAACGCCACGACAGCAGCCCTGGACGCTCCCTGGCACGCCTGGCCCGTTGTCGCCTGCGGGGGAATGTCGATCGGCCACAAGGGTCTGGTTTACGCGGCCAAAGCCCTGGCGGCGACGATGGTGGACTTGTTCGAAGACGCCAAGATGGTCGCGGCCATTCAGGCCGAATTCAGGGAGAAGACGAAGGGCGTGGTCTATAAGCCTTTTATCCCCGGGGGCCCGCCGTCCCTG
>JBAVVA010000175.1:0-3926 GCA_049697055.1 Candidatus Aminicenantales bacterium
TGCTGGAGCTGGACGGGGAGAGGGTCCTGAACTCCGAGGTGGAGCTCGGCTACCTCCATCGCGGCTTCGAGAAGACCTGCGAGGAAAAGACCTACTTCAACCTGCTGCCCTATACCGACCGGCTGAATTACGTCTCGCCCCTGATTAACAACCTGGGCTATGTCATGACCGTGGAGAAAATGCTGGGGCTGGAAATCCCCGAGCGGGCCCAGGTCATTCGGGTGCTGATGAGCGAGCTGTCCCGGGTGGCGGATCATCTGACCTGCCTGGCGGCCATGGCCATGGAATGCGGAGCCTTCACCATTTTCCTGTACAACATCAAGGCCCGGGAGTTCATCTGGGACGTCATCGAATACACCACCGGCGCCCGGATGACAACTTCCTACATACGGATCGGAGGCGTCCGGGCCGACCTGGACGCCGGGTTCGAAGATTCCTTGAAAAAAGCTCTGACCGAGACGCGCCAGGTTCTCCGGGACGTGCACGGCCTCTTGGACAAAAACAAGATCTTCCTCAACCGGACGCGCGACGTCGGCGTCATCTCCCCGGAGGATGCCCTGTCCTACGGCTGGACCGGGCCCTGCCTGCGGTCGACGGGGATCCGCTACGACGTCCGAAAAGCGCATCCTTATCTGGTCTATGACCGCTTGGAATTCGAGGTCCCCCTGGGCGAGCGGGGAGACAATTATGACCGCTATGCGGTCCGCATGAAAGAGATGGAGCAGAGCCTGAGAATCATCGAGCAGGCCGTCCCGCTCCTGGCCGGTTCATCGCCGTCCGTCCTGGCCCCCGGAATGGAGCCCGAGGCGGCCATCAAGGACAGCCGGGTCCGGAAGCCGGACAGCCCGGTACGGCTTTCGCCCACTCTGGAGGGTTCGGAGAAGAGCCTGTATCCGGGGATCCTGGCCGACGACGGCCGGTCTATCATCCCGCCCAAAGAAGATACCTACACTTCCATCGAAGGCCTGATCCGCCATTTCAAGTTCTTCATGGCCGGGCACGGCGTCAGGCCGCCCAAGGGCGAAGCCTATTTCTCCGTGGAGGGCGGGAACGGGGAAGTGGGCACCTACATTGTCTCGGACGGCACCGACCGGCCCTACCGCCTCCACCTCCGCGCGCCCTGCCTCCATATCCTGGCCGCCCTGGAATCACTCATCCGGGGCCGCTACCTGGCCGACATCATCCCCACCTTCGGTTCTATGAACATCATCCTGGGAGAGCTCGACCGATGAGCCCCGAGATTTCGGATAAGGTCAAGCGGCAGGTCGAGGACATCCTGTCCCGCTATCCCCGCCCGCAAGCGGCTCTCCTTCCCGTCCTCCATTGTCTCCAGAGGGAGAGAGGCTTTATCTCCCCGGCCGAGGAGCGTTGGGTGGCCGAGAGGATGGGCATCAAGCCCATCAAGGTGCGGGAGGCGGTGACCTTCTACACCATGCTCCGGCAGAGGCCGGCGGGAAGATATCATTTGCAGGTCTGCTCTAACCTGAGCTGCGCGCTGGAAGGCGGCGACAGCTTACTGAGCTACTTGGCGGAAAGGCTGGGAATAAAAATAGGGGAGACGACGGCCGACGGCCGTTTCACCTTGTCCACGGTCGAGTGCCTGGGCGCCTGCGACGAAGCGCCCTGCCTGATGGTCAATTTTGATTATCTTACCCGGCTCGACCGGGACAAGGTGGACCGTCTGCTCCGGGAACTAGACTGAGATGACCGCCGAACATGTCCTGACGCGCGATTTTGAGCTGGAAGGGCTGCGCCACATCGAGACGTACCTGAGCCGGGGAGGCTACCGGGCCGCGGTCCAGGCGCTCAAGGAGATGACCCCTGCCGCGGTGCTGGAGGAGATAAAAAAGGCCAACTTGAGGGGCCGGGGGGGAGCCGGCTTTCCGGCCGGCCTTAAATGGAGTTTTGTCCCGGCCCAGACGGACAAGCCCAAGTACCTGTGCGTCAACGCCGATGAGGGAGAACCGGGAACATTTAAGGACCGTTTTCTGATGAGCCACAATCCGCATCTCCTACTGGAGGGGATGATCATCGCTTCCTACTGTGTCGGAATCCAGGAAGCCTACATCTACATCCGCGGTGAGTACGAGGCCGTGGCCCAACGCCTGGAGCAGGCCGTGGCCGAAGCAGCGGCCAAGGGTTTTCTGGGCTCCAACGTGGCCGGCACTGGATTTTGCCTGGACGTCCGTGTCCATCGGGGAGCGGGCGCCTACATATGCGGCGAGGAAACTGCCCTGCTCGAATCGCTGGAGGGCAAGCGGGGATGGCCGCGCCTGAAGCCTCCCTTTCCCGCCTCGGTCGGCCTGTTTGACTGTCCGACCGTCATCAACAACGTGGAAACGATCTGCAGCATTCCCTTCATCATCCTCCGCGGCGCGGAGGCGTTCACCAGATTGGGGCGGGCCAAGGACGGCGGGACACGGATCTTCGGGGTGAGCGGTCCGGTCGAGAGGCCGGGCTGCTACGAGTTGCCCGTGGGCACCCCTTTGCGGGAAATCATCTTCCGCCACGCCGGCGGGATGAAAGATGGCAAGCGGCTCAAAGCGGTCATACCGGGCGGAATGTCGGCTCCCCTACTCAGTGAGGATGAGATCGACATCCCCATGGATTGCGAGTCGCTCGCGGCCGCGGGCTCGATGCTGGGTTCAGCGGCCATTATCGTCATCGACCAGGCAACGCCCATGCTGCAGGTCCTGGCCAAGGTGGCCAAATTCTATGCCCATGAGTCCTGCGGACAATGCACGCCCTGCCGGCTGGGCACCTCCTGGATTTACAAGATTGTTCAGCGCATGGTTTCCGGCCAGGGCCGGAAGGGCGATGTCGAGGAAATCAAGCGACTGGCCTCCGGAATCAAGGGGTTGACGCTCTGTCCCCTGGGCGATGCGGCGGCCCTGCCCATCCTGGCCCTGGTCACGAAATTCCGGAGCGAGTTGGAGAGCTGAAACCCATGGTTCATATCATCCTGGACGGCAAGCCGCTGGAGGCGGAGCCCGGCTTGACCATCCTGCAGGCTGCCGCACAAGCCGGGGTTGATATCCCTCATATGTGCTATCATCCCGCCTTCGCTCCGGAAGGGAGCTGCCGGCTGTGCCTGGTCGAAATCGAAGGGCTGCCCAAGCTGGAGCTGGCCTGCGCCACCGTTGTCCGGGAAGGGATGACGGTTTCGACCCTCAGCCAGCGGGTGGCCGAAGCCCGGCGGTCAGTCCTGGAATTCCTCCTGGCCGAGCATCCTTTGGACTGTCCTATCTGCGATAAGGCCGGGGACTGCAAGCTCCAGGACTATTACGCCGCCTATGGGCTCAGCGCCGGCCAATTCTTCGAAGCCAAGGACCGCAAGGACAAGAGGGTGCCGCTGGGCCGGAACCTTCTCCTCGACCGGGAGCGCTGTATCCTTTGTACGCGCTGCGTCCGCTTCTTGAGCGAGGTGACCAAAACCCAGGAATTGGGGGTGTTCGAGAGGGGCGCTCGTTCCGAGATCGGCCTGTATGAGGCCCTGCCGGTGGACAACAACTACGCGGGCTGCTTGGCCGAGATCTGCCCGGTGGGAGCCATCACCGATATTGACTTCCGCTTCAAGACAAGAAACTGGTTCCTCCGCTCGGGGGAGTCCCTCTGCCCGCGTTGCAGCCGGGGATGCAACATTTTGGTCGAGCATCATCCGGGCTTCCCTCGTCTTCCCGAGACTAAAAAAGTCTATCGATTGCGGGCGCGGGTCAACGAGAGGGTGAACGGCCATTGGATTTGCGACTTGGGCCGGTACGGCTACGGTTATCTTCAGCAGGAGCGATGCCAGGTTCTCTCCGGCCCGGCGGCCGAAGGCCGGGCACTGGGCACGGTCGAGGACAGCCTGCAGTTCCTGGCTCAAAAGCTTAAGGAGGCTCATTCCCTGAAACGGCAGGCGCGCCTGGCCGTTGTCGTCTCCGACT
>JBAVVA010000176.1:0-31930 GCA_049697055.1 Candidatus Aminicenantales bacterium
GCCTGCGCCAGGGACTCAACAAGACACCATCTCCAGGGGGGGTCGACCGTGGCCAGCTTCTGGTGAGCGGCGATGGCCTCGTCATACATCCCCTTAGCCGCATAGGCGTATCCCAGAACGCAAAGCCCCTCATTGAAATTAGGGTCGAGCTCGACGGATTTTCGGGCTTCCTCTATCGCTCTATCATTCTGTCCCATCCAAAAAAGTATCCAGCCTCGGTCCGCGTAAAACAAGGGGTTCAGCGGCTCCACCTCCTGCGCCCTCTTCATTTTGGCCAGGGCTTCTTCCCCATGCCCGATCAAATGGAGATACCATGCATAGTCGCGATGGGCTTCGCCCAGGCTGGAGTTGAGCTCCATGGCCCGCCGCAGGTCCTTTTCCGCTCCGGCATAGTCCCAGTCCGAGTAGAGTTTGGTCATGCCCGAGGCTAGGTACATTTCTGCCGGGGGGTTGCCCCCCAACTCCTCCGCTTTGCGCGCGGCGGCCTTGGCCCGCTCGAAAGCGTCCGGATGCCTTTCATGGCCGATGATGCTGTAAGCCAGAGCCAGGGCGGCGTAGGACTGGGGATTCGTGGGGTCCTTCTCTACAGCCTGGTTGAGATAGGCCAAGCCTTTTTCAAAACCATCCTCGGTCATTTTGTTTAGATAGAACTTTCCCTTGAGATAATCCTCGTAGGCTTGGGGGTTGACTGGCCGCGCGGCGGCCAGCTGCGCTCGCTCGGCCGGGGTCAAAGCGGCATGAACCTTGTCGGCGATCGTGCCGGCGATCTCGCTCTGCAAGCCTAGGATGCTGGTCAGGTCACGTTCGTAGTGGTCCGCCCAAAGATGTTTGTCCGTCGAAGCTTGGATAAGCTGAGCGGTGACGCGCACCCGGTCGCCCTCACGAATCACCGATCCCTCGATCACCGCCTCAACGTTCAATTCTTTGGCGATCTGGGGCAAGGGCTTCTTGGTGCCCTTGTACTGCATCACCGAGGTCCGCGAAACGACTTTGAGGGCGCTGATCTTGGCCAGGTTGGTGATGAGTTCCTCGGTCATGCCGTCGGCGAAATATTCCTGCTCCTTGTCCCCGGAAAGGTTCTCTAAGGGGAGGACTGCCAGCGAGGTGAACTTCAAGGTCTGGCCTCCCCCCAGCAACCAGGTCCGCAGCCCGGCCGCGTTCAACCCGAACAAAATCAGGGCGAGCACGACAAACGCGCCCGCCAGAGCCAGCCCCAGGTGCCGCGCCAGCCAATAGCGCCAAGCCACTAAGGGAGAGACCGTCCCTTTTTGGATTGCTTCCAGCGCAGACTGAACTTCACTCGCCCGTTGAAAACGCCGGCCAGGATCCTTCTCCAGGCAACGCTCGATGACCACTCGAAGCTCGGGCGCCACCTGGGCCGGGAGCGGCCGTGGTTTTTTATTCAAAATTTCAGAGCTCAACTCGAATCCTGTCTGACCTTGGACCGGCTGCTCGCCGGCCGCCATTTCATACAGCACCACGCCCCGGGACCAGATGTCGCTGCGCGCATCGGCCGGCTGGCCGGCCAACTGCTCGGGGGCCAGGTAGGCCAGGGTGCCGGTCAGCATGCCCGGAGAAGTCAAGGAGGCCAGGGACCGGGTGGCTTCGCCCAACTCTCCTTCACTCAAGCGTTTGGCCAAGCCGAAATCGAGTACCTTGGCCCGGCCCTCTCTGGTAATGATCACGTTGGCGCTCTTCAAGTCGCGGTGGAGCACGCCCCGCTTATGAGCCTGCCCGAGCGCCTCGGCCAATTGAATCCCATAGCGCAGGACCTCTTCCCTGGGCATTGGTTTGGCCGCCAACCGGGCGCTCAAGGGCTGGCCTTCCACAAATTCCATGGCGATGTAAACTTGGCCCTCGGCTTCGCCCACTTCGTGGATCGTGCAAATGTGAGGATGATTCAATTGCGAGGCGATGCGCGCTTCGCGCAAGAGCCTCGCCCGGGCGGCCGGGTCCCGGAAGTTGCTGGCCGGCAGGACCTTGAGGGCGATGTCCCGGTCCAACGATTCATCATGGGCACGATAGACGACGCCCATCCCCCCTTCCCCTATTTTTTCGATGACGCGATAATGACCGAAGGTTTGTCCGATCATAATTAATCCTCCCGGCGCTCGGGGGCCGCCCCCTATGCCTATTCCCGCTCCGTTGTGAAAAATGATATGCCGTGCCACATGAAAAATCAAGGCAGGCGGCGGCTGGGCCCGGCCTAGTGTCCCGTCTCAGAATTTCCTTTTCCAAGTCGTCTGCAGAGACGGGACACTTCCAGGGGGGAGTCAAGCTCCCCCCTCGGCGCTTCGCTCCGCTCCGCTGACCCCCTGAGGGGGGCCACGCCGCCCTCCTCAGACTCCCCGGCGGTTGTGCGTCTTTCTAGACAATGACAATGCCAGCGAACTTACGAGACGCACAACTAGTTCGACCAGTCGGGCAGCTTGTTGGAGCCCTTGGAGGTCAGCACCCGGAGGTTGGCGCCGTCATAGTCGATGCCGAATAGTTGGATTCCTCCGCGCAGGTTGGAGGCGAAAACGATGTGCCGGCCGTCCGGGCTCCAGCTGGGCGACTCATTCCTGGCCTTGCTTTCGGTCAGCTTGGTGATCTGATTGGTCCGGAGGTTAAGGACGTACAGGTCGAAGACGTTTTCCACCCGGCAAACGCAAACGATCCGGTCTCCGGTGGGCGACCAGGCCGGGGCGTCGAAGTAGTTGCCGCCGAAGCTGACCCGCCGGACGTTGGCCCCCTCGGCGTCCATGATGTATATCTGAGGCGTCCCGCCGCGGTCGGAGGTGAAGGCGATCTCCCGGTTGGTGGGCGACCAGGTGGGGGAGGTGTCGATGGCCCCGTTGAAGGTCAAGCGCTTGATGTTCCGGCCGTCACTGTCGGCGACGTAGATCTCGGAATTGCCGTCCATGGTCGAGCAGAAGGCGAGTTTCCGGCCGTCGAAGGAGAAGCCCGGCGAAAAATTCACCCCCCGGACGGACACGGCCGTGTACTTGCCTTCATCCAGGTTGAGGATATAAAGCCCGGCCGTTTCCTTTTTGTAGGAAGTGTAGGCGATTTTCCGGCCGTCGGGCGAACAGGCCGGCATGTAATCCCGGACGGCGTTGAAGGTCAGGCGCGTCTGGTTGGCGCCGTCATAATCCATCATGTACAGTTCATCGTTGCCGTCGCGATTGGATACGAACACGATCTTGGAGGTGAACAGGGGTTTCTCCCCATAGACCTTGAGGATCTCGTCGGCCAGGCGGTGGGCCGCCAGGCGGAGCAGCCCCGGCTGGGCCCCATAGCGTTTACCGATAATGAACCGTTCCGAACGGACGTCGTAGAGTTTCCCCTCCAGTTGGATGTCGCCGTTTTCAACTTCCGAGACCTCGCCGCTGAGGAGCAGGGCCGCTTGGATGGAGGACCAATCCTTGAAGTCTATCTTCTCCGGGTCAAGGGGCCGGATGTAGGTGTAGTAGCTGGGCGGCAGGAGCTGGAAGACCCGGCTGAAGCGCAGGTCGTCGGCCAAGATTTGGTGGAGCTCCGCGGCCGCTGCTTTGGCCTTGGCCGAGTCGCCGCGGATGATGAGGTCGGGCAAGGCCAGAGCAATGGCCGGTACTCCCTCGCGGATGGTCAGCACGACATCCTGTTGAGGAAAAGAAAAGGGCCCCAGGACGGCCAAGCCGAGGAGTGCCAGGGGGATTATTTTGAATCTCATTTGGAATGCTCAAAGATGAGGTAAATGCCCAGGTAGTCCTTGTCATAGTCGCTGGGCAGGGGCGGCAGCGGAGCGGACCTCTGCACGGAACGGATGGCGGACAGGTCCAGGGAGCGGAGGCCGCTCGATTCCTGGACTTTGACCTCGGAGATCTGCCCGTTCCGGTAGATTTTAAAATAGACGACGGTCTGGAAATGGCCCTGCACGCCCGGGTCGACCAGCGAGGTGAACCAGTTGGAAGAGACCCGGTCGGTGATGATCTGGAGATAATAGGTATAAGGGAAATCGGACAGCCCGATTTGAGAGGAGTAGCCGGTGCCGAACCCGGGGCCCTCTCCGCTCCCGCCGCTGCCGCCGATCCTCACCCCGGAGCCGTAGCCGCCCGAGGACGAAGAATCGGACGCCGAGCCGGAAGGCTTGGACTTGGTTCCGGGCTGGGGCTGGCTGATGGCCGTTTTCTTTTCGCTGTTGGCCTTTTTGTCAGGCCGAGGTTTGTCCAGCGGATAGTGGAGGCTGGACTTGGGCTCCGGCCTGTTTTGCAGAGCGGTCAGGTCGCGCAGGCTCTCCTTTTTGATCTCAACCGCGGGGGGCCCGGCCGGCTGGCCGCCCCGGCCGCCGCCGCCGGAAAGCCCGCCCAGGTCCAGGGGGATGTAGCGGAACGTTCCCGGCCGGCCCGAGCCCGGAAGCTTGGGCGAGGCAGCGATCAGGGCGATGAGCACGACGTGCGCGGCGGCCGAAAATATCAGAGCCCGTTTGAAGGTCCGGTTGGCCAGGCGGAGGGTGCTCACCGGGGCCTCTTTTTCCGGCCGATCTCTTTCGGCTCGGTAACCAGACCGACCAAATCCGCCCCGGCCTTCTTGACGATGTCCAGGGTTTCGACGAAATACCCGTAGGACAGGTCTTTGTCGGCTTGGACGAAAACAATTTTCTTCTGGCGGCCGGCGAAATAATTCTTGAGGGTTCGCTCCAGAAGCTGGATGTTGATGACCGATTCGCCGATATGAATATATTGGTCCTTGGTGATGGTCAGGATCAACCCCTCCTCGGCCGGGGATGATTCGGTCTCGGCCTGGGGCAGGTTGACGCCGATGCCCGACTGCATCATCGGCGCGGTGACCATGAAGATGACAAGCAGGACCAGCATGACGTCCACGAAGGGGGTAACGTTGATTTCGGACAGAGAAGTGCCGATCTCGCGCCGGCCTCGGCGCAGGGGAGTGATCTTAAGCGCCATAGAGTTTTTCGACGATCCCCAGAAATTCAGCCGAAAAATCCTCCATCTGGCTGATGAGGTCCTTGATGCGGGTCAGGTAAGCGTTGTAGGCGATGACGGCCGGTATGGCGGCGAACAGCCCCACAGCCGTGGTGATAAGGGCTTCAGCGATGCCGGGGGCCACCGTTACCAGGCTGGCCGAACGCACGACTCCGATTTTGTGGAAGGCGTCCATGATGCCCCACACCGTGCCGAACAGCCCGATGAAAGGGGTGACGCTTCCGGTGGTGGCCAAAAAGCTCATCATCCGCTCCAGCTTGGAGACCTCGTTGTTGGCGGCTTTGTTCAGGGCCCGGCTCAAGCTGTCCACGTTGGCCGGGGTGAGACTGATGCGGGGGTTGGCTTTAGCCAAGTAAGACAGTTCCTTATAGCCGGCCTGGAAGACCCAGGCCAAGGGGCTCTGGGCGTACCGCTTGGCGGCTTCGTTGACCTCGGACAGGTTCCGGCTTTTTTCAAAGATCTCCAGGAACCGCTGGGATTGTCGGCCGGCGCTCTTCAGGGAGCGCCGCTTGTAAATGATGATGGCCCAGGAGAAAACGGAGAAGAAGAGCAAAATGAGCAGGATGCCTTTGACCATCGGGCTGGCGTCGAGGATGAGCTTGAAGACGTTCATCTACGAAAGACAAAGTAGCACAAGAGTTTTTGGGCTGTCAAATAAGCGCACGCGTCTGCTTCCGGCCTTTATTCCACGATGATTTCGTCAGCGAAGATCCAACTGCTCAACCCGGCCAGGGGATGGCCGGACGGGCAGGGCCCGGCGTTGCGGGCCCGGACACGAACATAACGGGCGGAGGTCCTGTCCAGGGCCACCTCGATCTCTTTCATAATAATATCTGGATGCTTTCTGGAGAACCGGGGAATGACCGTTCCGGCAGGAAAAAAAGTCCTCCCGTCCCGGGAAACTGAGAATTCGACGAGGTCCGGCAGGAAGATACCGAGGCTGGCATGCTGCAGGAAACCGCAGGCCAATCGTCTGAGGGCCGTGACCCGGCCGAGGTCCAGGGTGGCCACCAGGTCCGTCCCCTCGAACCCCTGCCAGCCGGTGTCCCAGTCGGCGGCCGAGCCGCGAATGCCGTCGGCCAGGGCTTGATCGCCGCCGGCCTTGTAGTGGGGGCTGTAAGCTGAGCCCAAGACCAGTTTCCGTCCGAGGCCGGCGTGCTGCTCAAACGACCTCTCCTCTATCTGTCCATAAAATTGTCCGTCGCGGAAAGCGGCAGCCTTGAGAATGGAGGTTTTCCCGATCTCAATTGGACCGCCGTAGGCCGGCGAGCTGAGAGAAGGTTCTTGGCCGTCTGTGGTGAAGCGGATATCCAAGCCGGGTTCCAAGGGTGCGATGGAGGCCAGCAGCCGGCCGGAGGCGGCCAGAAAGGTCGGGCTGATGATCAGTGGACGCGTCTCCGCTCCGTAGCGGACTCCGAGTTTTTCCAGTTGCGGATAATGATCCTGGAGACGGCGCCGGAACTCATCGAACTTCCGGCCCCGGGGGTCGGACCACAGACATTCGGCCATGGCCAGGAGGCGGGGGAAGACCTTGCCGTCGATCGTCTCCTGGGGGGCATAGGCGGTCCACAGGCAGCATTCTCCACCCAGGACATGGCTTGCTTCCCCGGCGGTCAGGCCTGGCGGGACTGGATCGAAGGCATAGACTTGCCGCAGGTTTGTCCGGCGGAGGTCGCGGCTGAAATAGGCCTGGCTTTCGGCCGAGACGATGGTGTCGTGGCCGGCCTTGGCCGCGGCCACCGCGCCATCGAAGCTGCGCCAGGATTGGACGGTGGCGTTGGGCGCCAAGCCGCCTTCCAGGATCTCATCCCAGCCGATGAGCCGGCGGCCCTTGCTGTTCAGAAATTTCTCGATGCGCTTGATGAAATAGCTCTGCAGCTCGTTCCCGTCCTTAAGGCCCTCGACCTGGAGGCGGGCCCGGCAGCGCGGACAGGCCTTCCAGCGGTCTTTGGGAACCTCGTCCCCGCCGATATGGATGTACGGGGAGGGGAAAAGGTCGAGCACTTCAGTAAGCACGTCCTCCAGGAAGAGGAACGTTCTTTCATTCCCGGCGCAAAAGACATCCTGGCAGGTACCCCACAGGGTCTGGACTTCGAAAGGGCCGCCCGTGCAGGAGAGGTCCGGATAGGAGGCCAGAGCGGCCGTCGAATGGCCGGGCATCTCGATTTCGGGGATGACCGTAATGAAGCGGCCGGCGGCATAGGCCACCACCTCGCGGATGTCCTCCTGGGTGTAGTACCCGCCATAGCGCTCACCATCATCGGTGAACCGCCAGGCGCCCACCTCGGTCAGCCGCGGGTATTTTTTGATCTCAACCCGCCAGCCCTGGTCCTCGGTCAGGTGCCAGTGGAAACGGTTAATCTTATAAGCCGCCACAAGGTCGATGGCCCGCTTGATGAATTCCTTGCTCAAAAAATGGCGTCCGCAGTCGAGGAGCATCCCCCGCCAGGGGAAACGGGGCCGGTCCTCGATCCTGAGGCAGGGCAGGCTCCACTGGGTGTCCGAGTCGAAGGTCAGCAGTTGTTTAATGGTCTGGACGCCATAGAACAGCCCCTGGGCCGTGCTGCCCGCCAGCCGGACCTCCTGGGGAGAGACCTCCAGGAAATATCCTTCCTCGCCCAGCTCGGGTTTTTGGCCATTCATAGAGAGGCGGATGATGGAGCCGGCCGACGAGGAAGATCTCTCTTCGGGTGTTTTGAACTCGGGCCGGCCTGCCCGGCCCAGATATTCGGCCAGGGCGGCGGCCACCGGGGCAATCTCGATCAGGTGGTCGTCCAGGATCAGCTGCGTCTCCGGGCTCAAGATGAAGCGGCCCGGATTGATTTCGGCCTTCCAGGGTTTGGGGATGACGCTCAAGAGAGCGGTCTGGGGTGGGGGGCTCTGGTTGTCAGGCTCACCTGAGACGGGCAGGCCGGGCTGAACAATCATTCCCAGTCCGGCGGCTAGAATCAGGCTGCGCCACAGTGTCCTGGGGCGGGTCTGGGGCATGACCGTTGTTCCTCTCTATTTGCATTTTTCGTTCCGCTCGGGCCACCCGCTGGGGCCCGGGGTGCGGTCATTCATACTATCATAGGGGAGGCTGTGGTCAAAGCGGGCTGAAATTGACATGACCTAGAGGCTGGACAATAATGGGGCAAATCCCCGAGGAGAGACAGCATGATCAACGCCTTTAGCCGAAGAAAAATCGATCTGAGGCCCGCGGCCCTGGTTTTGGTCATCGGGCTTATTCTCTTCTTTAGGCCCCTCCCGGCCCAGGAACCGGCGGCCGGGACAGAAGGGCAGGATTTCTGCACCAGCATTATGGTCGGCCGGCTGGCCTCCACCGACGGCTCGGTCATGACCTCGCACACTTGCGACGGCAACTTTCGCACCTGGCTGAATGTGGTGCCCGGGGCCAAGTTCGCCGCCGGGGCGACGACCAAGATCTACAGCGGCAAGCTGCACACCGAGACCTCGACCGACCTGCAGGGCCTGGTCCCACGGGGGGATATCCCTCAGGTCGAGGAGACCTACGCCTTCCTCAACACCGCCTACCCTTGCTTGAATGAACACCAGTTGGCCATCGGCGAGACGACCATCGGCGGCCGTCCGGAGCTGGAGAACGCCGAGGGCAAGTTCTATATCGAAGAGGTCGAGCGGCTGATGCTGGAGCGCTGTCGGACGGCCCGGGAAGCGATCAAGCTGGCCGGGGAGCTGGTCAAGCAGTACGGCTACGGCGACAGCGGCGAATGCCTGACCATCGCCGACCCCAAAGAGGTCTGGCAATTCGAGATCTTCGGCGCGGGACCGCTGGAGGTGGGGGCGGTCTGGGCCGCCGCCCGCATCCCCGACGACCACATCGGCGTCTCGGCCAACATCCCCCGCATCTCCGAGCTCGACCTTAAGAATCCCGACCGCTCCCTGGCCTCGGACAATGTCTTCCGGGTGGCCGAGGAGATGGGCTGGTGGGATCCCAAGAGCGGAGAGCCCTTCAAGTTCTGGAAAGCCTACAGCGGCCGCCAGCCCTTCGCCATCCGCGAGTTCTACATATTCAGCACGCTGGCCCCCTCCCTTAATTTGAAGCTGGAGTCCGAAGAGCTGCCCTTCACGGTCAAGCCGGACAAAAAGGTCTCGGTCCGGGACGTGCTGAGGATGTTCCGGGAGACCTACGCCGGCACGGCCTACGATCTGACCAAGGACCTGCTGGTCAAGGCCCGGGACTCGGCCCAGATGATCAAGAGCCCGGTGGCCCAGCCCTGGTTGTCGCGGGACATGATCGCCCTGCTCAACACGATAAAGCCCGGCCTGCTTCAGCCCCAGCGCACGATCGCCATCACCGGCTGCTCCTACGCCACGGTCCTCCAGTGCCGAAGCTGGCTGCCCGACCCGCTGGGCGGGCTGTGCTGGTTTTCCTTCGACAACCCGGCCTGCAGCGCCCGCATTCCCATTTTCGCCGGCGTCACGGAGCTGCCGGCGAACTTCGAGGCCTGCGCCCAGCACCGCTTCCGTCAGGATTCGGCCTGCTGGGCCTTCCGCCGGGCCAATCGCCTGGCCACGGTCCGCTGGGGCCTGACCCAAAAGATGATCGAGGATACGGTGCGCGAGTTCGAGGAAAGGGCCTTCGCCGAGCTTCCCGATGTGGAGAAGCGGTGCCTGGCCCTCCTCAACAGCAAAACGCCCGACAGGGAGCCCTTTACTGGCAGCCAGTATCTGACCAAGTACACCAATGATTTCGCCCGGGCAGCCATGCAGAAGTATCTTGAACTGGGCGACAAGTTCTGGGGTATGTTCAGCCGCGGGTTTTAATACATGAAAAAGCACGATCTTCGCCAAGAATATAAGAACCTTTATTCCGCTTCGGCCAAAAAACCCGTCCTGCTCGACGTCCCGGCCTTCAATTTTCTGATGATCGACGGCACGGGCGACCCGAACACCTCCCAGGCTTTCAAGCAAGCCGTGGGCACTCTCTACAGCGTTTCCTATACATTGAAGTTCGCCTGCAAGAAGGAGATGGGGGTGGACTATCCCGTCATGGCCCTGGAGGGGCTGTGATGGATGGACGACATGAGGGAGTTCAGCCTGGACCGCAAGGGCGACTGGAAGTGGACGGTGATGATCATGCAGCCTGAATTCGTCCCCAAGCTGATGGTGCTCAAGACCATCGAACAGGTCAGAAAAAAGAGCGAAATGAAGGATTTTCCCAAGGTGCGCTTGGAGAGGTTCAAGGAAGGCCGCTGCGCCCAAATCCTGCATGTGGGCCCCTACAGCGCCGAGGGCCCGACGATTCAGAAGCTGCATGAATTCATCAAAGCCGAAGGCTATGTCCTTCGGGGCCGGCACCACGAGATTTATCTCGGCGACCCGCGCCGCGCCGCTCCGGAAAAGTTGCGGACCATCCTCCGCCAGCCCGTTGGCCAAAAAAATAGCTCCGGCGGCCGTTCCTAGGAAGGCCGTCTATTTACAGATCAGGCTGTTTGGATAGTTGGCCAGCATCTGCAGAGCGAATTCGGGTTTGTCCTTTAGGCTTTTGTCAATGACAGTCATTGCAAGCTATAGGAGTGTTTTCAATATGGCCACCGCCACCGACTTGGCCTGCTCGCCGCTCTCCTTGGTCGGGCCGACGCAGGACGGGCAGCCGTCGCTGCAGGGGCAGGCCAGGATGGTCTCCAGCGAATGGCGCAGGAGCGTCGGCTCCAACCCGAACAGGGCCGGGCTGAGGCCGATCCCGCCCGGATAGTTGTCATAAATAAAGATGTTGGGGGAGAATTCTCGCTCGAAGACCGGCGGCGCCCCCGGCTCGGTCAAGTCCCGGCCGGCCGTTTCGGCGCCGGCCTGGAAGGGCAGGTTGCGCGGTGGAAGAGACTCGCCGGTGGCGTTATCGCCGAGTGAAACGCCGATGTCGTGGATGTCGCACATCAGGAACAGCGGCGCGACATGATGGAGGAGATAGGACAGGCCGTACAGGCCGTTGATCTTCTGCTCCGGGGTGAAGGACAACCCTCCCATGACCGAGGCCGGTATGGTCAGCCACCAGGCCGTGGTGTGCATTTCGTTTTGGGGGAGCTGCAGCTCGCCCGAGCCCACGTTCTCCATGGTGAAAAACTTGATCTTCTTGAAGCCGACCACCTGGGTGGCCACATGGACCTCGCCCCGGCTGGCCTCGCCCCGGCCCAGGGGCTGCCGGTCGAAGATGTCCAGGACCTTGATCTTGGTGTAGTCGATGGCGTCGGTGTAGTAGTCCGTCTCGGTTTTTTTCACGTAGGCCTTGCGCTCGTCGTAGTCCAGCTTGTCGACGAAGTACTGCTCTCCCTCGCAGAGGTAGATGGCCTTGGGGTGGAGCGTGCTCAAGGCCGAGGAGAAGTCCACCTCAGCCAGGACCTGGGCCTTGCCGGTGGTGTCCACCACCACGAAATTGTCCGAGCTCACGCTGCGCAGGCTGATGGCGTCGGCCGGGTAGGCCTCTGAGGTGTAGTGCCACTGTCCCTTGGTGTGATGGAGGATCTGACTTTCCTCCAGGTAATTGAGCACCTCGTCGATCTCCGCCCGGCCGAACTTCTCCCCGTCGGCGAAGGGCAGCTCGAAGGCAGCGCACTCGACATGATGGACCAGTATGGACAGGTTGTCGGGGTTGATCAGGGCCTGCTCCACGCTCCGGGTGAAGAAGTAGTCGGGATGGTTGATGATGAACTGGTCGAGGGGCGAGCTGGAGGCCACCAGCACGGCCGCCGAGCGGCCCGTTTTGCGGCCGGCCCGGCCGGCCTGCTGCCAGGTTGAGGCGATGGTGCCCGGGTAGCCGGACAGCACGGCCGCGTCCAGGCTGCCGATGTCGATGCCCAGCTCCAGGGCGTTGGTGGAGACCACGCCCAGGATGCTGCCCTCCCGAAGGCCCTTTTCGATTTCCCGCCGCCGCAGCGGCAGGTAGCCGCCCCGGTAGCCGCGGATGAGGCCTTCGTCGCCGATCTTTTTCTCGGTGTCCTCCTTGAGGTAGGTGACCAGGACCTCGGTCAGCAGGCGGCTGCGGGCGAAGACGATGGTCTGCAGCCGGTTCTTGAGGAAGGTGGAAGCCACTCGCCGCGCCTCGTTGACGTAGGACCGCCGGATGCCCAGGTAGGGGTTGATGACGGGCGGGTTGTAGAAGACGAAGTGCTTTTCTCCGCGCGGCGCGCCGTTGTCGTCGATGAGGGCGGCCTCCTCCTCGATCATCCTCTCGGCCATGTCCAGCGGGTTGGCGATAGTGGCCGTGCAAAGGATGAACTGGGGCGAGGAGCCGTAGAAGCGGCAAACGCGCCGGAGGCGGCGCAGGACGTTGGCCAGGTGGCTGCCGAAGATGCCGCGGTAGTTGTGGAGCTCGTCAATGACGAAGAACTTGAGGTTTTCGAACATCTTCAGCCACTTGGTGTGATGGGGCAGGATGCCCGAGTGGAGCATGTCCGGGTTGGTCAGGATGATGTGGCCGCGGGCCCGGATGGCCTTGCGCGCGTCCTGGGGCGTATCGCCGTCATAAGTGAAGATGCGGATCTCCCCGGGCAGGAGTTTGATGACGTCGTCGAGCTCCGCTTTCTGGTCCTGGGCCAGGGCCTTGGTGGGGAAGAGATAGGCCGCCCGGCTGGAGGGGTCCTTGAGCAGGGCGTCGAGAACGGGCAGGTTGTAGCACAGCGTCTTGCCCGAGGCCGTGGGAGTGACGACCACGATGTTCTTTCCTTCCTGGAGCCGCTCCCAGGCGCTGCGCTGGTGGGTGTAGAGCCGCTCGTAGCCCCGCTTCGCGAGCGCGGCCCGCAGGGCCGGATGGACGCTGTCCGGGTAGTCCTCGTACTTCCCTTCCTGGGCCGGGATCGTTTTGACCGTCGAGATGGAATGGGCGCGAAAGCCGGCCTCCTGCAACTCGTCCAGGGCTTTGATGAGGTTGATCTCGCGCTCGCTGGCCACGTCGGCGTCCTGCGCTTTATCCTAGCTCAAGCCCGAGCGGCCGGTCAATGACCGGCTCAGCTTAGAAAGTATCTCCAATTCCGTGATGATATGTTCATTCTCATTAGGGTCCTGTCGCGGCCCATCCCTGCCGGCCTCGCTCCCAACCCTGAAAGTGCCAGGGAACCCGTACGCTTCGGCCGTCAGGGAGCCCTGAGCCGCGCCACCCTACTTCAATAATCATGCTCATCACGGAATCGGAGATGCTTCCCTCAGCTTATTTGCTATTTGCCCTTACCTTTCGTCATAGAGCCTTTATGCAATTGACACCCGCCCCCTGGGCTGCTATTCTTGGGCCACCTGAGGAAGGGGTTTGTTCATGATTTGTCCCAAATGCCTCCTGGAAAATCCGGACGGGACGCGTTTTTGCGGCCAGTGCGGCGCCTCCCTCTCCCCGACCGCGGCGCCTCCCGCCGCGAAGTCGCAAACCATGTCCCTGCCGCTCAGGGAGCTCGCCCCGGCAACGACCTTCGCTGGAAGGTACGAGGTCATCGAGGAGCTGGGCAAGGGTGGCATGGGGCGGGTGTATAAGGTCCTGGACAGGGAAGTCCGGGAAAAGCTGGCCCTTAAGCTCCTGAACCCCGAAGTCGCGGCGGACGAACAAACAATCGAACGCTTCCGGAATGAGCTCAAGCTCGCCCGGACGATCTCCCACCGGCACGTCTGCCGGATGTACGACCTGGGCCGCGAGGAAGGGGCCTACTACATCACCATGGAATACGTGGCCGGCGAAGACCTGAAAAGCCTCATCCACCGCATCGGGGCGTTGCCGGTGGGAAAATCCGTTTCCGTGGCCCGCCAGGTCGCCGAGGGCTTGGCCGAGGCCCACCGGCTGGGCGTCGTCCACCGCGACCTCAAGCCCCACAACATCATGATCGACCGCGACGGCCAGGCCAAGATCATGGACTTCGGCATCGCCCGCTCGGTCAAGGCCAAGGGGATCACGGGCGCCGGGGTCATTGTCGGGACGCCGGAGTACATGTCCCCGGAGCAGGTGGACGGAAAGGACCCCGACCGCCGTTCGGACATTTACGCCCTGGGAGTCGTGCTTTTTGAAATGCTGACCGGACGGCTGCCGTTCGAGGGGGATACGCCCTTGAGCGTGGCTGTGAAACAGAAGAGCGAACTCCCGCCCGACCCGAAGAGAATCAACGCCCTGATCTCTGATGACCTGAGGCGCGTCGTTCTCAAGTGCCTGGAAAAATCGAAAGAGCGGAGGTATCAGAGCGCGGAAGAGCTGGCGGCCGAGTTGGCCAGGATCGAGGCCTTGTTGCCCCAGACAACGGCTCCCCTTCCCGTCCGGAGGCCCGCGACCTCGAAGCAGATCACCGTCCAGTTCACGCTGAAGAAGTTGTGGATTCCGGCCCTGGTTTTCCTCGGCCTGGCGGCCGCCTTTATCGTCTGGCAGCTCATTCCCCGGAGGCCCACAGCCAGGCCTTCCCTGGCTGTCTTCGGGTTCAAGAACCAGACGGGCGACAAATCCTATGATTATCTCCAGGAGGCGATTCCCAACCTCCTCATCACCAGCCTGGAGCAGTCCGGCCGCTTCCGGGTGAAGTCCTGGGAAAGGCTGAACGACCTCCTCCGGCAGTCGGGCCGGCCGCAGACGGCCGCCCTGGATGAGGAAACGGGGTTCGAGCTGTGCCGCCGGGACAACATCGAAATCGTGGTCATCGGCAGCTTCGTCAAGGCGGGCGACATGTTCGCCACGGACGTCAAGGTCCTGGAGGCCTCTTCCAAGAAGCTCCTCAAGAGCGCCGGGGCCAGGGGCCAGGGCGTGGACAGCATCCTTAAGACGCAGATCGACGACCTTAGCCGCGACGTCTCACGGGGTATCAAACGCCTCCCCCTCAAAGTGGACAGGCCCCAGCCGAAGGTCATGGACCTCACCACAACCTCCCTGGAAGCCTATAACTATTTCCTCCGCGGCCGGGAGGAGGTCGAAAATCTCAATCTCGTGGAAGCCAAGAAGCTTTTGGAAAAGGCCGTCAGCCTGGACCCGACCTTCGCCGTAGCTTACCTCTATCTCTCCCGGGCCAACAATCGGCTCAACGACCAGCGGGGCCAGGAAGAGGCCCTGCAAAAAGCCAAAGAGCACGCCGGCAAAGCCACGGAGAAAGAGCGCCTCTATATCGAAGCGCAGTATGCCTCCCGGATGGAGAACGACCCGGAAAAACAGCGGCTGCTCTTGACGGAACTGACAAACAAATACCCACAGGAAAAATACGCCCATTATGAACTGGGTAATTTTTATCGTTCGAATGGTCGCTATTCAGAGGCTATTGAGGAACTGGAGAAGGCCCTGGCCCTCGACCCCAGCTTCGGCCCGGCCCTCAACCTGCTCGGATATGCGTACGCCGCCGCCGGTGAATTTGAAAAAGCCGAAGACGCCTTTAAGCGCTATATCGCCGCCAACCCCGGCGACGCTAATCCCCTGGATTCCCTGGCGGAGCTCTACCTGCGCATGGGGCTCCTGGACCAGGCCGAGGCGAAGTATTTAGAAGTCCTAAGCCTTTATCCGAATTTTATGGGATCATATGCGGGATTGTCCTACCTCTACGGCCTGAAAGAAAATTACGGCGAGATGCAACGCTGGGTGAATGAGTTTGTGAGCCGGGCGACACCCACTCAGAAAGTGGAAGGGCAATGGATCATCCACTACTGCGATTATCTGCAGGGCCGGCTTGAAAAATCCTTAGCCGGGTATCTCTCCCTGAAAAAATTGGCCGCGTCCTTTGGGTCGCCATACCACATGGCCGTCGTGGACTGGATCATGGGGTTCATCTATTGCGACTTGGGCCGGTTTGAAGAAGCCCGGAACGCCTTTCAATCTTACCTTGATTATTCGAAGGCCGGAGACAGTCCTGAGAATTTCTCGATCCAGCGAGCCTTGCTCCTCGGGTGGTTGGACTTCAAGCAAGGACGGCTGGAGGCGGCCAGGGCCCGCCTTGCGGAAACTCCACCGCTTCTAGCTAAGGTCAACAATGCCGAGGACCGCGGCCTCTATACATATTTCTATCAGCATCTGGAGGCAGAAGTCGCACTGGCCGGGGAACCGATCGAGAAGGCCGTGGCCGTCGCCCAAAAATTACAACTTAGAGATTTCCCGGGCATGTCGACGGCGGGCATCGCCGCTTACAACACCCCTTTTGAACGGGATGTCCTGCCGCGCGCCCTGTGGAAAAAGGGAGACCTGGAGGGGGCTGCCGCCGATTATAGACGCCTCATGACCATCACCCCCCAAAACAAGTTCCGTTATCTCATCTCCCCTCTTTTCCACTACCGCCTGGGACGCGTGCTGGAGGAGAAAGGAAACAAGGCGGAAGCGGCTCAAGAATACCGCAAGTTCCTGGAATACTGGAAAGACACGGACAGCCGGCACCCGGAACTGGGCGACGCCCGCCAACGCCTGGCGGCAATGAAGGGGAACTGACCTCCTGATATTTTTGATTGTCTCCCGGCGTTTTTGTTCTCCTGGCCGAGCGTCAACGCCGGTTGACGTTTCCATTGCCTGATTCACCCCTCCGATACTGGGCGGCCGTGATTCGAAAAGTCTATGAAATCGACCCGACGCCCTGTCCCGAATGCGGCCGTCTGAATAAGGTTGTGGCTTTCCCCATGTGTTTTTCCGTGGTTAATAGGATCATCGACCACCTCAAGCTGACATTATTGGCATCCATCTCAAACGGCGGCGAGGAAGGAAGTATTCGGCCTTGACCCCTGCGGTGTAATTTATTACACTTAACGGTGTAAAAAAGGACACTGGAATGATTTCCCTTCGCTCTAAAGTCACCAGGGCGGTCCTAAACTACTACTTCTTGAATCCTCAGCGGCGTCTCTATCTGAATGAAATATGTCAGAAACTCGGCTTGGACAAAAGAAACCTGGCCAGAAAGATCGGAGAGCTTGAAGAGGCCGGCCTTCTTCTGACTCAAAAAACAGGGAACCAAAAATCAATTTTTCTTAATGAAAAATATCCCTTGCTGCGCGAGTATCAGCGCATCGCGGCTCAATCTTTTGGGCTCAAGCAAAGATTGAAGCAGCTTTTTGAGAAAATTCCCGGGGTCAAAGAAGTCTATATTTTCGGGTCTTTTGCCCGCGATGAAATGGATGCCCACAGCGACATTGACCTCCTGGTAGTGGGTGATCACAGCCTGGTTCGCTTACAGCCTGGGTTATCCCGTTTGCGAAAGGAATTGGACCGGGAATTCAACGTGATCAACATGGATAGGAGGGAATTCCATCGTCGACTCCGTGAAAAGGATGCTTTTCTTTTAGGCATTCTCAACAAGAAACATATCAAGTTGTTCAGTTGAGAAAATCAACATCCTTTTTTCGGAAGTTCCAATTTTTGCCGGAACAGATCGAGCGGAATCTAGGAAACGTACAAAACGACTTAAAAATCGCCAGGCGAATCTCCGTGCCCAGCGTGAGGTTTACCTACAGCTATACGGCCCTCATTAAAGGCGGAATTGCGCTCTTGAGCTGCGAGCAGCTTAAAGTCCGAAGCGTTCCGGGACATCACTCGATGATTATTGAGCACTTAGCCGATGTCATGGGAGACAGAACGATCGCCGATATGGGAGAAGCCGTGAGGTCTCTAAGAAACCAAGATTTCTACGGCGGCGGAATTCTGATGACGGATAAGGATAGCCGCGAGTATTTGCGGTTTGTCGAACGCGTGTTGAATGAAGTCGCGCTTCGAATAAAGCAGCATTTGAGGAGCTGAGTTGCGGAGTAAGCATTTCTCGATGGAAAAGTGGTCCTGCCCTAGCGTCTGAACTAATTCATCTGCGCTGCCAATAGAAGATTAACCGGAGATTCCGTAGCGTTAAGAACCGCGATCAGGAGCCGAGACCCTCCCCCAGGCCCCTAAACCAATCAGTGAAGTTTTTGAAAGGCCATCGGGTTGCCCGGCCGGGAGGGAATCGCATACAATACGGGCATGCTCGAAGAGATCCGGGTCAAGAAAGCGGCCCAGCACAACCTGCAGAAGATCGACGTGGACCTGCCGCGCAACCGGTTTATCGTCATCACCGGCCCAAGCGGCTCGGGCAAATCCTCCCTGGCCTTCGATACGCTCTACGCCGAGGGCCAGCGCCGCTACATCGAGTGCCTGTCGGCCTACGCTCGGCAGTACATCGAGCAGATGGAGAAGCCCGAAGTGGAATCCATCGAAGGGCTCTCCCCCTCGATCTCCATCGACCAGAAAACGATCTCGCTCAACCCCCGCTCGACGGTGGGCACGGTCACCGAAGTCTATGACCTGCTGCGGCTGCTCTTTGCCCGGGCCGGCCTGCCCCACTGCCCGCAGTGCGGCCGGCCGGTGACCTCCCAAACGGCGGACGAGATCCTGGCCCGAGTGGCCGAGGACATGGCCGGGCAGGAGGTCAAAATCCTGGCGCCGCTAATCAGGGGCCGCAAGGGAGAATACCACCGCTTGTTCGAGCGCTTGCGGAAAAAGGGATTCCTGCGGGCCCGCATCGACGGCGCGCTCCAGGAACTTGAGGGCCGGATCTCCCTGGCCAGGACCAGGGCTCACAGCGTGGAGGTCCTGGTAGACGAGGTCATCATCACCCCGGACAGGATGGGGCGGCTCGAGGAGGCCGTCCGGCGGGCGCTCGAGCTCTCCGGGGGAGATCTTCTTGTGCTTGGGGAGCGGTCCGGCGAGACCTATTATTCCCAGAAGCTCCTCTGCCCCTTCTGCCTGGTCAGCCTGGCGGAGCTTGAGCCCCGCACCTTCTCCTTCAACAGCCCCTACGGCGCCTGCGGCCGCTGCCACGGGCTGGGCTACAAAACCGTCCTTGATGAATGGGGCGAGGTGGAGCTCACCGAGGAGGTCTGTCCCGACTGCCGCGGCGCGCGGCTGAAGAAGGAAAGCCTGGCGGTCAAGGTCGGCGGCCGGAACATCTTCGAGCTGGGAGAACTCCCGGTAAGCCGCCTGGAGCAGGAGCTTAAACTCCTGAAGAAGACGTCGGATCAGCGGCCCCGGGGAATCGTCGCCTCCCGCATCCTGAAAGAGGTCCTGGAGCGGCTGGGAGTGATGAACGAACTGGGCCTGGCCTACCTGCATCTCAACCGGACGACCGCCTCGCTTTCCGGCGGCGAGGCTCAGCGCATCAGGCTGGCGGCCCAGGTCGGAGCCAGGCTTCGCGGCGTGCTCTATGTTCTGGACGAGCCGACCATCGGCCTTCACCAGCGGGACAACGGCCGGCTGATCGGCCTCCTGCGCCGGATCCGGGACGAGGGCAACACGGTGATCGTGGTTGAGCATGATGAGCAGACCATCCGGGCGGCGGATCATATTCTGGACCTCGGCCCCGGCGCGGGCGAGGAGGGCGGCCGCAAAGTGGCCGAGGGCAGCCTGGAGCGGATCTTGCTCTCTCCAGATTCCTTGACCGCCCAATACCTCCGGGGCGAAAAGCGCGTGCCCCTGCCGGCCGAGCGCCGCAAGGCCAAGGGCTGGATCACCGTCCGTCAGGCCCGCGAGCACAACTTGAAAGAAGTGAATGTCCGCCTGCCCCTGGGGGTGATGACCGCGGTGACCGGGGTGAGCGGTTCGGGCAAGAGCACCCTGGTCCAGGACATTCTGTTCAAGCACCTGCTCAACGTCTTCAGCCACGCCCGCCAGCGCGTCGGCGCCCACGGCGGGATCAGCGGCGTGGAGCAACTGGACAAGGTCGTCTCGGTGGACCAGAAGCCCATCGGCCGCACGCCGCGCTCCAACCCGGCCACTTACACCGGCCTGTTCGGGCCGCTGCGAGAGTTCTTCGCCGGCACGGCCGAGGCCCGGCTGCGGGGCTACGGCGCCGGCCGCTTCAGTTTCAACGTGGCCGGCGGCCGGTGCGAAGAGTGCCGGGGAGCTGGGGTGAAAAAGATCGAGATGCATTTCCTGCCCGACGTGTTTGTCACCTGTGACCGCTGCGGCGGCCGCCGCTACAACCGGGACACCCTGGCCGTGACTTACAAAGGCAAGACCATCCACGATTTCCTGGAGATGTCCGTGGAGGAAGCTTTTGAAGCGGTCAGGGCCCATCCCGTCCTGAAGCGCAAGCTGGATGTCCTGAAGAGAGTGGGCTTGGGCTACCTCCGGCTGGGCCAGCCGGCGCCCACGCTGTCCGGCGGCGAGGCCCAGCGCATTAAGCTGGCCCGCGAGCTGGGGAAACGCAGCACCGGCCGGACGCTCTATCTTCTCGACGAGCCCACGACCGGACTCCACTTCGACGACATCCGCAAGCTGCTCGAGGTCCTCGGCGAGCTGGTCAGGATGGGAAACACGATAGTCGTCATCGAGCACAACCTGGAAGTCATCAAGTCCTGCGACTATGTCATCGACCTGGGTCCCGAAGCGGGTGAGGAAGGCGGCTGGGTGGTGGCGGCCGGCACGCCCGAGGAGGTGGCCGGCCAACGGGCCTCCCACACCGGCCGTTACCTAAAGCAAGCCTTGGAGCGGTCCGCCGCCGCTCAGGGATAGATGATGGGCTTCGACCAGATCATCGGCCAGGACCGCATCAAGACTATTCTGCGTTTGGCCTTGCGGCGGGGCCGCCTGCCGAATTCTCTGCTCTTTATCGGGCCGGACGGCGTGGGCAAGCGGATGCTGGCCCTGACCCTGGCCCAAGCCCTCAATTGCCTAACCCCGGGGGATGACGCCTGCGGCCAATGCTCATCCTGCCTGGCTATCGCCAAGGGCTGGGAGGATGAGAAACGGGGAGGGTTCCCCGACGTCAAAGAGATCGTGCCGGGCGGGCCGGAGGAGCCGCCGGACGAACCCCCGGAGAAAAAAGATGAGGAGTCCGGCAAGAACACGATCAAGATAAGGCAGATACGCTATTTGAAATATTACGCCTATCGTAAGCCCATGACCGGGCGAAAAAGAATCTTCCTCATCAGCGAAGCCGAAAAGATGACGGAGAAGGCGGCCAACGCCTTCCTCAAAGTTCTGGAGGAACCCCCGCCCCTGACCCATATTTTCATACTGACCGCTTTTCCGGACCTCATCCTGCCGACCCTCAAGTCCCGCTGTATGATTCTCCGCCTGGGCCTTGTCCCCAGGGATGAGATCGAGCGGCAGCTCCTGGCTCAGGGCTGGGAGGAGGATAAGGCCCGGGTCATGTCTTTTCTCTCCGGCGGCAGCCTGGAGGCGGCGCTCAGGGCGGACTGGGAAGAGGTTGAGGCCAGGAGGAGGTCGGCCTGGGAGATGCTCCGTTCACTCCTCCGGCAGGAAGGCGGCTCGAACTTGCTGGCCGACTACGGCTTCCTCCGCCGCGGCCAGGCCGCCGAGGAGCTGGCGCGACTGTGGGAGACCATGGCCGTCTTCTTGCGGGACATTCTTCTGGCCGTGGAGGGCGCCGACGGCCGGCGCCTCATGAACCCGGACTATGAAGAAGAAATACGGGGCCTGGCCGCGGGCCTCACCCGGACCAGGGTCCAGAAGACCCTGGACCGGGTGGACCAAGCCCTGGCCGGCCTGGACAAGAACCTCAACTTCGGCCTCCTTGTCAGCTCTTTCTATTCGGATATAATAGAGAAGTAGAGTGCAGCCATGTCCGATATTGTCCGCGTTCTGTCCAAACGCTCCAACAAGGTCTTCTGCGCCCAGAAAGGCCCTGTCGACCTGAAACAGGGCGACCTCTGCCTGGTGGAGTCTGATTTCGGCGGCGACCTGGCCGAAGTGGTGGAAGGCTCAAGCGCGGCCTGCGAACGCCAAGAGCTCCTGGAGCGCATTCCCAAGATCATTCGCAAGGCCGACCCGGAGGACGAGCGCAAGTTCTATTGGCTGCAGGACAAGGAGAAGCAGGCCTTCACCCTCTGCCTGGAGCGGATCAAGGCCCGCAACCTGCCCATGAAACTGTCGGCGGTCAAGTATTACTTCAACGAGAAAAAGGGGATTTTTTTCTACACTGCCGACGGCCGCATCGATTTCCGTCAGCTGGTCAAGGACTTGGCCAAGGAATTGAGAATGCGAATCGAAATGAGGCAGGTGGGTGTACGGGATGAGGCCAAAATCATCGGCGGGCTGGGCGTTTGCGGCCGGCCGCTGTGCTGCTTCTCCTTCATGAAGAACTTTGAGCCGGTCACCATTCAGAAGGCGCGCAAACAGCAGATCGTCATCAACCCCACCAAGATCTCCGGACTGTGCGGCCGCCTGATGTGCTGCCTGGCCTTCGAAGAGGAGAGCCGCGGCCGGATGTACGCCGGGGAGGAGCGGGTCTCCGAGGATGAGCCCCTGCCGGATAAAAAGCCGTGAGACACCCGAAGGTGTCTCACGGGAATGGATAGAGAGGCGGGAAGGGTTTTATCTCGTTTCGGTGATCTTGAAGCTCTGCCGGCTGGAAATGGCGGCCAGGGCGCCCCGGGGGGAAAACGCCTTAACCTGCCAGGAGTACTCCCGGCCGGGCATTATCCGCTGCCGGACCTCCTCCGGCAGCCGTATCCGGAATTCTTGAGTTGTTTCGGACCACAGCCGCTGCTGGTCGTAGAGGGAGATCCTATATTCGATCCCCTCGGCCAGCGGCTTCCATTCGAAGAAATCGGGCGGGGAGGGAATTTCGCCCTTGGGCCTAACCAGGCCGATGGTCTGGCCGCGGACCGTATCCTCGCCGCTCAAGGTAAAGGTCGGCGCCGTTTGAGTCGGGCGGAAGATTAAAAAGACGACACCGATCAGCACGGCCGCCGCCGCTACGGCCGCCGCCGTCCACCAGACCTGAGGCTTGAAGAAGGCCGGCTTCCGCTGGCCGGGGGAGGGCTCCGTGACTCTTTCCGGCACTGCTCTGAACAACTCCCTGCCTTTGTCCTTGATCACGGTCAGGACTTCGGTTCGGGTTTTCAGCTCCTCGAAGCAGGCCGCACAATTGAAGTAATGCTCTTCAAAGGCCGCCTTGTCCTTTTCGGACAGACGGTTGAGAATATATTCATCGACGCAATCCTGATGACGACAACGAGTCATGTCAACTCCCTTTCAATTTGTTTAGTCGAGAGGGGAAGGGAAAACAGGAAATTCATTTTTTCATCTTTTTCTTCAGCAATTTATGAGCATAGTGCAGGCGCTCGCTGACTTTGGCCGGCGTAATCCCCAGCCGCTGGGCGACCTCTTCCCGCGGCAGCTCACGGAAATAGAAAAGGTCCAACACGTCTCTGTATCTCGGCTTGAGGCTCCGTATGTGCTGGGCCAGTTGATTGGCCCGCTCCTTCTGTTCGATGCGGGTCTGAGGGTCCGGCAGGGGCGACGGTTCCGGCCCGTGCTTCAGGACCTTGGATTTTTGGCGGATGAAATCGACGATGCGGCGGCTGGTCACGGTGTAAATGAATGTTCCCAAGGAGGATTCGCCGCGGAACTGTCCGCTGCGGACCTTTTCCAGGACCTGGGTCAGAATCTCGTTGACGACATCCTCCCAGTCGGGGAGGTTCCAGCCCAGGGCCTTCCGCACGCGGAAGCCGACGACTTGACGATATTGGGCAATGAGGGAGTCATCTTTAGCGTCGTGGCGTACCATTTCTTCTCATTATAAAGAAGGCCCTTGAACCTGGCAAGTTGATAGAGGCCTATCCATTTTAGCTAGAGCGGCGCGACTAATAAATTGCCGGTGCCCGCATGTCGATTCTTCATTCGGCCTTCCTGGGACGGGAGGTTGTCCGGTTCTGCGCCGATCCCGAGAGGGAGGCGGAATTTTGGGAACATTCTCAACTGGTGGCGAGCTATGCCCTCCTCTTGGCCAAGGCCCTGGCCATCCGGGAGATCAATTTTTTGCAGAGTTTGGAGATGAGTGCTCTGTTCCATGACATCGGCAAGAGGAGCATCCCCTCTCGCATCCTGATGAAACGGGAGCCGCTGTCCCGCCTGGAATTGAGGGTCATTCAAGAACATCCGCTGTGGGGCTATGAAATGATGGCCGATTTCAATTTTTTAGGGGAAGCCTCACGGGTGGTCCTCTATCACCACGAACGGTGCGACGGCCGGGGCTATCCGTTCGGCATGGCCGGGGCCTCGATCCCCTTTCCGGCCAAGATCCTGGCCGTGGCCGACGCCCTGGAGGCCATGACCTCGGACCGTCCCTATCGTCTGGGCCGTTCTTTTGGGGCTGCCGCCGCAGAGATCCGCCGCTGCCGGGGGGCTCAATTCGATCCCGAAATCGTGGAGGCCTTCTTGACCGTGCCGGCCGACGGCTGGCAGAAAAGGAGCCAAGTTTCTAAGCCGGTCCAGTCCCACTGAGCGGCCCGGCTGCCGGACGGCTCGTCTTCGTCTCGGCCGCCGAACAAGCGGCGGCCAAAATCTCGGCCGAGTGCCTGACCTCGATCCTGGGCTCGGCCGGTTTGAGCTTGGACATGATCTGAAAGAGGCAGCCTGGGCAATCGGTGACCACTAGCCTGGCCCCGCTGTCTTTGATTCTTTTTTCCTTGTCTTTCCAGATGTGCTTCGAGAGCGCGGGGTTTTTGAGAGAGAACACGCCACAGAAACCGCAGCAGGTATAAGGTTCATCCTCGGCCCTGGGCCGGTAGCCGGCAGACTCCAACAGCCGTAAAGGCTCCTCCCGCACCTGGAGCTCATAAAGGGCGTGGCAGGGATGATGGTAGAAGGCCTCCTTCTCTCCTTTAGCGGGCCGGGGCAGGCAGCCGCGGCGGACCATGAACTCCGTAAAATCATGAACCTTGTCCGACCAGCACCCGGCCTTCGGCAGGAGCTGCGGATAGAGCTTCTTTAACAGGGCATGGCCGGTCGGGCAGACGGTCAGGATGATGTCCGGCGCCTCCCGCTCAAAAGAGCGCAGGTTGGTCTCGGCCAGGCTGCGTAGGTCGTCGGCGCATCCGAGGTGGAGGCTGGGCGCCCCGCAGCAGACCTGATCCTCCGGGCAGACCGCCCGGAAACCGAAGCGGGCTAGGACGTCCAGAACGCTGTCCTTGACCTCGGGGAAAAAAAATTTGGCCAGGCACCCCTGGAAAAGATAAATTTTCTGAGGGCCGTCCCCCGCCGCCCGGCGGCCGCGACGATAGCGGAGGGCGGGCAGGGCCAGGCGGCTTCCCGGTATCCGGAGTAGGCCTGCTTTGACCCAGGGCCGGAGAAGCGAGGACGCCAACCGTGCTCCGGCCTCCTGCCAGCGGACATGACGGAACAGGCCGCTGAGCATCCTCTCCCAGAGGGCCGGGCCGCGGCGCAGCTTGAGGCCGAGGAGCAGGTCGCCGGTGCGGATGCCGACCGGACAGAAGTCCTCGCATTTTTTGCAGTCGGCGCAGAAGTCGGCGGCGGAGAGCCCCTGGCCCAAAGAGCGGGTGACCACCGTCAGCAAGCCGCCGATCCCGCCTGGATAGACGGGCCCGCCGAAGCGGTATCCGCCGACGGCCTGGAATACGGGACAGACCAGCATGCAGCCCCCGCATTTCAGGCAGGTCAGGACCTCCTGCCCGTCCGGCTCCTTGGCCGCCCGAAGCCGGCCGTTGTCCAGGATGATGATGTGGACTTCACGCGGGCCATGGACGCCCACCACCAGCTCTTTCTCGATGTCGGTGGTCTTACTCGGGCCGGTGATAAAGGAAAGGTAGGAAGTCATCTTCAGGCCCGAGGAGGAAGTGATAAGGGCTTTGAGCAGGATGACCGCCTGCTCCATGGTCTCTACGAATTTTTCGGCCGAGATCAGGGCGATGTGGACGGGCGGCAGGGTAGTGACCAGCCGGGCGTTGCCCTCGTTGCTGACGATGGCCAGGGTGCCGGATTCGGCTATGGCTAGGTTGGCTCCGGACAAGCCGATGTCGGCCTCAAGGAAAGCCCGGCGCAACTCCTCCCTGGCCAGGCGGACCATCTCCGGGATGTCGGGGGGAACGGGCCGGCCCAATCGACGGCTGAGGAGGGCGGCCACCTCCTCCTTAGTCTTGTGCAGGGCGGGCGCGGTGATGTGCGAGGGGCGCTCGCCGGCCAGCTGAACGATCCATTCGCCCAAGTCGGTCTCCACCACCTGGAAGCCGCTCTTCTCCAGATAGCCGTTCAGGCCGATTTCTTCGGAGACCATGGATTTCGATTTGACGATGAGCCGGGCCTTTTTCTCCCGGCAGATATGTTCGATCGTCCGGCGCGCTTCCTCGGGCGTGGAGGCCTGGTAGGTCCGGGCCCCGGCCTTTTCCGCTTCCTCCCGGAAACGGGCCATGAGTTCCGGGAGACGCTTCACGCCTTCTCGGCGGATGGCCTGGGCTCGTTCCTTAATCTCCCGCCAGGGAAGCTCTCCGGTTGTGCGGCTGACCTTTTCAAAATGATGGCCGGAGGCTTTTTTCAAAGCGGCCTGAAGGTTGCGGTCCTGGAGGGCGCGCTTGATCTCCCGGCGGCGTCCCATCAGTCCACTTTCCGAGTCTTGTCCGCCGTTTCGAAGTAGGTTTTGGGGTCCACCAGGATCTCGCGCGGTTTGCTGCCCTCGCCCGGCCCCAGCAGGCCCTCCTGCTCCATTTGGTCGATGATGCGGGCCGCCCGGGCGTAGCCCAGCTTGAGGCGCCGCTGCAGGAAGGAGACGGAGGCCTGTCCGGCGGACAGGATGAGCTCCAGCGCTCTATCGTAGAGCTCATCCTTCTCTCCCAGGTCTCCCCAGTCATGTTCGCCGCTGGCCTTGATGACCCGGACAATCCTTTCGTCGTACTCCGGGGCGCCCTGTTCCTTGACGAACTTGACCAGCCGTCGGACTTCGGGCATGGAGATGAAGGCGCAATGGAGACGGATGAGGCGGGGAAAATTGGGCGGGATGAACAGCAGGTCGCCCTGGCCCAGCAGTTTTTCCGCTCCTCCCGAGTCGATGATGATCCGCGAGTCCACCATCTGCGGAACGTGGAAGGCGATCCGGCAGGAGAAATTGTTCTTGATGGTGCCGGTGATGACGTCGATGGAGGGCCGCTGGGTGGCCAGCACCAGGTGGATGCCCACGGCCCGGGCCAGCTGGGCGATCCGGCCGATGCAGTATTCCACGTCCTGGGCGGCCACCATCATCAGCTCGGCCAGCTCGTCGATAATGATGACGACGTAGGGCAGAGGCCGTAGCTCTGCCTTTTCCTCCTCGGTCAGCTTCTTCCCCCTTTCCTCCCGGATCTGCTTGACCTGCTGGTTGTACTGCTCGATGTTGCGGACCTTCAGGCTGTGGAGCTTGTGATAGCGGTCCTCCATTTTTTTAATGGCGTCCATCAGGACGGCGCCCGCTTTCTTGGGGTCGGTGATGACCGGGCTGAAGAGATGGGGGATACCGTCGTAGAGGGAGAATTCCAGCCTTTTGGGGTCGATCAGGACCAGCTTGACCTCGGCCGGCGTGGCTTTATAGAGGATGCTGGCGATCAAGGCGTTGAGGGCCACGCTCTTGCCCGAGCCCGTGGCCCCGGCGATGAGAAGGTGGGGCATGATGGCCAGGTCGGTGACATACACATCGTCGTGCACGGTCTTGCCCACGGCGAAGGTCAGCTTGGAGGGCGAGTTGATGAATTTTTCCGACTGGAGGATGTCGCGCAGCTTGATGATTTCTCGTTTGTTGTTGGGGACCTCCAGGCCTAGGGAGGATTTTCCCGGGATGCGCTGGATGCGCACCGATTCGGCGCCCAAGGCCAGGGATAAATCCTCGGACAGGCCGGCCACCTGGCTGACCTTGACTCCGGGATAGGGATAGAATTCGTAGGTGGTGATGACCGGGCCGGGATGACACTCCCGGACCTCGCCCTCGACCCGGAACTCGCGAAGCTTCTCCTCGATCCGCCGTTTTTTCTCCAGCAGCTCGTCCTTGTCGATCTTTTCCGCGGGCTGGCCAGGGTCGAGAAGGGTGAAGGGCGGGAACTCATACACCCCGGGCGGCTCGACTCCGGGCAGAAGCGGTTGGGCGGTAGGCTTGGAGGCAGAAGTTTGGGCTCTGCGGATGACGAGGGGCGGACGGCCCGCCTGGCGCGGCTCTCCGGGCTCCGTTGGTGATGCTTCCGCCGGCCTGGAAGCCGTTTTCCTAGATACTTCTCCGAAAGCTTCCGCTTGTTCCTCGGCGGCCTCGGCCGCCGGTTCCTCTTCTAAAGTTTTTTGGGGCTCGGTGATTTTGATGCGGACCTCCTGGGAGGCCAGGCGGGCCGCTCCGGAGAAAAAGCGGATGATTTTTCCCAAGGACAGGCCGGTGGCCGCTATGAGGAAGACCAGGAGGATGGCCGCCAGGAAGATGTAGGAGCCGGTGGGGCCTAAGTAGCGGACCAGGAGGTAGGATACCGCATCCCCCAACAGACCGCCGGCCGGGAACTGACCTCCCCGGAGCGAGATTTTTGGAAAGATCAGGGTGAGGAGGGCGCTGAAAATGAGCAGCAAAGCCAGAACAGCCGCGCTGCGGAGGAGAAACCGTTTTCTGTCCGAGCGGAGCAGGATGGCCAGGCTGAGGCCGCCGAGTCCGAAGGGAAGCAGAAAGGCAAACAGGCCCAGCGCCTGGATCAGGCCCTCGGCCAGGCCTGCCCCCAACCGTCCGCCCAGGTTGCGGATTTTGGCCGCTCCTTCCATTTTCTGGGCCGTATCAGCGGCCTGATAGGAGAACAAGCTGACCAGGAGAAAAAGGGCCAAAAAGGCCAGGATAAGGCCAACGATGTCCCCCGGCCTGACCTGCTGCTTTTTTCGGTTCCTTGTCGAGGCGCGCTCCAGATTGCGCCGCACTTTCTTGCTCATCGCGCTCATTATAACATATCTGCGCCGGCTTCCGGTCCTTCAACCTTTCCGGAGACGCTTACAAGCTCCCTCCTCATTGACTCAGTGAGTTGGGGGATTAATAAAACGGAGAAACTGTCTCTAAAAAGGCGGCTTCTGTCTTTGCGGAGAGGGAATTTCAATGACCTCCGGGCCGCCGGCCAGCTCCGGCCTACGGGTGTCGTAGAAATATTCATATCCAACCTGAACCTTGAAGGCTGCGGGAAGGGAGGCCAAGCCTTGCCGCTTGCGGACCGGAGCTTTTTTTTCAGCCTGATAGACGCCCACCCGGCCTTCAAAGAGACGAAAGCCGGCAATTTCCCGGTTATCGGGAGCGACCAGCCGGACGAAAGGGTTGAGGACATAGCAGTCGGCCCAGCGGATTTTGCCGCCGAAAGCCGTGGAAAAAACTTCCCAATGATCCGCCGTCTTGGACAGGACCACGACCTGGGAATAGTCGTCCCCCCGTTTGTTGGGAAACCGCGTGTAGTAGAAGAGGAAGTGCAGCCCGAACCGCTGGAGGGCTGTTCCATCCAAGCCTTCGGCCAGGAGATACTCCTTGCGCAACGGCCCTTCCGGGGCGAACAGCCAGGGCTTGGGAGAGAACTCGAACTCGTAGCCCAGCCAGATATTGAACGGGCCGGCGATCGGCATGAGCCGCTTCTCGGCTGTCAGAACCTCCGCAGGTCCCTGGCCGAGCTCGCCCTGCCGCCATGTCCATTTAAGGATCTCCCGGCCCTCAGCCCCGGTGATCCGCAAGTAGGGGTTTTTGACGATCTCGTCGCCTCCGGCCGACTGGCCTGGCCGACAAACGATGTGGATAAGCCCTCCGCCCCGGGATGAAGGCTGCAGGACGATTTCCTGGAAGAACTGAGAAAAGTTCCCGGGATAGGAATAATCGGGGAGAGCCGTCAGGCGGTAGACTCTGATGGTGGGGTTGTGGAGGTCCACCAGCTCTTCGTCCCAGCGCGGCCGGAAGGTCTTGACCAGCACGGTTTTCTCCTCGAGCGACTTGTAGAACGACACCTCCCGGGGGAATTCCCGCGGGGCTTCCAGAAAGCGGCTGTACATGATGTCGTTGACCACCACATAGCGCACCTTGCGCAGGGAGAGCCAATCCAGGTCCACTTGGCTCAGGCTGTGCCGGAGCAGGACGATGTACCGGCGGGGCGAGAGCGGCGGTCCATAGGATTCGGTGGCAATCCGGGTGCCGGGCGGGATGTTGGCCTCGATCCATCCCTCCGCCACGACCCGGGTGTCCGGACGCGTCAGCTGCTGGTCGAAACGGAACACCCGGACAACGGGAGAGACGAAAAAGACTGCCGCCAGCGCCGCGGCCATGGCCTTCTCCAGGCCGGGCCGAAGCCGGATCTTCATCTTTCGCCACAGCGGTCCGATGTGGGCCAGAAGAAAATCCAGAAAAACGGCGGCCAGCAGGATGAAAAAAGGGATGATGGGCAGCAGGTAGCGGGTGGCGTAGGCTTTCCAGGTGCTGATGAGGATGAACATGACCAGCGGCATGGACAGGAGGAGAATATCTTTCTTGCGGCGGCGGGCCAGACCGAGGACCAGGCCGCCCAAGCAGAGCCATTGGGCCAGCGAGCCGATGTTCTCCTTGAACCCGTGACGAAAATAGAACAGCCAGGAGGGCATGGCCGTGGATGAGCCGTAATGGCCGATCGAGGTCAAATGCTGGGACTGCCACACAAAGTCGGTCTTGAACTTCGGGAAATCCAGAAGGGAGTAGGGCGTGCCCAGGAAAAAGACGGCGATAAAGACCAGGCCGGCGCCGACCAGTCTCAGGTCAAAAATCCAACTCCATACCGGCCGCTTTTTTTCGCTCTGCCGGAAGATATGGGCCAGGACCAGGGGGAGGAAGAGGAAAAGCCCGCCGTATTTGGTGGCGAAAGCCAGCCCGGCGAACAGGCCGGCCAGGAGGTAATCGCCGATCCGGCCGCGAACGTAGACCCGCCAAATGAAGAAGAAGGACGGCAGGAGGAAAAAAACCATGGCCACGTCCGGGACGAAATCATGTGAGATTTTGACGTGGTCCAGGGAAAAAGTCAGGAACAGGGCGGCCAGCAGGCCGGTGCGAAGGTTGAACATCTTCTTGCCCAACAGGTAAAGCATGATCACCGTGCCCACGCTGAACAGGACGGTGACCAGCCGGCCGAGGAGGATGAGGGCCGTGGCGTTGTGGAGATAGGCTTCGTTGAAGTCGGCCGGGGAGGAGAATGTGCCCAAAGCCTTGCCGCCCAGATAGTAGAGCCCCCACACACCCGTGACCAGGTAGGTATACAGGGAAGGGACGTGGAAGAAATGCGGGTTCAGGTCGCCCCGGAAGTGCTTCATGGCCAGCTGGGCGAACCAGTTCTCGTCCACGTGGAAAATGTTCGGCAGCCCCCAGGTGATGCCCACCAGCCTCACGGCCAGGGCCAGGACGATGACCGTCCACAGCACCGCCCGGGAAGACCTGGAGGAAGAAAGGGATGACATGGGGAATTAATATAGCGTATTCCCCCGGGGTAGACAATACGGGCTGAGGAGCAAGCATTCCTTTTCCGGAGTCCTTGGTGAAAGGGACGGGTCCTGTCGCGGGGCATCCCCTGCGTCCTCGCTCCCAACCCTGAAAGTGCCAGGGACCCGTACGCTCCGGGCGTCCGGCCTTGCCGGACGGGGGTCCTAAGGGGGTGTGCCCCCTTGGTCGCAGGACGAAGTCCGAGAAGAACTGGCAGATTCCGGAGACACCTTCCAAATTTTAAAAGCGATATTAAACCCCCAGCCCCCTAAAAATTTAGGGGGAGAAGGGTTGGTGTCTTCGGAGAGGTCGGAGGCAGGGAGCGAAGCTCCCGTTGGAAGGGGGAAGGCGAAGCGCTTCCCCCTCCAAGGACGCAGGGGAATTGGCCCCGCGCCACCCATCCACTCTGAGTATCAGCACCTATGGCGGAAAAGGGAATGCTTGCCGAAAATGAAATTATTTGCTGAGCAGGCTGAGGGCGTTGGAGGCCAACATCCTCAGGTCGGTCCAGGAGCGGACTTGTCCCAGCTTGCGGAGAATATAGGACGGCCGGAGATAGAAGGCCCGCACCGCCTTCCGGCGCATCCGCCATATTTCTTCCGGGGTCATGTCCCCCGAGGCGATGAGCGGATAATCGGTGCTGTCCCAGGAGTCCAGGTCAGCCGGGATCCAACCCCTGGCCACGGCTTCCTCCCGGAGCCTGGTCCCGATATCGGGCGTGGCGATGGCGAAGGAGGCGATATCGATGTTCAACTTCTTGGCCAGGTCGATGGTCCGGAGGGCCATTTCCCGGGTTTCGCCCGGCAGGCCCAGTATGAAATAGCCCAGGATGCGGAGGCC
>JBAVVA010000177.1:0-31889 GCA_049697055.1 Candidatus Aminicenantales bacterium
ATGTAGGCCCGCGCGACGTTGAAGGCGTCGGCATGAATTGAGTTGCCGTCGGCGTCCGTGACAATGGGGTCCTTGTTATAGGTGTAATCAGCGTAGATCGTGGCGCCCACCAGCCCCGGCGGCGCGCTGGAGCCCGACTCGCAGCTTGTTCAGGACCTGACTCCCATGCAAAAGAGCGCTATCGACACCCGGGACCACTGGGGCAATCCCTTCCGGGTGTGGACCGGCTTAAGCGTGGCGGGCAACTTCGGCATCGACGCCTCCGAAGTCGGGTCGGACGATTTTCTCATCCAGTCCCTGGGCCGGGACGGCCAGGATGAGGGGTTCAGCTATGACCCGGCCGACACCGTCAATAACTTTTATGTCGTCCAAGAAGCGAATGACTTCAGCCGAGATCTCATACTGTGGAACGGCGGTTGGATCCACGCGCCCCGCTCCAGCCGATAAGCCGCTTTCATTTTTTTCAGCCATATTTTTCTAATTCTTCCCGCCTTCTCTGATATAATCTGGCCATGGTTGTGCGGACCATCCTGGCCGGCCTGGTGATTGTCTTCTTCACTCTGATCTTCATCCCCCTCCTTCTGCTCTGTTTCGTTCTTCGGCTGAGAAAGCCCCTGTTCGGCCTGGCCAAGTTTGCCCTTCGTCTGACCGCCTTGGCCGCCGGCCTGAAGATCGATGTCTCCGGCCTGGAGCATATCGACAAGAAGGGCGTCTATATCTTCATGTCCAACCATCTGAGCTTTATCGACGGCCCTCTTCTTTTTCTTCTCATTCCCCGGCCGGTGCGGGTCATCCTGAAGAAGCAGCTCTTCCGCATCCCCGTCATCGGCCAGGGGATGAGCTACCTGGGGTTCGTGCCGGTAAACCGGAAGGGCGTCAAACAAGGACGCCGGGCCATCAACCGGGCGGCGGACCTGATACGGCGGAAAAGATATTCGTTCTTGATCTTTCCTGAGGGAACTCGGAGCCGGGACGGCCGGCTGCAATCCTTCAAGAGGGGCGGTTTTTTCTTGGCCGCGGAGGCCGGCGTTCCGATTATCCCCCTGAGTGTGGAGGGAACATTCGCCCTAATGCCCCGGGGGAGCTTTTTTGTGCGGAGCGGGCGGATCCATGTCCGCTTTCACCCGGCCCTACCCGTCGGACGGCCGGACCATGAAGGCCTGGCCGAGCTGATGGCCAGGACGCGGGCTGCCATTGCGTCCGGGCTTTCGGAGGAGGAATGATGGACTTTAACGAAGAGATCAGCGAGTTGGCCGCCGTGCTGGCCGAGCTGGAGTCTTCTGTCCGGATGGAGTTCAAGCGGACGGTCGAAGCTATCTGCAGTTCGCTCCGGGCGGGGCGAAAAATCCTCGTTTTCGGCAACGGCGGGAGCGCCGCCGAAGCCCAGCATTTCGCCGCCGAGCTGGTGAACAAGTTTTTAAAAAAGAGGCCGGCACTTCGGGCGGTCTCCCTGACAACCGACACCTCCATCCTGACCTCGGTCGGGAATGACCTGGCCTTTGACCAGGTCTTCAGTCGGCAGGTCGAGGCCCTGGCCGACCGGGGAGACGTGGCCCTAGCCCTGTCCACCAGCGGCCTTTCGGCCAACATTCTCCAAGCGGTCCGGACAGCCAAAAAAATGGAGTTGGTGACGGTCGGCCTAACCGGACTGGGGGGCGGAGCGCTGGCTGGCTTAGTGGACCATCTCCTGGCTGTCCCTTCGGCCAATACGCCCCGCATCCAGGAGGCCCACCTCTTCCTGCTCCATCGGTTGGCCCTGGAAATAGAGAATCGTCTTGGAGAAGGCTGACAAGGAAGCATCTCCGCTCCGGTGAAATGCGGGGAGGGGTGCTTCCGAAGCGTTATGAACCGTAATCGGTTAGGGCCTTAATCCGCGGCGCCGGTTACGACCTTCTTAATGTCGCCGGCTTTTCCAGCGGCGCTGTTGAATAGATAGACCGAGGTGCTCTGCAGGAGGCGGCGCCACAGGTTTTTATGCAGCTCCATCCGCTCCGGCGAGGAGGCCAGCAGGTGGGGGTTGAAATAGGGCTGGCTTTTGGCCGGGCTGAGGCTCTTCTTCAAACCCGGGCTCTCGCCGGATTCAAGCCAGCGCAAAGCCTCGTCCTTGTCTATCTCGACTACGGCCGGCGAAGCCGGATCGGTGCGCAGCAGAAAGATCCAGCGCAGGACGGCCCGCTTCGAATGAGCCGCCGGACCTCCGATCCAGTTCGGGTCGAGCAGGGCCTGGGCCTCCTTGGAGGCTTTATAGCAGTAGAGGGACCCCCGGTCCAGTCGGCAGTCCTCTCCCCTCAGGCATTCGGCGTCCTGGCAGTCCTCTTTGCGGACGACCACGTTCTCGCACTTGCTGGCGTCGAACAAGGGAGCCAGGGCCGGGAAGGATTCCACGCTGTTGGTGGGCAGGAAGAACTTCCGCTCGACGCAATCGGCCAGCGGCGCGTTCCCCGTGAAGCGGACGAAAAACTGTTCGGCTGAATGGATCCGGAAGCGCTTGTCCTGGACCAGTTCAAAGAAGAGCTCTGTTTTGCGCGTGCCTGGCGGGCCGATGAGGGCCAGGAGCTGGCCGTTGCATTCGGCGGCCATGCCGCGCACACCGTGGCTGAGGAGCATTCGCTCGGTGGTGTCCATGACCAGGCCTGCCGCCAGGCTGCGCAGCGGCCCGTAGTTGTCGGTGTTGAGCAGGACGCCGGTCCGTGTTTCGGAGTTGAAGTAGGCCCGCGATTCCCGGCCGGGGATGCCGTCCAGGGCATAGATCATGCCATGGGGTTCCAGTCCGCCCTCCAGCTGGGCCGGGAACCAGTTTTCCATCCAGAAGTCGTAGAGATGGGGGACGTTGGTCCGCAACTGGACAATGACGCCGTGGATGTTGACGTTCCATTCATAGACCTGGGCCGGGCCGAGCCGGCTCTCTATCTCCGCCACCAGGGCGTCGCGGAGGGGCACGGTGACGGAGGGCTCGACCGGCACGGCCTTCTTGACCCGAGTCAGGGTGTTCTGCAGGGCGGCCCGCTTGGCCTTCTGGGCGGGCTTCAGCCGGGCCAGGGCGGCGACGATGCGGTCCAACCCCTTCTCCAGGTTCTCCAGGGAGGTGGCATAGGAGATGCGGATGTAATTGTCTGCGGCGAAAGCGTCGCCGGGAACGATGGCCACCCGGGCCTCCTTGAGCAGATAGTAGGCCAGGCCGTAGGAGTTGCGTATCCGCATGCCCTGGAACTCCTTGTCGAAGAAGGAGGAGACGTTGGGAAAAAGGTAGAAGGCGCCCTGGGGCTTGAAGCAGGACAGGCCCGGCACGGACTGGAGCCGCATCAAGGCATAGTTGCGACGCCGCTGGAACTCGGTCACCATCCGCGACACTTCATACTGGGGCCCGCGCAGCGCCTCCAGGCTGGCCTTCTGGGAAATGGAACAGGGGTTGGAGGTGGTGTGGCTCTGGATCTTGGCCATGGCGCTGATGATGGCCGCCGGGCCGGCGGTGTAGCCGATCCGCCAGCCGGTCATGGCGTAGGACTTCGACACACCGTCGATGAGGATTGTTTTTTTCTTGATGTCCTCGCCCAGAGTGGCGAAAGAAGTGAAGATAAAGCCGTCGTAAATAAGCTTGCCGTAAATCTCATCGGCCACCACGAAGAGGTCCTCGCCGCGGACGACGGCGGCCAGGGCCTCCAGCTGCTGGCGGCTGTAGGCCGCGCCCGTGGGGTTGCAGGGGTTATTGAGGATGACGGCTTTGGTGGCCGGGCTGATGGCCGCTTTGAGCGCCTCGGGCCTGAGCAGGAAACCGTCCTCCTCGCGGGTCTGGACGATGACCGGCTTGCCCTCGGCCAGGGTGACCGAGTGGGGATAGGTGACCCAGTAGGGAGCGGGGATAATGACCTCTTCACCCTTGTTGATTAAAGCCTGGAAAAGGTGAAAAAGGGAGCTCTTAGCGCCCGCGGAGACGATGATCTCGGCCGGCGTATAGCTCAGCCCGTGGTCCTGGCGCAGCCTGTCGATGATGGCTTTCTTCAGGGCCGGTATGCCCTCGATCTCCGTGTACTTGGTGAAGTTTTCCTGGATGGCCTTGATACCGGCCGTCTTAACGTTATCCGGGGTGGGAAAGTCGGGCTCGCCGACGCTGAGGTCCACAACGTCGATGCCTTCGGCCTGCATGGCCTTGGCCTTGGCTGACATCTTCAGCGTAGGGGAGCTGCCGATCTGATTCGCTTTTTCGGAAACCATGATGAAACCTTAGGGTCCGGCGCCGTTCACTTGGCCGGCTTATCGTGCTTGTCGTCCTTGGATTCGGGGGTCAGCTTGTCCTGGAGGAACTTCTTGAGGTCCACGCCGGCCAGGGACTTAACCACCTCGGGCAGTTGGGCCAGGATCTCGGCCACCTGGCCGGTGATTCGGGTTGTGCCCAGGCTTCTATCGCCGCCGACCACCACGATTTTATCCACCTTGCCCAGCGGCTCGGCCACAGCCCTTGCCAGCTCGGGCAAAACCTTCAGGTAGGTTTCGAACATGGCCGCCTGGTTGTACTTATCCCAGGCCTGGGCCTTTTTGACCATGGCCTCTGCTTCGGCCAGGCCGTACTGGCGGATGCGCTCCGCCTCGGCCAGGCCTTCCAGCTTCATGGCCTCGGCCTTGCCCCTGGCTTCGGCCTGAATGCGGTACTCCTCGGCTTCGGCCTCGGCTTTGATCTGATACTTGCGGGCGTCGGCCGGCTTGAGGACGGTGGAATCCAGCTCTTTCTCGCGGCGGGCGATTTCCAATTGCTCGGTCTTGATGGCCTCTTCCTTCTCGATCTGTTTGACCTTGGCCTCTTCCTTCTTGATCTCCTGGCTGAGGCGGAACCGTTCCAGCTCGTAGGAGAAATCGGCCTGGGCTTTTCTCTGGTTGACGGCGACCTGGGATTCGGCTTTTTTGGCCTCGTTGTCCCATTGGGACTTGGCGATGAGGGCATCGGCCTGGAGCCGGGCCACTTCCGCTTCGCGGCGAGCCAAGGAGGACTTGACCACCGACTCTTTCTCGGTCTCGGCCTGGGCGATGGCCGCGTCGCGCTTGGCCGCGGCGATCTGCGGCCGGCTCAGGGCGTCGATGTAGCCCTGGGTGTCGCTGATGTCCTTGAGAGAGAAGGACAGCATGACCAGCCCCATTTTCTCGAAATCGGCCTTGATGGCCTGGACCACCTTGGCCGAGAAATCTTGGCGGCCGCGGTAGATCTGCTCCACGGTCATGGTGCCGACGACCTCCCGCATCTTGCCCTCGACGACGCTGGTGGCCACGTCCCGGATGCCGTCCTTGCCCAGGCCCAGGAACTGCTCGGCCGCCTGGTAGACGGCCGCGTCCGAGGAGCCGATCTTGACCTGGGCCGCGGCCTCGGCCAGGATGGGCACTCCGCCGTGGGTCAGAACCTCGGGGGTCTTGACGTTGAGGGTGATGACCTCCATGGGCAGGCTGTCCACCTTCTCCAGGAAGGGCAGGACCAGGGTGCCGCCGCCCAGGCGACAGCGGTAGCCGATCTTTTGCTTGGTGCCGTCGATCGTGGTGATGGTCCGCTTCCGGCCTCCGGAGATGATCAGGACCTCGTTCGGCCCGACCTTGCGGTATTGCAAGGCCAGGAGAAGGATGATGAGGGCGACGAGGACGACTCCGGCCCCAATGAGGACGAGTAGTGTTGCCAGGCTCATGAAGACCTCCTGTGAATCGTCCCCGAAAGAGGACGGATTCGGATGAATGTGTCCGAAAATCTTATATCCCGCGGCCTGGGAAGTCAAGGTGTCCGCTGGCTTTATGATAAAAAGCGGGAGAAACCCGTCGATTCCGGGCTAAACCGCTCATGGCGCCTCGCTCCTCCCCCAGGCCCCTTGACGTCAATAGGTGGCTAGCCACACTTTTCATCATAGAGCCTATAAGCTCTTGACATGCAAAATATATCTTGGTATTAATATGGGGAGCATTAATACAGCTAGTTGATGAACCTATTGCAGGAGGAGTTTGAGAATGAAATACGAGCGGCCGATTTTTAGGTTGTTAACATGGACTGCTTCGTCATGGTGTCAAGTTGGGAGCAATGGGGATCCGAGTGGCAGCACTTGTAATACCGGAATGACGCCCGTAACTAGCTGTGCTGCGGGCATGGCCTATACATATAATTACACCGGCCATTGCATCAGCGGCTCGAGTGTGTCCAATAATCATGGGGGGAATATTTACTGCGGCACCGGCGGGGGCGGGAAAACTACCCCCGGCTGCTCAGCCGGCGCCAATGCGTGTGGCCCTGTGGGATGCACGGCTGGTGCTCTAGCCTGTCATTGCAACAATGGCACGACGGCTTGAGCGGCTGACAACATTCGATTAATCTCTGCAAACTTAATAAAGATGATCCCATCTGGGGCCCCTTTTTTAGGGCTTTAATTTTATAGATCGTCCAGTTTCAGTTTTTTGGGGCGGTCCTGATTTTAAAAATCGTTATTTCGAACTCCCGTTCGAAGTTGACAGGGGAATAGAGCTTTGATAGATTTCCGATGCTTTCGGCTTCATTTTTTGGGGAATAGAAGGCAACAGTGATTAAAGATTGGCTTATTTTTCGGGAAATCTTTGAACTGCAAAAGTTCGTGAATTATTCCCGAAATATATGGTCCATGATGCGAAAAGCCCTGATCAAAGAGCATCGGGTGGAGAAGCGCCTGGGGATCGATACTGTGGGGAATTATCGTCCCCTCACAGATATCAGCCGGAATAAGGACATGAAGCCTTACGGGCCCACATCCTACGACGTTTTGGAGGAGATGCGAGACTATCTTAAACTGACCATCAGGGACGTTTTTGTCGATTTTGGAGCGGGCAAGGGCCGGGTCGTTTGCTTCCTGGCCGGAGAGAGAGTCAAGAAGGTCGTGGGCGTGGAGTTGGAGCCGGTCATGCTGGCCGCGGCCAGGAAAAATATCGATCGTTTGAAAATCAAAAACTCGGCGGTTGAACTCATGGAAATTGATGCCGCCGTCTACGACCTTTCGGAAGGCACCGTTTTCTTTTTCTATTACCCGTTCGAGCACAAAACGTTCAACCAGATCATCCGAAATATCAAAAAATCCTTGGCCAACCGTCCCCGGTCGGTGCGCCTCGTTTATGTCGGCTGTCAACAGCGTGAGCGCTGGATCCTGGACATGCAAAAAGACTGGCTGGCGAAGGAGTATGACGGCAACTTCCTTGTTTATCGGAGCACCGTCTCGGCGCAATCCTAAGCAATTTTTTCTTGTTTGATCATCCCCGGCCCGAGCGATAGAGCTTATGCCACCCCTGCTTTTTAGAGCCGGGTCACGTCTGTTGGTATTTTTCCCGGCGCAGTTTTCCCCGGGCCTCCTCGAAGATGGGGTCGACATTTGAGCTGGGCAATGTGCTCCTCAAAGCTCAGCTTTTTCACGAGCTTCAGCAAGCCCTGGAATTCGCTGAAACAGGAGCCATAGATGTGTGAGCTATCGGCGAAAATATTTCCCCAACGCCCTTAGTTCAGGCATGCTGACAAGGGATAGATTTTCCTTTTCGGCTGCGCCTGCTTCGGGGCTTTGTCGGCTTTATGATCCCATCCAACTGTCGTGAGAAAGCATAATTCGGGGTTCAAATATTCGGCCGAAGTCTATGCGGCCATCAAGAGTTCCCGCGAGGCGGCCTGCCTTAACCGAATAGCCCGAACCTGAGGATGTGGTAAACGGCCGCCAGGCCGTCCTTCCAGCCTATTTTTTTCCCTTCGCTGTAGTCCCGGCCGGCATAGGAGACGGGAACCTCGTAGATCCGGCAGCGCAGCTTGGCCAGCTTGATGGTGATTTCCGGCTCGAAACCGAAACGCTCCGAGCGGAGCCTGATCTTTTGCAGCACTTCCCGCCTGAAGACCTTGTAGCAAGTCTCCATATCGGTCAGGTTGAGGTTGGAGACCATGTTGGAAAACGTGGTCAGCAGCTTGTTCCCCACATAGTGCCAGAAAAAAAAGACCCGGTGGGGACCGCTCAGGAACCGGGAGCCGTAAACGACATCTGCCCGGCCGTCCAGGATGGGCTCGAGGAGCCGGGGGTATTCCCGCGGGTCGTATTCCAGGTCGGCGTCCTGGATGAGGATGATGTCTCCCGAGGCCCGGCTGAATCCAGTCCGCAGGGCCGCCCCCTTGCCCCGGTTCTTGTCGTGGAAAACGATTTTGAGGCCGGGCCGCTTGGCCAGCCGCTTGAGGATGTCGCTCGTTCCGTCGTTGGAACAATCATCCACGATGACGATCTCCCGGGCCAGGCCGAGCTTGACGGCCTGCACCCGGCGCAGAATTTCTTTGATAGTCGTCTTCTCGTTATAAACAGGTATGACGATGGACACTTTCATGCGCGCCTCTTTCAGGGTTTGGCCGGGCTCAGCTGCCGCCTGAAATACTCGATGGTCTGCTGGAGGCCTTCTTCCAGGCCGACCTTGGGCTCCCAGCCCAGCGTCCTCCGGGCCAGGGAGATATCCGGGCAGCGCTGGGTGGGGTCGTCCTGGGGCAGGGGCCGGTAGATCACCGGCGAGCGGCTCTTGGTCAGCTTGAGCACAAGCTCGGCCAGCTCCAGGATGGTGAATTCGGTAGGGTTGCCCAGGTTGACCGGCCGGCCCGGGTCCTCGGCTTCCATCAATTTGTGCAGCCCCTCGATCAGGTCGGAGACGTAGCAGAAGGAGCGGGTCTGGCTCCCCTTTCCGTACACGGTCAAGGGTTCGCCGCGCAGGGCCTGGACGATGAAGTTGCTGACCACCCGGCCGTCCTTGACCGCCATGCGCGGGCCGTAGGTGTTAAAGATGCGGGCGATGCGGATGTCCACCCGGTTCTGGCGGTGGTAATCCATCATCAGCGTCTCGGCCACGCGCTTCCCCTCGTCGTAACAGCTCCGCAGGCCGATGGGGTTGACGTGTCCCCAATAATCTTCGGTCTGGGGATGGACCTGGGGGTCGCCGTAGATTTCCGAGGTTGAGGCCAGCAGGATGCGGGCCTGGGTCCGTTTGGCCAGGCCGAGCATGTTGATGGTGCCCATGACGTTGGTCTTGACCGTTTTGATGGGGTTGTGCTGATAGTGGATGGGCGAGGCCGGACAGGCCAGGTGATAAACCTTATCCACTTCGACGAAAAAAGGATGGATGACGTCGTGGCGGATGGCCTCGAAGCCTGGGTCTCCGGCCAGGTGACGGATATTGTCCTTGCTGCCGGAGAAGAAATTGTCCAGGCAGATGACGTCGGCTCGGCGGCCGAGGAGGAAATCGCAGAGATGGCTGCCCAGGAACCCCGCCCCGCCGGTTACCAGGATTCGCTCCATCCAACACTCCTTAAGCGCCGTAGGCCATGAACAGCCGGCTCTTCTTGATCAGGACATCCCGCTGTTTCTGGAAAAGCTCGGCCAGCCCTTTGTCCGCCAGCTGCATCAGCCCGGCCAGCGTTTTCCTGGAAAAAGGGGACTTTTCCGCCGAGGCCTGGACCTCCACCAGCTGGCCGCGGTCGGTCTGGACGATGTTCATGTCCAGCTCGGCCGAGGAATCTTCTTCATAGTCGAGATCCAAGAGCAGCTCGCCGTCCACCACTCCGGCCGACACGGCGGCCACCAGGTTCTTGAGCGGCATCCGGTCGATGAGCCGCTCATCCATCATCCGCTTCAGGCAGAGGGCCAGGGCCACGCAGGCGGCGGTGATGGAAGCGGACCGCGTCCCCCCGTCGGCCTGGATCACGTCACAGTCCACGATGATTTGCCTCTCCCCCAGGACGGGCAGGTCCATCACGGCCCGCAGGGACCGGCCGATGAGGCGCTGGATCTCCTGGCTCCGGCCGCCCTGCATCCGCTCCCGGGCGGTGCGCTTCTCGGTGGAGCGGGGGAGCATGGCATATTCGGAGGTGACCCAGCCCGACCCGGTGTTCTTAAGGAAGGGGGGGACCCTGTCTTCCAGGCTGGCGGCCGCCACCACCCGGGTGCGACCGACTTCAATGAGGGCCGAGCCTTCGGCGAAATCCAGGTAGTCGGGCAGGATCTTAACGGAGCGAAGCTCGTCCATAGCCCGTCCGCCGGATCTTGTTTTTTTATCCATGGTCTTCTGCCGGCCGGGAACGCCACCGGTCGTGGAACCACAGCCACAGCCGGGGGTTTTCCCTGACCTGATTCTCAATGATTTTAGTGCAGAGCTGGGTGATTTTCAACACATCTGCGGAATGGCTGCCCGAAGGCTGGAAAACAAGGGGCGGGTCGAGGCGGACGCGGTAGGAACCGCCGGGAGCAATGGTGCAAAACAAGGGCAGCAGGGGAGCTCCGGTCCGCAAATGAAACGCGGCCAGGGCAGGCGTCGTGCTGGCCGGCCGGCCGAAGAAGTCCACAAACACGCCCTCCCGGCGCAGGACATTCTGGTCGATCAGGACGGCCGTGATCTCGTTTCGCCGGAGAGCCTGGAGGACCTGGCGGGCGGCCTGATTTTTGTAGATGACTCTGGCTCCCAGGCTTCGACGCAGCCGGAGCAGCCTCCGCTCGACAAGCTTGTTGTCGAGCTCTCGGGCGATGACGTTCAAGCGGGCCATCCGGGACACGGGTAGAGAGCCGACCTCCCAATTGCCGAAATGGCCCGTGAATATGAGTGCTCCCCTTCCCGCCTCCAAGGCTCGGCGAAGATTATCTTGGCCCTCCAATCGGATCAACTTTTGCCGGAGCCTGGCCGGGAGGAAGGGCCACTTGACCAGGTCGGCCATAACTTGGCCGAAATGAGCAAAGGAAGAACGGGCGATCCGATAGCGTTCGGCCGGGGGGGATGTGGAACCTAAGGCCAGGCGGAGGTTGCTCAGGGCGAGCCGCCGGTGTTTGGGGTCGAGGTGGAAAGCGAGTCGCCCCAAGGCCCGGCCCAGGCAAAGACACCACGGCCTGGGCAGCAGAAAAAAAAGGACGGAGAGCGTTTGATAGACCAGGTACAACGGGACGTCCTTGAACCTGACCATTTTTACTCTCCCTCCCTGAGCTTGAGGGCGGAGTCGATGGCCTCATAGAACTCTCGGTCCAGGGACAGCCCGATCCTCAGCGTATACAGCGGCAGGCCGTTTTTCGGGAGGGGCCGGCCGGCAAGTTTAACGGCATCCTTTTCCGTGGTGACCAAGGCTTCAGGTTTCAGGAACTTGACTCTGTCCATGATCCTCTGCCAGGAGGATTCCGGATAGGCGTGGTGGTCCGGGAAAGCTATCCTGTCCAGCAGGCGCAGCCCCAGCCCTTCCAGCATAGTGAAGAACCTTTCCGGACGAGCGATGCCGCAGAAGGCCAGGGCCTTGGATTTTCCCAATCGCCCAAGGGCCAATCTCTCCGCGGTGCCGGCCCTCAGGAATTCCAAGGGGATGACCGAATAGCCGAGGACTTTGACCTTGGAGAACCTGGCCCGGACCTTTTCCCTGACAGCGGCCGGAGATCCTTCTTGGATCAGGATGAGGTGGGCCCGTCTCAAGGCGCTTAAGGGCTCCCTCAAGGCGAGGCGTTCGGCCGGGTTATAAAGGGCAATGTCCAAATCTCGAAAGAGTTTCCGATGTTGAAACCCGTCGTCGAGCACGGCCAGGTCGAACCCTTCGGCCTTGGCCCGGAGACAAGAAAAATAGCGGTTCCTTCCGACGAAGACGCCGGCCCGGGGGAAGCGCAGGGCGACCAGGGCGGGCTCATCCCCGGCCTGCCGCCAATCGCCGAAGATTTTTTGGCCGTCCGAAAGCACTCCGCCGCGGCCCTCCCAGGCGCCCTTATATCCCCGGCTGACGAGCGCGGGCCGGCGTCCCCCGGCCAAGAAATGCCCCAGGATCTCGGCGGCCAGCGGCGTTTTGCCCATCCCCCCCAGGGCCAGGCTGCCCACACTGATCACGGGCAGGGGCGGCCGGCGAGGCCTGAGCCAGCCCTGGTCGTAGAGGGCGTTCTTGGCTCGCGTGGCCAGGCAGGAAGCTTGGGAATAAAGAGCGATGGCCGCTTTCACTTTAGGCCACTATATACCATCGGACGGCCGCGTTCAACGAGTGCCGGCCGGAAGCATCTTCTATGATGATGTGATGCAAGCAATATTTTAGCCCATCTTTTTATTCCTCTTTATTGTCATCGGTTTGGCAACCAATCTTCTATTCGTGCCATGATGCACACACTGTTATGTCAGGTTCCGGCTCCTTAACCTCCAATAGGGAACGCAGCCCATAGGCCCGTTAGATGCTACCTGAAGGCAGCCGGATTTTTTTTATTCTCTATCATTTTTAGGAAAGGGCACATAGTTGCGGCCCTCTTTTAGGATCGTGTAGATAATCGTCAACAGCCGCCTGGCCGTAGCCACTTTGGCAGCATTGGGTTTCTTCCTCGAGGCGTACTTCTGATAGAAGAGCTGAAGCCCATGATCATGCCTGATGGCCGGCCAGACCGCTTCCACCGCCGCCCAGCGGAGCCAGCGATTCCCTTCCCGGGTCATCTTCCCCTGATAGGTTCTCATGCCCGAACTGTGCGTGGAAGGAATCACGCCGGCGTAGCTGTGGAGTTTGGCGGCCGACTCAAAACGCCGGATATCGTCGATCTCGGTGGCTACCAGCACCGAGAAGAACTTGCCGAACCCCGGCACAGTGTAGATCTGTTGGGCGTCTGCCATCTTTTGGAACAGCTCCTCCACCAGCTTGTCCGATGTCTTGATCAGAGCCTTAAGCTCCTCATGAAGCTTCAGCAGCCCCTCCACAAGCGCCTTGTCCACAGAGGCCATCTCTACCGCCTTGAGCCGAGCTATCCCTTTTTGACTGAAGAGCTCCTTCTCCAACCCTATCGTTTTCTGGATGTCCTCGGGTTGTTGGGCTAGTAAGGCGCGTACCCTGTTCTTAACCCGCCTCATGGCCGCTACGAAAAAAACTCTCTGCCGCAAAACCCTCTGCGCTCTCCTGGTCTCCGGCGACCTCTTGTGGGCTTCCGGGATCAGGTTGGCCCGCAACAGGTCGGCCAAAATCCGGGAATCCCGCTTATCTGTCTTGATCTTGGCCTTGGCAATGGCCTTGACCTCCAGAGGATGGGCGACCTTCACCTCCACGCCCAGGTCTTCTAAGATATCAACCAGGACGTAGCTCGAATACCCTGCCTCCACCACAGCCTTCATCTCTTTGTCCAGGTCCCCGAGAAACTCCTGAATCTCACTCCTGTAATTCAATACCGAGCCCGCCTTGATGATGGCTCCGTCTTCTTCCATGATCGTCAGATGCGAACGTTGCTTATGGTTGTCAACGCCCATATAATACATAGGCACCTCCTTTTAATGACTTTCTTCTCACGGGTAATCTATCACACCAATAGACACCCAGAGGAGGTGCATCACATCATCATATTACCTCCAAACGTTTGATACGTGGGGAGGAATGGCTGCCGAAGACACCTTTTGATTTGCTTGAAAAAATATTAATCCCCCCCCGCCCCCTTGGAATCAAGGGGGCAAGAGGGTGGTGTCTTCGGAAAGGCCGGCCGTGACAGGACCCCTCCTCTTCTTGAATGCTAGATCACACAATTGGAGATGCTATCTAAAATCAAGGGGAGGTGGAAATCGCAAAAGGACTGGGGTATAATACTCCGTTTTTCTCGAGTCCTTGACGGCTTGACAGAGAGGACAGGAATGCCCGAAGAAGAGTTTGGAAACATCAGGTCCTCAGGGAGGAAAAGATGAGCAAGGCCAAGCCTAAGATCGCCTTTTACTGGTGTGCTGCCTGCGGCGGCTGCGAGGAGTCTATCGTCGATTTGGCCGAGGATATCCTCAAGGTGGTGGCCGCCGTTGACATCGTCTTCTGGCCGGTGGCCTTGGATTTCAAGCGCAGCGACGTGGAGGCCATGCCCGACGGCTCGATCACCGCCAGCTTCATCAATGGCGCCGTCCGGCTCACCGAACAGGAGGAGATGGTCAAGCTCCTGCGGCGCAAGTCCCAGATCGTGGTGGCTCACGGCGCCTGCTCCCACCTGGGCGGCATTCCCGGCCTGGGCAACTTCTGGAACAAGGAGACCATTTTCCGGCGGGCCTACCTGACCACCCCTTCTACCGATAACCCTAAGGGGACCGTCCCTCAGGAAAAGAGCATCGTCGACGGCAAGGAACTCCATCTGCCCGGCTTTTTTGACACGGTCCAGACCCTGGACCAAGTCATTGATGTCGATTACTACTTGCCCGGCTGCGCCCCGCCCCGCGACCTTATCCTGACTGCGGTGGAGGCCCTCCTGGAGGGCAAGTTGCCGCCCAAAGGCTCGGTCCTCTCGCCCAACAAGTCGGAATGCGAGGAGTGCGACCGGAACGATTCCAAGCCGGAGAAGCTGGAGATCAAGGAGATAAAGAGGCCCTGGGAGATTTTCCTCGACCCCAAACTTTGCTTCCTGGCCCAGGGCATCATCTGCCTGGGCCCGGCCACCCGGACCGGATGCGGCCAGCGCTGCATTACGGCCAACATGCCTTGCCGCGGCTGCTTCGGCCCCACCGACCAGGTCCTCGACCAGGGGGCCAAGTTCCTGTCGGCCTTTGCTTCCATCCTGGCCACCAACGAAGAGAAAGAAATCGACAAAATCGTTCAGTCCATCGTCGACCCCGCGGGCACCTTCTACCGGTTCAGCCTGCCCCACAGCATCCTCAGACGTAAGAGACTGGAGGCGGTGAAATGAGCAACGGCAAGAGAATCACCATCGACCCCATTACCCGGCTGGAGGGCCACGGCAAGATCGAGATCTTCCTCAACGACCAGGGGGATGTCGACCGGGCCATCCTCCAGATCCCGGAGTTGAAAGGCTTCGAGCAGTTCGCCGTGGGCCGTCCGGTGGAGGAGATGCCCCGCATCACCCCGCGGATCTGCGGCGTCTGCCCCACCGCCCACCACATGGCTTCCACCAAGGCCGTGGACGCCGTCTTCCACGTTCAGCCCACCCCCACCGGCCGCAAAATCCGGGAGCTCGTCTACAACACCTTCATGATGGAGGACCATACGCTCCACTTTTTCTTCCTGGGCGGCCCGGACTTCGTGGTCGGACCCCAGGCGCCCAAGGCCGAGCGCAACATCCTGGGCGTTATCGGCAAAGTCGGGCTGGAGATCGGCGGCCAGGTCATAAAGATCCGGCGGGAATGCCGGGACATCATCAGCTACTTGGGGGGCAAGGTCATCCACCCCGTCCTCGGCCTGCCGGGCGGCGTGTCCAAGGGGCTGGATGAGGAGCACCGAGTCAAGTTTCTGGAGGTGGCCAAGGCAGTCGTGAACTTCGCCCAGTTCGCCCTGAAAATCTTCGACGATATCGTCCTTAAGAACAAAGAATATGTCGACCTGGTGGTCGGCGATGCTTTCACCATCACTACCCATTACATGGGCCTGGTGGACGAAAAAAACAAAGTCAACTTCTACGACGGCGACGTCCGCATCGTCACTCCGGAGGGCAAAGAATTCGCCAAATTCAAGCCCCCTCAGTATCTGGATCACATCGCTGAGCATGTCGAGCCTTGGACCTATATAAAATTCCCCTTCCTCAAGAAAGTCGGCTGGAAGGGCTTCCTGGAGGGCCCCTCCTCCGGCGTTTATCGCGTGGCGCCTCTGGCCCGGCTCAACGTCTCGGATGGAATGGCCACTCCGCTGGCCCAAGCCGAGTATGAGAGGATGTATTCCGTCCTGGGCGGCAAGCCCGTCCACCACACCCTGGCCTTCCACTGGGCCAGGCTGATCGAGGCCCTGCAGGCCGCCGAAAGCATGGTCCTGCTGCTGGAGGACAAATCCATTACCGACCCTAATATCCGCCAGATCCCCACCGCCACCCCGGACGAAGGCGTGGGCATCGTCGAGGCTCCCCGCGGCGTTCTCATCCACCACTACAAGACCGACGCCAAGGGCATCGTCAGCGAGGCCAACCTCATCGTGGCCACGGTGAGCAACGCGGCGGCCATCAACATGTCCATCGAGAAGGCGGCCAAGGCCTTCATCAAGGGTGGGAACATCTCCGAGGGCCTGCTCAACATGGTCGAGATGGGCTTCCGGGCTTACGACCCCTGCCATGCCTGCGGCACCCACGCCCTGCCGGGCGGTCTGCCTCTGGTCATCAATATCCGCGATAAACAAGGGAACCTCCTCCGGAGGCTCGAGCGCTGACCCGCGGAATGGGGGGCGGCTCTTGCCTTTTCCCAGACACTCTGTTATTTTGCTTTCTCTTTTTTAATCATCCGGGAGACTCTCTGCCTCTCCTGAAACAGGGCAGGCCGACCCGCATGGGTGTGAACAACGCGCTCAGGGAGTAAAACCATGACCAACCTGGAATCCATCGTCCATCGCTACGGAGGCGACCGCCTCAACCTCCTGGATATCATCCGCGAGGTCCAGACCCAGGAGGGCTACCTGGCTCCGGAAACCGCCGCTGCCCTCGCCCGTCTTCTGAACATTTCCGTGGTGGACGTCGAGGGCGTGGTGTCCTTCTACCATTTCTTCTCTCAACAGCCCCGGGGCCGGTACAACGTTTTTCTCAACACCAACATCGTCTCCGTCCTCCAAGGCCAGCCCGCCGTGGCCCGGGCCTTTGAGCGGGAAACAGGGAGCCGCTTCGGCCAAGTCTCCCCCGATGGGCTGATCGGCCTCGACCACACCTCCTGTATCGGCATGAACGACCAGGAGCCCTCGGCCATCATCAACGGCGTCGTCTTCACCCGCCTGGACGAGAAAAAAGTCAAGGAGCTGGTGGCGGCCATGCGGGCCGGAAAAGACGTCCAGGACATGGTGACCGTTCTGGGCGACGGCGCCAACCAGTCGGAGCTCATCCGGTCCATGGTGCACAATAACATCCGACGCCAGGGACCGGTCCTGTTTGCGCCCTGGATCCCCGGCTCGGCTTTGTCCAAAGCCCTGACTTTAACGCCGGAGGCTGTCATCGACGAGGTCAAAAAGTCCAACCTCCTCGGCCGCGGGGGTGCCGGCTTCCCCACCGGCCTCAAGTGGGAGTTCTGCCGGAAGGAAAAGGGGCCGGACCACTATGTCGTCGGCAACGCCGATGAGGGGGAGCCGGGCACTTTTAAGGACCGCGTCCTCCTCACCGAGATGCCCCGTCTGTTGTTCGAGGGCATGGCCGTGGCCGGCTACGCCGTGGGCGCCGAGCTCGGCCTGCTCTATCTGCGCGCCGAGTATGCTTATCTCCAGGCCCATTTGGAGAGCGTCCTGGAGGACATGCGCAACTCAGGGCTCCTGGGCGAAAAGGCGGGCGGCCGGGCCGGCTTCCGCTTCGACATCCAGATAAAGCTCGGCGCCGGGGCCTACATCTGCGGCGAAGAATCCGCCCTGCTCGAGTCCGCCGAGGGCAAGAGGGGCGAGCCCCGGGACCGGCCTCCCTTCCCCGTGCAATATGGCTACAAGGGCTGCCCGACCACGGTCAACAATGTCGAGACGCTGTGCACGGCGGCCCGCATCCTGGTCCAGGGGGCCGAGTGGTTCCGCTCTCTGGGAACGCCCAAGTCGGCGGGGACCAAGCTGTTGAGCGTGTCCGGGGACTGCGAGCGGCCCGGCGTCTATGAAGTGGAGTTCGGGCTCACCGTGCGCGACCTTCTTAATGAAGTCGGCGCCAAAAAGGCTCAGGCCGTCCAGGTCGGCGGCTATTCCGGGACCTGTGTGGCGCCCTCCGGCTACGACCGGAAGCTGTGTTTCTCCGACCTGCCCACCGGGGGTTCGGTCATCATCATCGGTCCTCAACGGGACCTCTTGGAAGTCGTCCATAACTTCATGGACTTTTTCGTGGAAGAATCCTGCGGCTGGTGCACGCCCTGCCGGGCGGGCAACATCCAGCTTCGGTCCAAGTTGGAGAAGATCCAGAAGGGCCGGGGCACCCCCCTGGACCTGAAAGACATCGAGGACTGGGGAAAGATCATCAAGGCCACCAGCCGATGCGGCCTGGGCCAGACCTCGCCCAACCCGCTGCTGACGACCCTGCAGAGCTTTCCCGAGATGTATCATAAAAAAATCCCCAAGGGCGTCGAGTTCCAGACCGAGTTTGACCTGGCCGCTGCCGTCTCGGAAGCGGCCGCCCTTACCGGACGGAAGGTGCACCTGGAGGAGAAACGCCGATGAACGACATCCACCTCACCATCGACGGCCGGGAATGTATAGCCCGGCCCGGACAAACAATCATCGAGGCGGCCAAGGAGAACGGCATCTATATTCCCGCACTCTGTTATTATGAAGGCCTGAAGCCCGCCGGCGCCTGCCGCGTGTGCACCGTCCGGGTCAGCGGCCGCTATATGGCCGCCTGCACTCAGCCGGTGACGCCCGGGATGGCCGTGGAGAACGACATCCCCGAGCTGAGGGACATGCGCCAGGCCCTCATCGAAATGCTCTTCGCCGAGGGCAACCACTTCTGCCCCGCCTGTGAAAAGAGCGGGAACTGCGAGCTCCAGGCCCTGGCCTACCGCCTGCAGGTCCTGGTCCCTCGCTTCCCCTATCAGTTCCCCCAGCGTCCCCTGGACGCTTCCGACCCCAAGCTCTTCCTGGAGCGGAACCGCTGCATCCAGTGCCGGCGCTGCGTGCGGGCCGTGCTGGCCGAGGACGAAAAGAACGTCTTCGGATTCCTCAACCGATCCCAGCAGGTCAGCCTGGCCAAAGACCCGGCCCTGGCCGCCCGGCTCACCGAGGACCAGGCCCGGCGGGCTATGGAAGTCTGCCCGACGGGCGCCCTGCTGCGCAAGGGTCTGGGTTTTGCCGTGCCCATCGGCCGCCGGAAATTCGACCTCCGGCCCATCGGCAGCGATATCGAGAAATCGTCCACGAGGTGAACCATGAGCAAACCCGTCATCGCCACCGCCTCCCTGGCCGGCTGCTTCGGCTGCCACATGTCCCTCCTGGATATCGACGACCGGATCCTCAAGCTCATCGACCTGGTGGAGTTCCACAAGTCGCCCATCGATGACATCAAGAAATTCTCCAAGCCCTGCGACGTGGGCCTCATCGAGGGCGGCTGCTGCAACAGCGAGAATGTGGAGGTCTTGCGCGATTTTCGCCAGAACTGCAAGATCCTCATCTCGGTGGGAGAATGCGCCATCATGGGCGGCCTGCCCGCCCTGCGCAACAGCCTCCCCCTCAAAGAATGCCTGGAGGAAGCCTACTTCAAGTCCCCCACCGTGGACGACCACATCATCCCCAACGACCCGGAGCTGCCCCTGATCCTAGACAAGGTCTACCCCCTCCACGAGGTGGTCAAGATCGATTATTACCTGCCGGGCTGCCCCCCCTCGGCCGATTTCATCTGGGCAGCCTTGACGGCGCTCCTGGAGGGGAAGCCCATCCCGCTCACCTATCCGCTGATCAAATACGATTGAAGGGAGAAGGCCCATGGCCCAGAAAATCACCATCGAACCCATCACCCGCATCGAGGGTCACGGCAAGGTCGTCATCCACTTGGACGACAAGGGACGTGTCTCTCAATCCCGGTTTCACATCGTGGAATTCCGGGGCTTTGAAAGATTTGTCCAGGGCCGTCCCTACTGGGAAGTCCCCGTCCTGGTCCAGAGGCTGTGCGGCATCTGCCCGGTGAGCCATCATTTGGCCGGGGCCAAGGCCGTGGACATGGTGGCGGGCGTCGAGCCGGAGGGCCTCTCGCCCACTGCGGAAAAAATGCGCCGGCTGATGCATTACGGCCAGTTTTTCCAGTCCCATGCCCTTCACTTCTTCCACCTCGTCTCGCCCGACCTGCTCCTGGGGCCGGATGCTGACCCGGCCGTGCGCAACGTCATCGGGGTGGCCCTGGCCCACAAGGAACTGGCCGTGCAGGGCGTCCTCATGCGCAAGTTCGGCCAGGAAATCATCGCCGCCACGGCCGGGAAAAAAATCCACGGCACGGGGGCCATCCCGGGCGGCATTAACAAAAATCTGAGCCCAGAGGAACGAGACTCTTTTCTAAAAGGACCCGCACCCTTCAACGCCGGCCACATGGTGGGCTGGGCCCAGGCCGCCCTCAACCTGTTCAAGGACTATCACCAAAAACACAAGGACTGGATCGACGGTTTCGCCCCCTTCCCCTCCAACCATCTCAGTCTGGTCCGCCAGGACGGCGCGCTCGACATCTACCACGGCCTCCTGCGGGCCGTGGACGCCGACGGGAAAAAGATTATTCCCGACGTCGATTACCGGGATTACCTGAGCTGGATCGGCGAGGAGGTGCGGTCCTGGAGCTACATGAAATTCCCATACATCCGGCCTCTGGGCAAGAAGGAGGGTTGGTATCGGGTCGGCCCGCTGGCCCGGTTGAACACCTGCGATTTCATCCCCACCCCGCTGGCCCAGAAAGAGTTCGAGGTCTTCAAGGCCTACACCGGCGGAAAGCCCAACCACATGTCCCTCCACTACCATTGGGCGCGTCTCATCGAACTGCTCCATGCGGCCGAGGTCCTGCGCGACCTGCTCCGGGACCCGGACCTGCAGGGCACGGAACTGGTCAGAAAAGGCCGGAGAGCGGCGGAGGGCATCGGCCTGGTGGAGGCCCCGCGCGGAACACTCTTCCACCATTACCGAGTGAACGACGACGACCAGATCGTCATGGCCAACCTCATCGTTTCCACCACCAACAACAACGAGCCTATGAACCGGGCGGTGCACTGGGTGGCGGATCATGTTCTGGCCGGACAGAAAACCATAAGCGAGGGGATGTTGAACCGCGTGGAGATCGCCATCCGCGCCTACGACCCCTGCTTGAGCTGCGCCACCCACGCCCTGGGGGCCATGCCCCTGGAAGTGGAATTAGCCGACGCCGATGGGCGGCTTTTAGACCGCCGGGAGCGGTAGCCGCCCTATCGCCAAAGACAGATTGCCGCCCTTGGACGAGCAGCGGGCCGCCGGAGAGAGGAAAACGTTAAGACGCTGATCTGCGGCGTAGGCAACCCCGGCCGCGGCGACGACGGGATCGGGCCGGCCCTGGTGGCCCGCCTGGAGAAAGAACTCAGGGCGGGAATCGAGGCCGAGCCCGGCCTCGAGCTGGCCGTTGAAATACGTTTTCAGCTCAACGTCGAAGATGCCTTGACCTTTTCCCGATTTGACAGGGTCGTTGTGGTCGACGCCTCCCGGACGGCCAAATCGCCCTTCGAATTTTACCGCCTGGAGCCCCAGACCCAGGTCTCTTTTTCCACCCATGCCCTTCTTCCCCAGGCCGTCCTGGCCTGGTGCCGCGAGCTTTATGGCCGGACGCCGGAAGCCTATATCCTGGCCGTCCGCGGCGTTGCCTGGGAGCTGGGCCAAGGTCTTTCCCCGGAGGCCGAAAAAAACCTCGGCCCGGCCTTGGACTTTCTCAAAAAACATATACAGGGCCGCGCCCGTGATTGACAATTCCGCCTTTTTGATATACTCATAAGTGCGCAAAAATAGAAATCACCGGGTTCGCCCGACAACAATCTTTTCCGGACTCAAAAATAAATAAAAATAAAAGGAGAAGTGTCTCATGATCACTGTCAGCCAAATTCTCAAGGACAAGGGACGTGAGGTGTGGACCATCGCGCCGGAGGCCAGAGTGTTCGAGGCGCTCAAGCTCATGGCCGAGAAGAGCGTGGGAGCCCTGCTGGTGGTCGAAAAGGACCGTGTGGTGGGCATCATTTCCGAGCGGGACTATGCGCGCAAGGTCATCCTCAAGGGCAAATCCTCGGCCAACATCCCCGTCCGGGATATCATGACCCCCCGCATCTTCGGCGTCCATCCGGACACCAAAGCCGAAGAATGCCTGGCCTTGATGACGGATAAGCACATTCGGCATCTTCCCGTCTTCGACAAGGACCGCCTGGTGGGCGTCATCTCCATCGGGGATGTGGTCAAAGCCGTTATCTCCCAACAGAAAGTGCTGATCACTCATCTGGAGAACTACATCTCGGGAAAATACCAATAAACAATTTCCACCCCGGTCGAATTCGCTATAGGATATCCTGTTCAGTGAGGCTCCCCGGCTCGGAAATCGGAATGAGAACCCTCGTCCTGGGCCTGGGAAACGATCTCTACGGCGACGACGCGGTGGGGATCGAGGTCGTCCGGCGGCTGCGGCAGGAAGCGGCCGGCGGCCGGCGGCCTTTCGGCGATCTGGAGAAAACGGATTTTGAAGAGTGCGCGCTTTCGGGGCTGGCCCTCCTCGATGTCATCACCGGCTACGACACGCTTCTCATCATTGACACCATCAAGAAACCGCAGCCGCAGACCGGCCGGGTCCGCCTCTTGGAAGCGGATGACCTGAGGGCCCTGCCCGGCCCTTCGCCCCACTACGTCTCGATCCCCCAGACGATCGAGATCGGACGGAAGCTAGGCCTGCACGTCCCCTCCCGCATCCGGGTCGTGGCCGTCGAGGCCAAAAACATATACCGGCTGGGCGAGGGGCTGTCGGAGGAGATGGCCAAGGCCATCCCCCGGATCCTGGTCAGGGTGAAGGGCGCGCTGAGGGATCTCCTCGGCGGGCCCGCCCCCGCCAAGGGCCGGGCCAGGCCCCGGGGGCCTGGGGAAAAAAGAACATGAAGCGCAAGGAAATCGAGGTCAGGGAAGACATCCTCAGCTCGAACATCCAGGCCGCCGCCGAGCTGAGGAGGAGATTCCTGGATAGAGGAGTGCTTGCCGTCAACCTCATGAGCTCGCCCGGCGCGGGCAAGACCACTCTGCTCGAGCGGTTGGCCGAGCGGCTGTCGCCCCGCTATCGCCTGGCCGTCATCGAGGGCGATATCGAGACGGAGCGGGACGCCGAGCGCATCCGGGCCAAGGGCATCCCCGCCTGGCAGATCCAAACCGGAGGGGCCTGTCACCTGGAGGCCAAAATGATCGGCCGGCTTTATCCCCAGCTGCCGGCTGAGCTCGACTTCCTGTTCATCGAGAACGTGGGCAACCTTGTCTGCCCGGCCGCCTACGATCTGGGTGAAAGTCTTCGCTGTCTGCTCCTGTCGGCGCCAGAGGGTGACGACAAGCCCAAGAAATATCCCCAGGCCTTCCGCACCGCCCACTGCCTGGTCCTGAGCAAGGCCGACCTGTTGGGGCTTCTTCCTTTTAGCCCGGAGCAGGCTAAAAAAGAAGCCCTGGAGGTCAACCCGAACCTGGATGTCTTCCTCGTCTCGGCCCTCAGCGGAGCGGGCCTGGAGGACTTCATCGCTTATCTTCTCCGCTTCCGCCAGAAACTCACCGGCCGCCATGCATGAGCTGTCCCTCGTCGCCGGCCTCTTCGAGATCCTAGAAGAGAAGGCCCGCCAGCACCAGGCGGCCAAGGTCCTGGCGGTCAAGCTTCTGGTCGGCCGGCTGTCGGGGGCCGTACCCGAGCTCCTGGTCACGGCTTTCGATATGTACAAGAAGGGGACGCTGGCCGAGGAAGCCGAGCTGGAGACCGTTCCCGTGCCGCTCAAAGTGCGCTGCCGGTCCTGCGGCGCCGAGTTCGAGGTCGAGGACTATGTGTTCCACTGCCAGGCCTGCCGGGCGTCCGACCTGGAGATCCTTTCCGGCACGGAGATCCTCTTGGAAAAAATAGATCTGGAGATTGACTCCTAGGTGGTTGCATCTCCTATTCTTTCTCAAGAAGCCCAAGAGGAAAATATCGTCGGGAACTTGCTTTTATGGCCAAAGCAGAGAGCAGGCTCAAAGGGCCCGAATAAGATGAAGCCCTCATCCTGAGATCACCCTGGTCAAGCTGAGAATGGGTAGGCTGGAGGCCGAGGAAGACCCTGCCTAACGGCCGGCAGGCCTTCGAAAAAGTCCAACAAGGCCGCTACCATGCTGTGTTGATGGATGTGCAGATGCCCGAGATGGACGGGTTTGAGGCTACCCAACGTATTCGCCACCGGGAAGCCGGGAAGCAACACATCCCGATTATTGCCATGGCGGCCCACGCCCTTAAAGGCGACAAGGAACGCTGCTTAGAAGCCGGAATGGACGGTTATATCGCCAAGCCGCTTGATCCGAAAGCCTTGATCAGCGTTCTCGATCAATTCGTTTCATCACCCGGCGAAGGGGCAGCCCGGCAGTCTGCTAATAACGCCAAGAATGTTGAATAATTGAATTTCAAACAGCCTCCTGCGACAAAAAAGTGGAGGCTATTCCCGGGGGGCGGCAGGCCACATGCGAAAACGTCGGTTTGTCCTATTCCTGATTATTTGCTTTTCATCACCTTTCCTGTTTTCTCAGTCGAAGGTCCTGGTCACTAAAGAAATCGACCTCTCTTTCTTTTTGAAGCCGAATCAGTATCACACCATAGTCGCGGCCGACGATTTCGGGAATTTGCTCATCAGCCAGAGAGATGTCCTTGAAGAATTCCTGCGAGTTGACAAAGGGGGCAACCCGACCGGCCAGGGGCCTGAGAAAAGAGAAGGGGCGATCATGAATTTGGACGTCACGGCCTCGGGAGACCCCGTGGTTCTTTTTAAAAGGACGCCCGACCAGGTCTTTTCCGGAAAAGCGGCCTGGGCCTGCATCGTCTACAACCGGCTGAGCCTGACCAAGAAAAAAGAATTCGATTTCGCCGTGGTAAAAGAAAGGTTCCGAACGGTTTCGGACCTCAGGGTCTTGAGGCCCAGGGATGAGATCCTGATCCGGGGAATAAGGCCGGATAGAGATGACCATCATTCGCTTTATGTGATGGACATGACCGGAAAGGTTCTGCGGTCATTTTCGCCCTACCAGGGCGAATTGGACCCTCTCCAAGATCAAATGAAATTCTCGGACGTTTTCGCTCTGGGTCCCTGTATGCTGGCTATTGATTCTGTAAACCATCGGATTTTTCAGAAATTCCCCTTCTCTAAGATTGTCAAGATTTTCAGTTTCGACGGGCTGCCGCTCAGCGAGATTCCCTGGGAGACCTCCGAACTCTCCCAATTTGCCGTTTTCAACGGAGATATTCTCTGGGAGAGCTTTCCGGTCGCTCAGGATGGGGATGGAAAGATGGCTCAAAGGCAAGGTCCCTATATCATTTTAAGAAAACAAGGGAATGCCTACCTCTCTCGAGGAGAACATGTCGAGTGCAACCTCGGCCTCAACGGCATTCTGCTATCCTATGATCAGGCGGGAAACCTTTACTTCCTTTGTGGAGAAGAAAGACGGGTTCTTAAAATTTGCAGATTGGACTGAGCCCAGATTCGGGCAGCCGCCAGCCTCCCTCTCATCCTGTTGATATTAAGGAATTTAGGCTCAAACCCGGTTCCTTCTGGCCGGCCGGGAATCGTGCTATAATACCTCGCTTTTAAATCCTCGGGCGGAGCTTTAACATGAAAAGCCTGAAAGACATTGCGGCGCAGTCCCCCCTCAAGGAAAACGACCTGCAGAAGGTCGAAGACATCATCCTCAGCCACGGCTACTATACCCGGGAGGCCGTCCGTCAAGAGTTGGAGTGGTTCTGCGAAGGGATGTTCAGGAGCGACTTTTACTTCCGGACAACCCCCCTGGAAACGATTGCCGCCCACATCGAGGCCATCAAGGCCGCCGAGATCATCACCCGCGTTCAACAGGAGAAGATCGTCAAGGTAGACCTCGGCACCGAGCAGGAGAACGGCGCCATCTACCTGGTGGACGACTGTCATTTCCGGGCCAAGGACATCGAGAAACGGATCGAGGACAAATACCCCCATGCCCGGCTTCAGACTTATCGCACCCTGCGCAAGGCCCTGGGGCTGGAGTACCTGCGCATCTATTTGGTTCACCAGCCGAGCTTCCCCCTGGACAAGATCGTGCCCGAGGAAACTGATCTTCAGAGGATCGCCGACCGGGCCTTCCTGGCTGCCGTCCCCGAGGCGACCTACCGCCTCTACCAGGACCTCCTCAACCGGTCGAAGGGCTGGGAGAGCCCGCTCCTCGACGTCTGCCACGACCGCAAAACCAAGGAATTGATGATCACCGCCGTGGTCAATCGTGATTCCAGCCCGAACTTTTTCTCCAACATTTCGGACGTCCTCCATTCTCACGGATTGTTCTCCAATCGCAAATACATCGAGCAGTTCGCCAACGGCAAAACTGTCTTCTCCATCTACCTCGACGATATTCAGGACCAGGCCCTGCTGGATGATCTCGTGGAGGACATCAGCCTGGTCTATGTCATCCCCGACTCACCCCTGGCCACGCTCTTCCGCGAAGGCAAGCTGACCGCCCAGGAGACCGTCTTCGGCTTGTCGCTGTGGAGCTTCGCTCACCAATTCCTGACCAGCTACAATGAGGAGTACCTCAAGCTGGCCGAGGAGTTGCGGGGCTCGCCCGAGCTGCTGGGCCTCCTGCGCAACCTCAGGACCAAGCTGGCCAAGGAGACTTTCACCGAAGCACGGGTATGGGACGCCCTGTGCGACAACTACACCTATTTGAAGAAACTGTTCGTCGTCTTTGACAAGAAATTCAACCCGCACCTTAAGGATCACGCCGTGGCGGAGGATCTGACCGTTCTGGGCAAGGATATCCAAAGGAACGTGGCCCTGGAAACCGACCGGCAGGTCCTGCAGGCCGGGCTGCTTCTCATCCAGATCATCCTCCGCACCAACTTCTACAAGAAGGATAAAACTTCGCTGGCCTTTATGTACGACCCCAAGTTCCTCAACCCGGTGGATTACCCGGTCAAGCCGTTCGGCCTGTTCCACGTCCTGGCCGCGGAGATGGTCGGCTTCCACATCCGCTTCCGCGACATCGCCCGGGGCGGCCTCCGCATCGTCCGCTCGGCCAACCTGCAGAACTACCATGCCAACGCCGACTTCATCTTCGACGAAAACTACAACCTGGCCTTCACCCAACAGAAGAAGAACAAGGACCTGCCCGAGGGCGGCTCCAAGGGGACCATCCTCCTGCGCTGGAGGTTCCAGGACAAATCCGGGCCGGCCTTCAAGAAATATGTAGACGGCCTGCTCGACCTGATGCTGCCCGACAAAACGGCTGTCGATCTCTACGGCCAGCCCGTCCTGCTCTTCCTGGGGCCGGACGAGGGCACAGCCGACCTCATGGAGTGGGCGGCCTTCCGGGCCAAGGCCTACAGCTACCCCTACTGGAAGTCCTTCTCTACGGGAAAGCCCGTAGCCATGGGCGGCATTCCCCATGACCTGTACGGCATGACTACCAATTCCGTCCATCAGTACGTCATCCGCTCTCTGGAAAAACTGGGCCTGCCGGAAGAGCGGATCACCAAAGTCATGACCGGAGGTCCCGACGGCGACCTGGGCTCGAACGAGATCCTCATCTCCAAAGACAAGATTCTGGCCGTGGTGGACGGCTCGGCCGTCCTCTACGACGCCCAGGGGATCAACCGTCCCCAGCTGGAACAATTGGCCAGAGAGAGGAAAATGGTGGAGAACTTCAGCCGGGCCAAAATTTCCAAGGCCGGTTTCCTGGTGATGGTCAAGGACAACGACCTGACTCTACCCGACGGCGAAAAGGTGGACAAGGGGCTCGACTTCCGCAACACCTTCCACCTCAACCCGCGATTCAAGGCCGACCTCTTCGTGCCCTGCGGCGGCCGGCCTGCCTCCATCAACATCTCCAACTGGCGCGAATATGTGGACGAAAAAGGCAGCCCGCGCTTCAAGGTCATCGTCGAAGGGGCCAACCTTTTTATCACCCAAGAGGCCAGGCTGCGGCTGGAGGAGAAGGGCGTCATCCTCTATAAGGACGCCTCGGCCAACAAGGGCGGAGTCACTTCCAGCTCGCTCGAGGTCCTGGCCAGCCTGGCCCTTAACGACGAGGAATATGAACAGTTGATGTGCGTCCGCGACGGCCGAGTCTCCGATTTCCGCCGGCGCTACGTCGAGGAGATCATAGAAATCGTCAAGGACAACGCCGCGGCCGAGTTCGAAACGATCTGGAAGGAAAATGCCGCCAAGAAAATCCCGCGGGCGGTGCTGACCGACCTGCTGAGCGAGAAAATCAATCAGATCAAGGATGCGGTGGCCGCCTCAGACCTGGCCTCCAACAAGGCTCTCTTCGCCGCCGCCCTGCGCTGCTGCATCCCCAAAGTCCTCATCGAGCTGGTGGGTTTCGAGCGGATCCTGGAGCGGGTGCCCCACTCTTATCAGAAAGCGCTTTTCGCCGCGGCCCTGGCCAGTCAGTACGTTTATAAATATGGACTGGATGCCAACGAGATCAACTTCTACGACTTTCTAAAAGAAATCCAAAAATAGATATCAGCTGATCTCGCCGGTCAGGTAGGCTTTGGTCCGGGGGTGACGGGGCCGGACGAAGACCTGCTCGGCCGGGCCGTGTTCCACAACCTCACCCAAGTACAAGAACACGATATAGTCGGCGATCCTCTTGGCCTGCCTTAAGATATGAGTGACGATGATGATGGTGTAGTCCGACTTGAGCTCGAGCAGTCTGCGCTCCACGTGCTGGCTCGACTGCGGGTCGAGGGCCGAGGTCGGCTCGTCGCCCAGGATGATCTCGGGCTCGGCGGCCAGGCCCCGGGCCAGGCACAGCCGCTGCTGCTGGCCGACCGAGAGCCGGGAGGCCGGCGCGTTCAGCCTGTCCTTGACCTCCTCCCACAGCCCGGCCAGCCGCAAATAGTGCTCTACGGTCCGGGTCAGCCTCTTCTTTTCCCGGAGGCCATGGATCCGCGGGGCGAAAGCCACATTATCGAAGATGGACATGGGCAGGACCTGGGGCTTCTGGGAGAGCAATCCCATCTTCCGCCGGATGTGGGTCACCTCGACTCCGGGGCGGTAGATGTCCTCGCCGTCCACCAGGATCCGGCCGGTGACCTTCAGCCCGTCGTAGGGGTCGAGCAGCCGGTTCAGCGATTTGAGGAGGGTCGTCTTGCCGCAGCCCGAGGGCCCGATAACCACGGTGATCCGCTTATCGGGGATATCCAGGGTGATGTCCTTCAGGATGGCGAGACGGCCGTGGCTGACGTTGAGTCCTTGAATGCTGATGTGTGTTTTAAGCTCCCTCATGGGTCATCTCCCTCAGCGGATGGTATGGCGGGTGTAGCGCCGGGCCAGGGCCCGCGACACCAGGCTGATGATCAGGATGAGGATGGTCAGGACGGCCGCCGAGGCGTAGGCCCGCTCCCGGACCTCCCGGAACGGCGTGCCGAGCTGGAAGAAAATGGCCAGGGGCAGAGTGGCGGCCGGCTGCAGGAGCGAGGTGGGCACCCGGTCGGTGAACCCGGCCGTGAACAGTACCGAGGCCGCGTCGCCGATGCCGCGGCCGAAAGCGATCAGCACGGCGGTCAGGATGCCGGGCAGGCTCTGCCGGACAATCACCTTGAAGGCCGTCTCCAGGCGGGTGGCGCCCAGCGAATAGGAGGCTTCGGTCAGGTCGCGCGGTACGAGCCGGATGACCTCGTCCATGGCCCGGCTCATGATGGGCAGCTCCAGGAGAGCCACGGTGATGATGCCGGCCAGGAGCGAAGTCCGCAGCCCGAAGAAAACCATGAGCATGAAGCCGAAAGCCCCGTAAACGATGGAGGGAACTCCCCACAGGACATCGAAGGAGAAGCGGATGAACCCGGCCAGCCGGGAGAACCGCCGGGCATAGACGTTGAGGTAGAGCACGATGGGCAGGCCGAGGAGGAGGGCCAGGAAAGTGGCTCCGCAGGCCAGGTAGAGCGAGCCGAGGATGGCGTTGAGAATGCCGCCTTCCTTCCCCAGATAATACCCGCCCTTGGGCGTCTGGGTGATCATGGACAGTTTGAGGGCGGGCAGCCCCTTCCAAATGATGGTGGCCACGATGAGCGTCAGGCAGCCGACGACAACGAGCAAGGACAAAACCATCAGCACGCGGAAGAGCCCCTCCTCCGCGCGGCGGCGGCGCCACTGACCGACGTCCCGGCCGCGGCCGTCAGCCCGGCGGCCGTTCTCCTTCACAGGGCCCTCCTTTCCGCCCGGACCAGGATCACCCGGGCCAGGCTGTTGAAAAACAGCACCACCAGCAGCAGGACCAGGGCGGCCAGCATCAAGGCCGAATCATAGAGCGGCACGGACATCATCTCGCCGTAGTTGTTGGCCAGCAGGGCGGGCAGGGGGTAGCCCGCGTCAAATATCGAATGAGGCACACGCGGGACGTTGCCCACCACCATGAGCACGGCCATGGTCTCGCCGAAAGCCCGCGATAAGCCCAGCACCACGGCGGCCACAATGCCCTGGCCGCTCTTGCGCAGGACGACCTTCTTGACCGTCTCCCACCTGGTTGCGCCCAGGGACAGGGCCGCGTCCCGCAGTTCCTGGGAAACCGAGGAGAAAACCTCCAAGGCGACATGGATGATGGTGGGAAAAACCATGATGGCCAGGACGATGCCGCCGGCCAGGACGCTGTAGCCGCTGGAATAAGTGTGAAAGAGCCGGGCCAACCTCTCCACCAGCGGGACGACCATCAGCACGCCCCACACGCCGAAGACGACCGAGGGGAGTCCGGCCAGGAGGTCCACCACCGGCCGGGCGATGGGGCGCAGCCGGCGGGGCGCGTACTCGGAGAGATAGATGGCCGTGAGCAGCGAAATGGGCACGGCGATGACCATGGCCACTGCGGTCACGGCCAGCGTGCCGGCCAGGAAGGGCAGCAGCCCGAACTCGCCCCGGCTGGGCCGCCAAGCCGAGGACAGCAGCAGCCGGCCGATAGGCTGGACAGCCAGAATGGCCTTGGCCTTCCAGAAAAGGCCGAACAGCATAAGAAAAACGAGGAAGCCCGGGATCAGGGTCAGGCCGAACATGAACTTCCGGGCCAGGAAATCCTTGGTCAGACGCGCCTGTCCGCCATCCGCCGCGCCGGCTTGAACTCCCCGTTTATCTCTTATGGCTGAACCTCCCAATTACTTTGTCTCATAAGTTCACTAGTCAAGCTTCTTCAGCCCTTTATTGAGCTTCTCCGGGTCGAGGGGGATGTAGCCTGTATCGGGGACAAAAACCTGTCCTTGGGTCAGGATCCAGCGGATGAACTCCCGGACGGCGGGCTTCTCCGGACGGCCTTTGGTGACGAAGTAGAGGTCGCGGGCCGGCGGGGAAGGATAGGCTCCGCGCTTGATGGCCGCCGTGATCTCGTCCCGAGTGGACATGAAGCTCTCTTCGGGATCAACCCGGCCGTTGTGGTTAAGGTCAACGGGAACAACGATGATCCCCTCCAGCGGTTTTTTGGTGTTGGCGTCATAGGCAAAGTTGATGTTGTTGTAGCCCAGGGCCAGAGGGTCGCGGATCACCGCATCGGCCAGGCCGGGGTCGCCGTAAACAGCCACACCCAGGAGATCCTCCTGCTTGTTGCCCAAGAAAGCGGCCCAGGTTTCGGCCGCGCCGCAGGCGTCCGAGCGGGTAAAAACGTGAACGGGCTGGCGGGCGGCGTTGCCCAGGATATCGTCCCAGGTCTTGACCTGGTCGGTGATCCAGGCCCGGACAAAGACATCCCTGGAAATTCCTTTTTTTAGAAGCTCTTTTTGGAAGGGATTCTTGCCGCTGGCCGTGGGGACGACACCGTCCTTGGTTACGGCCACCGCCCAGGCCCCCTTGTCCACCTCGGCCGGATGGATGTCGCGGGAGACCATGCCGATGTCCACCATGCCGGCCAAGGCATCGGCGATTCCTTTGCCCGCCCCCCCGGCCTGGACATCGACCTGGACGCCGGGATGGAGCTTACGGAACTCCTCGGCCCATTTGACGGCCATGGGATAAAGCGCCCAGGCGCCGGACAGGCTGACCGTGCCCTTAAGTTCCTCAGCCTTAATCCCGGCTGGTCCGGAAAAAATTATGGTCAGGATTGACAGCGGGATGAGCAGCCATCTTAGTAAAATCATCGGTTTTTTCTTCATGGCGTTTTCTCCTCTTCAGGAGCATCTTCGCTCCCGTAACTCATGGGGAGGCGTGGCACAGCGGAGGGGCCGGCCTTTCCGGAGACGCCGTCCTTTCTCCCCCTTGTTTGGCCAAGGGGGCCGGGGGGATAAATATGGCTATAGCTATTCGTTGGCGTCTCCGGCATTATGGCGCGCAGCGAATACCACGGAGACACTTTTAAGAATTTTTCCTTATACATTAAT
>JBAVVA010000178.1:0-2321 GCA_049697055.1 Candidatus Aminicenantales bacterium
CGTTGGATCCGGACCGGTATGCCAGCAGATGGATGATAAAGCCCAGACATGTGTCGAGCGGCGCGTCCTGGGAGAAGAACATGCTGCCGCTGCGGGAGACGTTCACGCGCAGCCTCCTGCGATCGAACATCGTTTGCAGGCGAATGCTGCTCAACTCGCCTTTCTTGACGGCCTGCGCGAAGTCCGGGCCGTTCTCGACGTCGGCGCCAAACGCCGCCTGCGTGCGAATCAGATCCTGTCCAGGACGCCGCAGCCAGACGCCGAGCAGTACGCCGTGTTGATGGGCTTGGCGCACGCGTTGCGGGTCGAGCCGCACGGGTGCCAGAGCGAACCCGTCCAGGCGCCTGTTCAGGCTGGTAATCGCGCTCCTGGCAAGTTCCCGGTCGGCATGGCATACGAACAGCGATCGCTCCGGGTGCCAGTACGCTATGAAGCGATGCTCGGTGACGATCTCGTCCAGCTCGTGGCCGCCGTGGAACCAGTGGCTATCGCCCTGCTGCTCAGGGCGTAGAACCTGACGATGGACGAGCTGGGCATAGAAGAACCCACCAACGGCCTTTTTTCGAGTGAGCACTAGGCGGGTGAACAGCAGATCGTCAGCCAGCGCTGCGGCATGCCGCGTTGGCACGGCCGGCGTCTTGTGGACGCCGGGTGCCGGCAGGTCTTTCACGTCGTACAAGACGAACGTGCCACGCATTGCATTACCCCCCCTGATGAACGAGCTATCAGCCCTGCAAATCTAAATGAACGTCTCTGCGCTGATTTTGCTTCGTCCCATCGTTATGGATAATATAATATAAAAAAATGGGATGTCAAGTCGAGCTGAAAACAGCGGAAGGCGGGCTAAAGAACGGCCATCAGAACTTCTTGATATGCGATACGTGGTGGGGGGATGCTTGTCTGCGTCAAAGGACGGCTTGAGGTGGTTGGTGATCCTGTCCACCACAGAGAAATCCTTGAGGAAAGCCAGGACCTTCATCACACCGCCGCACTTATGGCAGAGCATCGGGTCGACTTCATAGACTATCCGGATCATGGCCGCCCAGCCTTTGGAGGGGATGGGCATTGGCATAGAGGCCGTAGTACCGAACCATGACTTGGCCCCTGTCCGGGATATGGAAGGTCACCCGGGCGATGAACTCCAGATAGTCCGCGGGCGCCTTCATCGGCTCGGGTAAGGAGCTTGTGGCGCCGGCCAAGCCAGAGTTCTCGGGGCCGGAGCTTTCTGTCACTCCAGAGCCAGGCTCAGCAGCGACAGCGGGTCGACGCGGGCGTCCTGGAGGCGCACGCTCCAGTGGAGGTGCGGTCCCGTGGCGCGGCCCGTGCTCCCCACCAGCCCGAGGAGATCGCCCCGCCGGACGGTTTGGCCTTCCTGGATTTCCAGCTTGGAAAAATGACAATAGAAGGTAAAAATGCCCAGGCCGTGGTCCAGGATGACGGAATTGCCCGCGAAATAGAGTTCCCTGGCCAGCACGACGCGGCCGGCGTTAGAGGCCGACACCGGCTCCCCCATCCCGGCCGAAATATCCACGCCCGAGTGCGGGGAACGCGGGTGGCCGTTATAGAATCGCCTTTCTCCAAAGTTGGGTTTGAGCCGGCCAGGGTTCGGCACAATGAAACTCCCCTGGGCCAGCCACTCGGCGCCCGACTCGTGAAAGATTCTGGCCAGAAGCTGCTGCTCTCGAGCAATTCGCTGGGCGGCCTCGGGAGGAGGAGTGACCAGGCTCTCATCTTCAAGGATAATATTGGCCCTGGGAAACGACTTGGCCTCAATGCGGATGTATTGTTCAACAAGCTCTTCTTGGCCCGAGCCGTTTTTAAACCCAGCCGTGAGCTGATAGGAGCCGGGCTTTGTCTCCAGGTCGATGCCGAACAGGGCGAAGGGCAGGCCGGCCGGCCCGTTGGGCGTAAACACACAGCGCTTTCCCAAGAAGGCCAGCTCGACGGTCCGGACATCGGGGGTACCATGCAGAACCGCAAGGATGACTTCACCGGGTTGGAGCGAGCGGGCGGTGAGTTCAATCGCTGCGCCGCTTTGCGCTTGGAGGCGCAGGGAGGCCTGGGCCGGCGGCACGCTCCCGGCTAAAATCAGCAAGAATATAATTAGCAATTGCATTTTAAGCCTTTACTCAGATTCCTAATAGCGCCGCTCCTCTTCTTGAATGCCTAATCATAGAATAGGGGATGCTTCAACCTAGCCCAGCCTATTTTTGTCGGCCAGCGGCTTGAGGATTTTGCCCGGCTAGCGGCCGGTGTGCTCTCCCCTTTCCACCACCACCTGTCCGTTGACCAGGACATAATCGATCCCAACAGGATACTGA
>JBAVVA010000179.1:0-9028 GCA_049697055.1 Candidatus Aminicenantales bacterium
TCCCTGAGGGGTCCACCAGGATCCCATAGATCATGTTGTTCGAAAGACCGTTTTCTTCCGTATAGGCCGAAAAGGTTTCTTTGGCCCGGTCGAACCTGTTTAGCCCGCCGCCGTTTGTCCCCACCCAAAGAGCGCCGGCGGCATCTTCGTTGAGACACATAATGAAGTTGTTGTTCAAGCTGGCCGGGTTTCCGGGAATGTTCTGATAGCGGATGAATCGATTTGTCTTCCGGTCGAGCCTATTCAGCCCGCCGCCAAAATTCCCGACCCATAGATCGCCCTGATGGTCAACCAAGAGTATTCGGGCATAGTCATTGCTCAGGCTGTTAGGGTCGCCCGGGTCATTCTGATAGCGGCTGAACTTTCCCGTCCTCCGGTCGTATCGGTTGACCCCCCCGCCGTCCGTGCCGATCCAAATCGCTCCCTGGGGATCCTCGACGATCGAGCGCACTTGGTTATGGCTGAGGCTGCTCGGATTATGGGGATCATTCAGGAATTGAGTGAATGTCCTTTTCTTCGGGTCAAACCTGATCAACCCCTGGCTGCGCGACCCGATCCATAGCATGCCCTGTTGGTCCAGGCAAAGAGAGTAGACCGATTCCTGATTCAGGTAGCCGGGGGTGTTCGACTCCTGGCTGAAGTGGCGGAAGGTGCCTGTTTTCCAGTTGAAATAATCCACTCCGCCGTTTAACATTCCGACCCAAAAATTGCCCCCATGGTCCTCGGCAAAGGCACGGACCGTATCGACGGCCAGGCTGCGCGGGTCATCGGGAATATGGCGAAAGAGAACGAACTTCGTTTTATTCCGGACATACTTGTCGACCCCCCTGCCCCGTGTCCCTATCCACAGCACGCCCGTCTTGTCTTCGAAAATAGAAACCACGTAATTCGTGCTCAGGCTGTCGGGGTCGGCCTCTGTGTTCTGGAAGTTTTCAAATGACTGAGTCCGGGGGTCATAGCGGCTGAGTCCGTTCATCGTCCCTACCCAGAGGTATCCGCTGCTGTCCTCATAGATCGAATTGACGGAGTCGTGGACCAGGCTCTTCGGGTTCCGAGGGTCGTGCCGAAAGCGAGTGAACTTGCCCGTCTTGGAGTCCAGGGCGTTCAACCCGCCGCCGTCGGTGCCCACCCACAGCCGGCCCTGGCGGTCGGCCATAATCGTTCTCACTCTGTCCAGGCTCAGGCTGTCGGGATTTTTGGGGTCATGACGGAAATGGGTGAAAGTCTTTGTCCTCGAGTCGAGCTTGTCCAGGCCCGCCTGCGTGGCAAACCAAAGAGCGCCCGAACGGTCTTCACAAATGGCATAGACCGTATTGTGGCTGAGGCTCCGGGGGTCAAGGGGATCATTCATGTACCGGTTGAATGTGTTTGTTTTCCGGTTGTAAACATTCACGCCTCCGCCTTCGGTCCCGACCCAGAGCCTGCCTTCCCGGTCTTCGGTGATGGCATAGACAGAGTTGTGGCTTAGGCTGTGGGGGTTATTCGGGTTGTGCTGGAACCTGGTGAATTTTTGCGTTTGGCGGTCGAACCTGTTCAGGCCGCCCAGCGATCCCGCCCACAACACTCCCTGGGAATCCTCGAAGATCGCCCAGACCGAGTTGTCGCTCAGGCTGGCCGGGTCTTCCAGCCTATATTTAAAATAGGCGAACTTGTTCCCATCATAACGGTTCAAGCCCTCTTCAGTCCCGAACCACATGAAACCCCGGTTGTCCTGGAGAATGCACAGCACCGAGCCTTGGGAGAGCCCGTTCTCGATGGACAGGTGTTGGAAAGATACCCCCTCCGCCTGGGAAGGGGGCGCCGCCGCGATCAAAGCGGCAAAGACGCAGAACAGGATGAAAAACCTAAGGGCATTGGCTGGGCCTGTTCTTTTGCTCATTGGCTTTCCTTTCCGGTCACCGGGAGTCGGATTTCGACCCGAGATGAGGTGATCCGGGATAAAAGGAAAATGATGGAGAAGGCATTTTTGAAAAACCATGCCTCCCGCTCTCTCAAATCCAAAATATTCAATAAATACAAGATAAGACTACCATCCGGCTGGAAGCAGAGTCAATATGAAACTGAATTTGGGAAGCAATTCTTTTCCCGGTGCCAGGTCAGTTCAAAGTGGGGGTCCTGTCGCGGCTCCTCCGACCTTTTAAGCCCCCTTGATTGACCAAGGGGGAAGGGGGATTAATACTTACAATTGAAGTCTTCATTCCTGCTAAATCTCGCCAGGCTGCGCGCAGACGGGGAGCCCCTCCGCCGCGCCACCCCTTCACGATTGTCAGCCGCCCCCGGAAAAAGAATTGCTTACCTGAATTTGTGACGGCGCCCGGAAATTGGTAAGATGGGATTCCCATGAAGAATCCCAAGCTCGTGCTGGCCGGGATCATCTGTGCGGCTACGGCTGGCTGCGCTTTTTTTTCCCTCAAGCCTGTTCCCTTAGCCTCGGGGCCCGTGTTTCCCCTGGTTCAATTCCGTTCCCTCAGCTACGGCGGCCAGGTCATCCCGCCCGGCCTGAAGGATGGGGCCTATTATTATTTCGCCACCGACCGCGGCCAAATGCTGGCCATAGATGTCCGCCTGCGGGCAGTCGCCTGGGACTTCAAAGCGTCCCATCCGATTTCTCTTCCGGTGAGCTTGGGCCGGGAAAGCGTTTATGTTGTCGATGATGAGAATATCATCTACTGCCTGGATCGTTCGGGCTGGCTCCTTTGGTCGAGAGGTTTGGGCGAAACCGTAGCCGGCCCGCTGGCGGAAATCGAGGGATGCCTTTATGTCGGCACTGAGCAAGGCAGCCTTTACTGTTTGCAGCCCGAGACCGGGCAGGATATGTGGAAGTTTAAAACCAAAGCCGCCCTGCGGACGGGCGCCCTGCCGTGGAAGGACCGGCAGGGCCGGCCTTTCATCGTCTGCGGCGGTGACGAAGGAAGGCTCTTTTTGCTCAGCTCCGGGGGACAGCTCCGCGGCGATTTGGACTGCGGCGGGAAGATCTCTGTTCCTCCTCTCTTGGAGGGCGACAGGCTCTACGCCGGCACGGAGGCCCAGATGTTTCTCTGCCTGGACCTTAATCGGCGCCGGACAAAGTGGCGCCTCCGGCTGGCCGGGCTTCCGGCCAGGCCGGCCCTGGCTGACCAAAAAAGGATATTTTTTCTAACCGCCCAGGGCCTCCTGATGTGCCTGAACAAAAGGAGCGGCGAGATCCTGTGGTGGAGAACTCTCTCCAGCCGCTCCGGCTTTGACTTGGAGCTGGCCGACGGACAGGTCGTGGCCGCCTCAATGTCTTCGGGCCTGGTGAGCTTCGATGCCCGCAACGGCGAGGAAGTCGGCCGGTTCCAGGCCCCCGGCGAATTGCGCTCGAACCCGGTTTGGATAAACCCATCCCTCCTGGTCCATGTCTTTGACGCTCAGAAAGATGAAGGCCGCCTCATCTTTCTCAAAAGAGAGGCCAAGGTGACCTTGAGCGCCTCCAAGGAATCGCCGCAAAAAATCGCCGAAGAGATCACACTCACCGCCGGGGCGAAGGGCTTCCGCGGGCCGGGTTTCCAATTTCTGCTCCGCAGCGGCGCCGGGGAGAAGGTTGTTCAGGAAGCCTCTCCCCGGGAGACATGGACCTGGTTCCCGGAGGAGGAGGGGGAATTCGTGATCGTCGTCAGAGTCTCGGACAGCCAAGAGACCGTGGAAGCGGAGATGCCCTATCGCATCATCCGCTGAGGAAGAGGAGGTTAACCATGAACAGGAATGAAGCCCTGGAGCTGCTCAAACAGCATCTGAAGAACAAGAACCTGGTCAAGCACTGTTTGGCCGTGGAAGCCTGCATGAGGGCACTGGCCGGACGCCTCGGCCACGACCCGGAGGCCTGGGGCCTGGCCGGCATCCTCCATGACCTGGACTACGAGACCACGGAGAAGAGCCCCGAGCTGCACACCACCGAAACCGTTAAGATCCTGACTGAAAAAGGGATAACTCCGGAAGTCATCCATGCCGTCCAGGCCCACGCCGCCAAGGTGGCCTGTGAGAGTGCCATGGACTGGGCGATCTACTCCAGCGACCCGCTGACCGGCCTGATCATCGCCGCCACGCTCATGCACCCGGATAAAAAGCTGAAGAGCGTGAGCCTGGAATTTGTCATGCATCGCTACAAGGAGAAAAGCTTTGCCCGCGGCGCCCGGCGCGAGGAGATCGAGGAGTGCCGCAACCTGGGCCTGGAGCTCAACGATTTCGTCTCAATCTGCCTTAAGGCCATGCAGGGGATTGACGCCGACTTGGGGCTTTAAGATTCGGCGTCACTCATAAAGGTGACAGTCATCTAATTATCCATTACCGTAATACATCAATTTTGAAGCCCAATTCCAGGAAGCGGCCGGGCCAGGGGAATCCCGGCTCGCTGAAGAAGGACTGGTCGAAAATGTTGCCGGCTTTTAGATAGATTTCGCCCCATTCTCCGCCATAGGACAAAACACCGTCAAAATAAAAATAGGCTGGTATGGCCAGCACGGCCTGGCGGTTTGAGTCGTACCAGGATGAGGAAGAAGTCGCCATCCCCAGGGCGGTCAGCCGGAGGCTGTTCAGGGGAACCCAGGAGACGTCGGCCTGGAGAAGGTGCCTGGGGATGATGTCCAGAGGCCGGTCGTCCGTCTGGTTGCGGTGGTCAAGGAAGGTGTAATTGATTGAGGCCGAAAGCTTGTCCAGGTCCTTCCTTATTCCCAGCTCGAGCCCGCGGATGTAGGCCCGGCCGATGTTGATGGTGCGGCGGGTGCCGTCTGGCAGCCGCACGGTATCGATCATATCCTTGAATTGATAGAGGAAAGCGGAGGCCTGGAAGACAGCCCAGCGCTCGAGCCGGCTGTCAAACTGGAAGGCCAGGCCTTCCTCGCTCAAGAGGTCAGGATTGCCGTTGCTGGTGGAATACAGCGCGCGCATCGAGGGAAAGCGGGACCTCCTGGCCACAGACAGGCTGAGGTCCAGGCCGGAGAGCGGGGTCAACCTGAGCCCGGCCAGCGGGTTGGCCCTTGTTTCGGCCGGGCCGCTGAACTTGTGCAGCCTATCCAGGCTCAGGCCGGCGATGAGGAAAACGGGCTCGGCCAGCCTGAAGTGGCCTTCCACGGCGCCGGAAAGAGTAGACTGATCGTAGCTCTGCCAGGGAAGGCCGGTGTCGTCGCGGGTTTTGGCCCGGTCGGCCTGATAGCTGAGGCTGAGCTTGAGGGTATGGTCCTCGGCCAGCCCGAGCTCGGCCAGGCCGAAGAAGCCCAAGACCGAGTTGTCGAAGGTGCTGACGGCCTGGAGGGCCTCAAGCTGCGGGCCCGGATACTGTTCCAGGGTATTATCATACTGTACGGCGTAGGCCCGGAACCGCAGCAGGGAGCGCGGCCCGAGGCCCAGGAAGCCGCCCACCGAGAACGAATTCCGGTCCCAGTTTTTGAAGCGCCAGTAGCGGGGCTTCTGGACTTCCAGGGCCGGCGGCAGGCCGTAGGCTGAACGGTACAGGCTGCCGCTGACCAGGATCTCGGAATTCTCGGTGGGATAATAATAAATCTTAGCGTTCAGGTTATACCGCCGATAATCGCTCAGGGACCTGAGGCTCCGGGAGCCGGAACTGTCCGGATAATAAAATCCGTCCGAGTCCTGGTAGAGAGCGCTGCCGGCCAGGGCCAGGCGCTTCCAGCGAAAGCCGCCGCGGAAACCCGCGCTTCGGGCATCGGCTTGCCCGTAGGAGCCGTTCAGGGAGAGAGACGGCCGGTCGCCTGGCCGGCCGGTGACGACGTTGACCAGCCCGGCCAGGGCATTGGGGCCGTAGAGGACCGAAGCCGGACCTTTGGTGATCTGGATCGAGTCGATGTCGCCGGCCATGAACGTCTTCAGGTCGAACGAGCTGAAGTACGGCTCGTAGACCGGGATGCCATCCAGCAGGAGGACGATCCGGCGGGCGTCCATGCCCCTCAGCTGGAGAATGGTTTCGTTCTTCTGCCCGATGGTCAGGCTCACTCCGGGCGCCAGGGCCAGGGCCTGGCTCAGGTCGCGCGGTTTGAGCCGCGCCACCTCAACCGAATCGATCCGGGTCACGGAGGCCAGGGGAGTCTCCCGGGGAGCCTGGCCGACGACGGTGATCTCCTCGGTAATTTTTATTTCTTTCTTCTCTTTGTTCTTATTGTGTTCATCTTGAGCCAGGCCGCTGGAGAAGGTTGAAAGCAACACAGCGAGCCAGATGATGGCTGAGGCCAAGAGAGTTTTTGGAAAGGGATTCACTTCGGCAGTCAGGCGACGCCCAGTAGCGTCATGAGCCGTTCTTTGACTTCGTAGGGCTTGATCTTGGGACGGCCCAGGTTGGGCAGGGTGCCCGTTCTGACCCGGACATGGACCAGGATTGGGCCGGTCAGGGTCCCGGCCATGAGTCGTTCAAAGGTCTCCAGGTCTTCGGCCATAAATACCTGGGCATAGCCGCAAGCCCGGGCGATTCCCGTCAGGCAGACATAAGGGCTGAGCGTGGACTGTTCCCCCGTGGATTCATAAGAAGCGTTATCCAGAACGACGTGGACAAAATGTGCCGGCTTGTTGGCCCCCACCAGGGCCAGATTCCCCAGGCGCATCAGCACCGCGCCGTCGCCGTCGAACACAATCAGGCGTCGGCAGGGCTGGGCTAAGGCCAGGCCCAGGGAGAACGAGGCGGCGCTGCCCATGGAGCCGACCATGTAAAAATGGTTGGCCGCATCCTTGAGCGTATAGAGCTCCCGGCCGGTATAGCCCGTGGTGCAGACGACCACATCCTCCGGCCGCTGACGCTTTAGATAACGGGACAAGATTTCATGCCTGAGGGGCAGGCCGGCCGTGGGGCGCCGCGCTTCCGCGCAGTGCCGGAAATCCCAGGACTGGAGGCCCGGCCGGGCAATTTTCCTGAGCTCGTAATCGGCCACGCTGTCCTTGGCCATGATCAAGGCGAAGGGCAGCCGGCGCTCGGCCATGGAGGCCTGGGCCCGGTCCAAAACGCCGGCGGCCGCGCCCGGATCCTGGGGGAACGGTTCCCAGGGGATGCGCATGATGTCGAGCATTTGGGCAGTGATCTCGCCCATCAGTTCATGCTGGGGCTCGTCGGACGGTCCGCCTGGTTGGCCGCGGTGAGTCACCACCAGCAGCACGGGGATGCGGAAGGGATAGCACAGCGAGGTCAAGGCATTGACCGCATTGCCCAGGCCGGCGTTCTGGAAAAGGGCCAAGCCCGGCCGGCCTCCGATGGCGGCGCCGGCGGCCATGGCCACCGCATCGCCCTCGTTGGCGGCGTCGTAATAGGCCAGGCTCGGGTCATCGATGGCCCGGTTGATGAAGGGCTTGAGATAGGTGCAGGGCGTGCCGGCCACAAAGGTCCGCCCGCGCCGGACCAGCTCGCTGAGAAGAGCGCCGGCCTCGATCATAGCTCCAACTGCTCGGCGCTGTGCAGGTCCGTGAGATTATTGACATCGGCCCAGTTGCCGGTCACGTATTGGACCCGAACCGGCGTGTCTTCCTTGACCAGAGCGTTGAGCATATCGATAATGCGCAGGCTCCTCCATTCCGGCGAATTCCTCCGCCGGCCGATGAACGCTTTGGCCTTGGCCAGGCCGACGCCGTCCAGCTTCATGAGGCCCGTCCACTCGCCCTGGCAGTCGGCCGGGCGCGGCCCGTAGACCGCCCGGCAGAGGAGGATATCGTCCTCGAACAGGGCGGAGGAATGATTCGGTTTGGAGGCATAGACATAATAGTTGGGGTCGTCGTCCGGGACGCGGCCCGAGGCCGAATCCACGATGAGCGTCACGGGGGCCGTGGTGTTGAGGAGGATGTCCAGAAAATATTTGCGGTAGACGATATCGCCGAAGATGACCAGACATCCCGAATCCACCCGGTCCAGGGCCCGGGCCAGGGAATCGAGCTCGGTGGTCAGGGCATGGTCGGGATTCTCCACCACCTCGATATCCGGCAGACGGATGGCTTCCCGCTTGTGGCCGGCCACGACGATGACTCTTTTCACCCCCCGCTCCCGGAGGGCCATCAGGGAATGCTCCAGGATGGTCTTTTGCCCGACCCGCAGCATGGTCTTGGGGATGTTCTCGGTCAGCCGCCCCAGGCTGCCCTGGCTGGCGGCCAGGATGGCAGCCGTGTACTCCCCGCCCTTGGTGGTCAGGTATTTCTTTTCCGCTTCCTTGAGCTCGTCATCCCCCTGGAGGCGGAAGATTTCGCTCACCGCCACGATGTTATCCTCTACGGCCAGCAGGTTCTGGTCGCGGTGGATCTGCCGGGCGATCTCCTGCATCCTCTGGACTGAGCCGCGCACTAGGTGGTTGGCCCAGATGCAGACCGAAACCCGGCGCTTACGGAACTCCTCGGTGGGCGTGGTGTAGTATTTGGTGGGGACCACGATCACCGGATGGCGGCCGGCCCATTCATCCAGGAAGGAGAAGATCTCATCCGGCAGGCTTTGGTTGGAATGGATGAGGATGGCGTCGGCCCCGGCCAGCCGGTAGGCTTCCGCCCGGCGCAGGGCTTCCCTGAGGCCCCAGCCGGCGATGAGCGCTTCCACCCGGGCCACGATGACGAAATCTTCGTCGGTCTGGGCGTCCTTTCCGGCCATGATCTTGCCGCAGAATTCCTCCACCTCGGCCAGGGGCTGGGCCGTGCCGCGCAGGAAGCTGTTGGTTTTGGGGAAGAGTTTGTCCTCGATGCAGACGCCGGCTATGCCCCGCTGCTCAAGCTTCTTGACCAAACGGCGCATGTTGTTGAAATTGCCGTAGCCCGTATCGCCGTCGAGGAGGATGGGGATGGTCGTGGCGTCGGACATGAATTCCATGGCCTCCAGCACCTGAGTCCAACTGGCCTCGTTGTTGTCCCGCACGCCCAAGGAGGCGGACAGGGCCAGGCCGCTGCCCCAGATGCCCTTGAAGCCCGCCTCTTCGACGATCTTGGCCGACAGCCCGTTGTGGGCCTCCATCAGGAACTCCAGATCGTCGCTGAGGACCAGCCGTTTGAGTTGCGTCGTCTTGCTGGTTTTCATAGGATCCTTCCGAAATACTCTTTCATC
>JBAVVA010000180.1:0-1857 GCA_049697055.1 Candidatus Aminicenantales bacterium
AGGGAGCGCAGCTCCCGTTGGAAGGGGGAAACGCGAAGCGGGTTCCCCCTCCAAAGAGATTTCGTGGCTAAACCGCTCATGGCGCCTCGCTCCTTCCCCAGGCCCTCCGCACCAATAATAAACTAACCACACTATTCGTCATAGAAACGATTGAGTCATTTTTCCCGGTGATAAACGAGGAAGGGTCCAAGTGGCTTGCCAGGGCCGACTCAAAAAATTATAATCGACGCAAATGAACCGGAATCCCTGGCAGCTGCAGGTGGCCAAGCGCTCCCTAAAGAAGAAAGAGAAAATCGCCCTTCTCCAAAAGTTGGTCCGCGCGCGGCCCTCGGAGCGTTGCCTCGACCTGGGCTGCGCCCAGGGAATGCTGAGCCATTTCCTCCGCCGCCAGGGAGGCCGCTGGGTCCACACCGACCAGGACCTGACCAACCTGAGAACGACCCGGGACCTGGTCGGCGGTCCCCTGGTCCGGGTCGAACCCTTACGCCTGCCCTTCCGCAACGGCGCCTTTGACCTGGTGGCCGCTCCGGACTACTTGGAGCACGTCAAGGACGATATATCGCTCCTCCGGGAGATCGGCCGCGTTCTGAAGCCGGGCGGCCGCCTGGTGGCCATTGTCCCGCGCTCCGGCTCTTTCCTCCTCCTCCACAAACTGCGGCCCGCCTTCGGCCTGAAGCTCGATTTTTACGGCCACGAGCGGGAGGGGTACAGCCTGCGCGACCTGTCCGGCAAACTGCAGGCCGCTGGGCTTCAGGTGACCGGGCAGCGGACTTATGCCAAGTTCATCTCCGAGTTTTTCGAGCTTCTCCTGAACGCCTTTTATGTCCGCTTCTTGTCGCCCGGGAAAACAGAAGCCCTCCGCGACGGCCGCATCCGGCCGACAACGGCCGGAGAGTTCGTCTCGCGCAAAAAAGAATTTCGCCTTTACGGCCTGGTTTATCCCTGGCTCTGGCTCCTCAGCCAGCTGGACCTTCTTCTCTTTTTTCAAAGAGGATACAGTCTGCTGGTGACGGCCGAAAAAAGATCGAGGTCAACATCGCCCTCGTCCGCTTCTGCCTCCGGCCGGCCCTTTCCCGGCCCGGCATGATATAATGTCCGCTATGGACGCCCTCCTGGCCCCGGAAGCGCGTCAGACTCTTGAAGCGCTCTTCATCAGCCGCTCTCAGGCCTCGGCCGGAATCCTCATCGGCCACCGCAGAGGGCTCCGCTTCATCATTGAAAAAGCCATACCCACCACAGCCGGGTATTATCCATCTCCCCGGACCTATGCCCGTCTCAGCGCTCTCACCAAAAACACCATCATCGGTTTTTTTTCTTTCTCCTCGGAAGCAGGCTTATGGAGAATGAATCCGCCTCCTTTCGCCGTGGGCAAGGTTTTTTTATGCCCGAAAGGCAAGCCCGAAGCCGGGCTCTCCTGGCGAGCCTTCAGCCCGGATTATGAGGGCAGGTTCATCCTCAGGCCGGTCCGACTCGCCTCCCTTAAACAAAAACCATGAACGTTGAGTTGACCAAAGAACAGCAGAAGGCTCTCCTTGATTTGGCCAGAGCCTCCATCCGAAGAGTTCTGGAAAAGAACAAGAAGCCGGAAGCCGCGGTCACCGACCCCGTCCTCAAGGAAAAACGCGGCGCTTTCGTCACCCTCAAAGTGGACGGCCGGCTGCGAGGATGCATCGGCTATCCGCTTCCCTACAAACCCCTCTACCTGACCGTATCCGAGATGGCCGTAGCCGCCGCCACCCAGGACTACCGCTTCAGGTCGCTGCAAAAGGCGGAACTGCCCCGCACCCAAATCGAAATATCGGTCCTCAGCCTGCCCCAGGAGATCAAGGACCCGAACAAAATCGAGGTCGGCCGGCA
>JBAVVA010000181.1:0-1643 GCA_049697055.1 Candidatus Aminicenantales bacterium
CCGCATCGACTTCCGCTTTGAACGTGTACGTCCCCCCGGTGGTGAAGTCAAAATCCTGCGAGAAATGGGTGCTGCTCCCGGCCGGCAGCGAGCCGCTGGTGAAATCATGCAGCGTCTGCCACGGGTCCGTGGAATGGAGCCGGTAGTATAGGCGGGTGAGGCACGTGACGGAAGGGGTATGGATGTTGCCCCGGTTCTTGATTCTCACATCAATATGAACCCGCAGGGGAACGTAATCTGAGGCAATCCGGCTGACCGTAAGTTCGCTCACAATCAGGTCCGGCTTGGGGGTAACCGTGCCCTGCAGGAGATTTATAGATAGGAGTAACCAGATTATGGCCGCGGGGATTATGATAAGCATCGTCTTTTTCATTTTTCTCTCCTTATGGCTCCGTTTGAATTCATTAATAAAAGAATGTTCAATGAAAGTCAATCTTGAGCGCCATTTTCTACTGGGTGCCGGTCTTGAACCCGGCAGCCGCTATCGGCTTCCTGATCTAAAAAAATCCCGCCCGCTTGAGTGCTTCCTGGGAGATCCTGTTGCTCGGGCCATCGCCCCGAGACACGCAGACAGCGACTTTATTCTCCGTGGCCCGGACGATCTCGGCGATGTCCTGGTGGGTGAACCCCGGGCAAAGCAGGATCGATTCGATCTTCTTCTCCCGGAACAAGCGGGTGCTGACCTCCAGGGCTTCGGTCTGATTTTTGACGATGACCACATCCAGCTGGTATTTGCCCGTGTCGATGAAGCAGCGGTGGCGTTCTTTATCCGCGTCCGGGGCATGGGCTAGAAAGAGTGTTTTAAAAGCCATGAGGTTGTCCTCCTCCCTGATAGTGTCTAAAATAGCCTGACTTTGCAATAGGCCAGAAAGGGAAGCTTCAGTAGGCGCCGCGGGGAGGGCCGAGGCCGAGCATGAGCTTGAGGTTGGCCCACACCGCCCTCGGATGGCGCAAACTGATATTCCCGTTGCGGACCAGGTAGTAATTTTTCAGCCAAAGCCCTTTTCTCACGGCCCTCCTGATATCCGACCCCCTGACTCCGGGCAGGACCAGGTTGGGCTCGAACACTCCCTTGATCTCATGGCCGGGGAGGAGGTTGTGGCGGACGGCGGTCTCCCACAGCCTCGAGCCCGGCATGGGAGTGGCCACCTGCCAGGAGATGTAGTCGAGGAGCTTCTTCTTGAAGAGCTGCCGGCAGAAATCCAGGGTCTTTTCTACATCCTCCGTAGTCTCGTAGCACAGCCGGCCGTCCTCCTCCCAGGCGTGGAAAAGCATGACGAACGCGAAAACTTTGACTCCCTCGCTTTTCAGAATCCGGCAAGTCTCCACGATCTCTTCCAGCTTGATTTTTTTCCCCACCCCGTCCAGGGCCCTCTGGTTCCCGCTTTCGATGCCCACATGGCCGACCCACAGGTTGATCCGCCGAAAGGCCCGGGCCAGGCCGGCGGTCATGTTGTCCGGCCTGAGGTTGCAGTTGAAAAAGACGCGGCTCAGCCGCAATCCCTCGATGGCCCGGCAGACCTCCAGGGCCCAGGCGGCGTTGACGTTGAGCTCATCGCCGGATAAATAGATCTCCCGCACCCCCTTGTCGGCCAGCAGGCGGACCTCGGCGGCGATGTTGTCCGGGCTGCGCAGCCGGACCC
>JBAVVA010000182.1:0-26453 GCA_049697055.1 Candidatus Aminicenantales bacterium
AGTCACCTCTCCGGAGACACCGTCCTATTCCCCCCTTGTTTTCCAAGGGGGGACAAGGGGGGATAAATAGAGATTCAATGAATTCGAAGGTGTCTCCGGAATAGTCACCTCTCCGGAGACACCGACCTATTCCCCCCTTGTTTTGCCAAGGGGGGCAAGGGGGGATAAATAGGAATTCCAAGAGTCAACAGTTTCGAGCCTTGAACATCCGATACTGCAGCAACCCCTTCTTGTGCAGCTTGAACTTGACCAGCGTCTTAAGAATGGACAACCCGTAGACCAGGCTGCGGCCCAGGCCAATCTGGCTGGCCTCGGGGAAATAGCGCGTCTCGATGGGGATCTCCCGGATGCGCATTCCGTGGATGACACCCTGGGCGATGATCTCCGAATCAAAGACAAAATCGTCGGAATTGGCCTGGAAGTTGACCGTCTGCAGGTAGCGCCGGGAGTAGGCCCTCAGGCCGGAATGGTACTCGGTCAAGTACATATAAAAAACGGCATTTTCCAGGGCGGTCAGGAAAATGTTGGCCAGGTACTTCCACCTGGGCATGCCGCCCTCCAGCGGCCGGCCGCCCAGCATGCGCGAGCCGAAGACCGCCTCGCACTCTTCGTTGAGCAGCGGCAGGATGAGCTGGGGGATGACGCGCGGATCGTACTGGTGGTCGGGGTGGACCATGACCATGATGTCCCCGCCCATTTTGAGCGCTTGGGCGTAACAGGTCTTCTGGTTTGCGCCGTAGCCGCGGTTGCTTTTATGGACGAAAACCTTAAGGCCCAGCCGGTGAGCCAGGTCCACCGTGCCGTCGCGGCTGCGGTCGTCGGTGAGGATGATTTTGTCCACCCAAGCGCGGGGGATGTCGTCCAGGGTCCGCTCCAGCGTCTTCTCGGCGTTGTAGGCCGGCATGACCACGATGACTTTCTTACGATGCCGGGAGGGAGGAACCGCCGGGTCCGGCGGCCGGCGGAGTCGGCTCGAAGGACGGCTCGCCTTTTTCACGCGTCCACTTTAGCATATCGCTGCCCCGGAAAATAGGGGGGCTAAGACTCTGTCGCCGGTATTCGCAGGAGGTCCATGATATGCGCCGATCTGAAAAATTGATAGTTGAAGAAGGCCGGTCACGAACAATCGGGACAGAGTGTTGCGTCCCCAGGCGGCTTGACGGTTCCGCTGACTCTGATTAAACTTACGGCCGGATGAACAGCAAACTCCAGAACTCATTGACTTACGCGGCCTTGCTGGGCCTGGCCGCGGGGCCGGCGATCTATGCCCTGCTGCTGGCCCAAAGCTTCCGGTTCACCGTTCTCAACCACCGCTTCAGGCCCAACCCCATCCTGCTCGGGCTTGCCTGGGCGGCGGCCTTGGCCATCCTGGCCCTTCTGCTCAAGACCCTGAACCGCGCTTGGGACCGGGAGGATGTCCTGGACCTCGGGCAGAAACACATGCCCAACCTGGCCGTCTTTTTGCCCCTGGTCTTTTTCCTTGTCGCACCATTCCTCACCCGCTTCTACCTGACCCGCCAAGACCTCCAGACGCGCCTTTTTTATCTGGCCGGCCTCGTCCTGGCGGCCATGGTTTTTCTCAGGCTGGCTCAGAAGTCGGACCGGCAGCCGGATTACAAAACCCCCCTCAAAAGGCTGGAAGACCATGTCTCCCGCCAGCCGCGCCGGAAGAAGATCATCATCCTCTTCCTGGCGGCCTTCTTGTTTTATAACCTGTGTGCCCTGGTCCTGGTGCTGGAGGGGGTCACTTTCTCCGGAGACGAGCCCTATTACCTGATGACCAGCCACAGTCTGCTGGAAGACAGGGACATCAACCTGGCCAACAACTACGCGCAGAAGGACTACTTCCATTTCTATGAGAAGGAAAAGAACCCCCACCTCCGGCTGGGCGTTTACGGACGCCGCGGTCAAAAGGGGAAAGACGCCATCTATCCCATCAACCTGCCCGGCATTTCCGTCCTGATGCTGCCTTTCTATTGGCTCAGCCGGTTCTTCCGTGGCTGGCTGCTGACCTTCATCCTCAAGGGGAGCCTGGCGGTATGGGCCGCCCTGCTCGGCGTCCAGCTCTATCTTCTAGCCAAGCAGCTGTGGAACCGCGAGCGGGTGGCCATGGGCCTGTGGTTCATCTATGCTTTCAGCGCGCCCGTCCTGTTCTATGCCGTTCATCTCTACCCCGAGCTGCCCATCGCTTTCCTCTCGGTATTCATCTACCGCAAAGTTACTTCCTCGGACAAGCTGGGGGCGGGGCATTTCCTGCTGTTCGGGTTTCTGTTGGCCCTCTTCCCCTGGTTCGGCCTGAAATACAATTTCATCTTCTGGCCCCTACTGCTGGTGGCCCTTTATGAGCTGCTGAGCCATCACGGAGCGCGGGCCCGCGTCTTTTTCCTCCTCCTGCCGGCCCTGGCCGGCCAGGCGCTGTTCGCTCTATTCACCCATGCCCTCTACGGCACCTACTCGCCCTTCTCCATCTATGAGGGCGTGATGACGCCTGAACAGTCCAAAGCCCTGAGGGACTCCATCATGGCCTATCCCTGGCGCTGGCGGGTCGAGTCGCTGCTTGACTATTTCCTCGACCAGCGGGACGGCTTGCTCCTCTATGCTCCGTTCTATGCCTTCCTCTTCCTCGGCCTGGTGGAAGTCATCCGCCGGGCCAAGAGGGAGGCTCTGACTCTGCTCTTCATCAGCCTGCCCTTCCTGGCCAACTATGCTTTCTTCACCCACCGTCAAGGCCACAGCCCGCAGGGCCGCATCCTGGCTCCCTTGTCCTGGGTGGGCATCATCCTGGTGGGCTTCTTCCTGGCCCACAACCGCAGCCGGTATTTTCATTTCGCTTTCCGCCTGGCCGTCCTGGCCAGTATCATCCTGGCCGTCGTCCTAGTCCTCCATCCCTCATTTCTCTATCAGCCCACGACCCATGAGTTCACCGAACGGCCCGGCGATCTCTTCGTGTTTCTGGGCAGCCTCCATATCTTCCTGCCGCCCTTGCTGCCTTCCTTCATCAAGATCGACAATACGGGCTACCTTCCCAACGCCGTCTGGCTGGGCCTGCTCCTGGTCTTCGTCTTGGCCTATCTCCTGGCCCGGTTGAGAGCGGAACTGCCCCGGCTGTTCCGGCCGGCGGTAACCATCGCCCTATTGGCCGGCTTCATCTTCCTGTGGGTCCTTTTTCCGCGGCCGGCTTCTTATCCGGTCCAGACAGTAGCGGCTGATTCCGCCCAGGCCCGGGGTTATTTCCTATTCCCCATGGGCCGCGGCGTGGTCATGAAACCGGGCGGACAGATGTATCTTCATTACGCAAAATCGTACGACGTCCTCTTCGTCTCCAAGCACAGGTTGAGCGCGATGAAGCTTGCCTTCGGATCAGAAACGGGGGAGTATCAGGTAGGCCTCCGCTTCTTTGACCTGCCCCTTTTCGAAGGTCGGACCTCCCACGGCCGGCGCGAGCTCGAATATGCGCCGCCGGCCTTCTATCCTTACAAGGGCAATTTTCTCTATATGCTCCGGGTGGACCTGCGGCATCTTTCCCCGGAGAACATGCTCAGGGAGCCGTTTTTCTTCGAAGTTGTTCCGTCGGTACGATGAACCGCGGATAGGCGTTCATCCGGAGGTCAAGCTCCCCGCCGCCCCGCCGCTCATAACGCTTCCAGGCCAGGGCCCCCACCATGCCGGCGTTATCCGTGCACAGCTTGGGCGAGGGGATGAAAAAGCTCAACCCCTGCTTCCGGGCGAAAGCCTCGAACTCCGTCCGCAGGCGCTTGTCGCGGGCCATGCCTCCGGCCAGGAGCAAGGTCCGGGGGTGGTAAAGCGAGACGGCCCTCTCAATATTCTCCAGGACGATAAGGGCCACGGCTTGTAAATCTCAGTTTCAGAAAACAAACCAATATAAGCAAATAGGTAGCGTTGAGCATCATCTTGCGGCTTAAGTTGATGTAGTTGATCTTGGACCGAATACCTATGGGCATAGCGCCCTCATGTTCAGCAACAGGAAAAGAGTATCATAACGACTTTCGGATCAATCTCTAGGGGATAGGAAGCCGCGCTTTAGAAAGATATGCCGATATTGATCTTGGCCTGACCGTGCGATTGATCTTTTTTTAAGGCAGCAAGAAGATCCGCCGCGTCCACATCGATGAATTCGGATCTAGTCAGGACCGCGTCTTTGATCACGGAGCTATCGAGATAGGGAGGGATAACGTCATAAGAAAAATCATATTCCAAAGATATTGCCAGGTTGGCGGCCCAATCGAGGGAAGGCTCATATTTAATGGTAAATTGGACGTCATGCCGCGCGTCACAGTGCTTCTTTTGACTCCACAAATCATAGTTAATCTCGCCCTTATCGTTGAATACGACATAACTGCTCTTCATGTTCTTTCCGAACAGGGGCAGCTTAATATACCAGGCCAAATACAACTCTAAGCCCGGGTATGGTTTCAATGCTAGGGACGGTCGCACAGAGAGGCGGAACCTCTGCTCGGGCGGAAGCGCGAAGGAGGCAGGAGCAGGCTTGAAGATTTCAGTCTCCTGCCAGTCGGCCTGAGATGAATCGGTTTCATAAAAGAAGGCTGTCGATAGGCCCAACGAGATATTTGTGGTTAGTTTTTCCACCGCGATTTCGACCTCTTCTTGAGCCTTTTCCATCTGGCGCAGTTGATCATATGCATTGCAGAGATCATCAAGTTCTGTCTTGAGATCCGAAGGGACTCCATTTAATAGATTTTCTAGTAGTTTCTTTTTCTCTATCTCTTGGAGGGTCGAAAGAATTCGACCTTTCCAATTGAAACCGTTTCCCTCTGTTTCGCGGGCAGTGTCTCTCCACAGATTAAACAATTCCTCAGCCTTTATCTTGATGGTATCGAAGATCGATTTTTCTTTATCCTGGGGTAAGCAATATGTCAATTCGATCGCCTCATAGACCGCTATATCGGCCGCCAAATAGGGCTCTAGTTTTTCTATTAAAGAGCGAAAGCGTTTGACCTCGTCTCGCTTTTCTCTGTCAAACGTTGGATTCCATTCGCCCTTGGCACCGACTCCGATTTCATAGCGCTGGTTGAGATGAAGATAGCTATTGGCAAATCTCTCAAAAAATCCGAACACCTCAAAATATTTACAAAGATAACGCTCATAACTTAGAGTCATGGCGGAAACATATTCTTTTAAACCTGTTTTCTGCACTTCCATCTGGCTCTTAAAATTGAAGCCTAGCTCATCGGGATATATGCCGCGATCCACCTTGACTCCAACCGTCACAAGGCCCTTGAAAAATTCCAGAGGATCTTTGAAAAATCCCAACGCTCCCCCTCCTGAGTCAGAGGTTAGACCGGCGCTGATCGAAAGCGCGGTTTTTTCTTTGTCCTGCTTCCATTGAATGAATTCCTGCCATCTCTGAAAGGCTACTTCGGAATTATTCTTTTTTAGCCAATCATGCAGTTTATCGTATTTTGATGCAGCTAAAAGTGGCTGAAAAAATCCGCCCCCCAAGGAAAACAGAATTGTGCCGATAGCAACGCTCATGAGGCGGGTTCGCCATAAACTTTGGTGCATTGGAATACCCTCCTGAATGAAAGGATTATTGTAAGAACTGAAGTAAAATGTCAATATTATTGGAATGGTCCTGAGGTCTCCACGCCATACGTTGTCTTTGGCCGCGATAGGAATTGCATTCCAATATTTATTTCGTTACTGGGAAATCGCATTCGGACTCTAACAATAGCTTCTTTCTCTATATAGTCGGCCTGGGCCTGCGTTAGCTTTCCCCGGAGAACATGCTCAGGGAGCCATTTTTCTTCGAAGCTGTTCCGTGGGCACGATGAACCGCGGATAAGCGTTCATCCGGAGGTCAAGCTCCCCGCCGCCCCGCCGCTCATAACGCTTCCAGGCCAGGGCCCCCACCATGCCGGCGTTATCCGTGCACAGCTTGGGCGAGGGCATGAAAAAGCCCAACCCCTGTTCCCGGGCGAAGGTTTCGAACTCCGTCCGCAGGCGCTTGTTGCGGGCCACGCCGCCGGCCAGGAACAAGGTCCGGGGACAATGGAGGGCGACGGCCCGCTCGATGTTCTCCAGGATGCTACGGGCCACGGCCTGTTCGAAGCTGGCCAGGAAATCCGGGAGCCGCGGGTGGTCTTTGGTCAGCCCCTCTTCACGGATCCAGCGCAGGGCCGCGGTCTTGAGCCCGCTGAAGCTGAAGTCCAGGCTGCGGTCGCTCATTTGGGGAGAGGGGAAGGCGAAGGCTCGGGGGTCGCCGCCGGCGGCCATCCTTTCAATGACCGGGCCGCCGGGATAGCCCAACCCCAGGAACTTGGCCACCTTGTCCAGGGCTTCACCGGCCGCGTCATCCCGGGTGCGGCCGAGGAGCCTGTATTCAAGCTCGCGCTCCAGAAAATAGAGCGAGGTATGGCCGCCCGAAACAACCGCGGCCAGAGCCGGATAGGAAATCCCCGAATTTTCCAGGATGGCGGCTTCGATATGAGCCTCGAGATGATCGATGCCCAGAAGAGGTTTCCGGAAGTAGTAGGCCAGGCCCTTGGCGAAGGACAAGCCGACCAGGAGCGAGCCGATGAGTCCCGGCCCCTGGGTTACGGCGTAAATATCGAGGAGGGGCAGGCTGACCTTGGCTTGCTCCAGGGCCTCCTCGACGACCCAGGTAATCGACTCCAGGTGGTGCCGCGAAGCCAGTTCGGGAACCACTCCGCCGTAGGGAGCGTGGAGTGCGTCCTGGGACTGGACGATGTTGCTCAGGATGGATGACGGGCCGTCCAGCACGGCGGCCGAAGTCTCATCGCAGGATGTTTCGATGGCTAGGAGGCGCATGTCGCTAGGACGAAAGCTTCAAAAGAGATTCCTCGTAGGGGGGGCGGGCGATGCCCTTTTCGGTGATGATGGCGGCGATGAAGCGGGCCGGGGTGACGTCGAAGGCCGGGTTGCGCACCGGCGCTTCGGGCAGAGTGATGCGGCAGCCGCCCACCTCGCGCACCTCGCGGCCGTCGCGCTCCTCGATAGGGATTTGGCCGCCGTGCTCTAGAGCCATATCCACGGTGCTGAAGGGCGCGGCGACAAAGAAGGGCAATCCGTGCTCCCGGGCCAGGACGGCCGCCGAATAGGTCCCGATTTTGTTGGCCGAATCGCCGTTGCGAGCGATGCGGTCCGCGCCGGTCAAGGCCAGGCTGATCTCGCCCTGTTTCATCAGCCAACCGGCCATGTTGTCCGTGATGAGGATATAGGGGATGCCGGCGCGGGCCAGCTCCCAGACGGTCAACCGCGCGCCCTGAAGAAAAGGCCGTGTCTCGTCCACATAAACCTTGATCCTCTTCCCCTCCTCATGGGCCGCCCGGATGACACCCAGGGCCGTGCCGTAGCCGGCCGTGGCCAGCTCGCCGGCGTTACAGTGGGTGAGGATATTCTCGCCGTCTTTAATCAGGCTGCGGCCGAAACGGCCGATGGCCCGGTTGGCTTCGATGTCCTCTTTCTCCATGGCCAGGGCTTCGTCGATCAGGCGTTGTTTCAGGGCTCCGAGGTCCAAGCCCTTATGTGCCAGGAAAACGCTCTTCATCCGCTCCAGCGCCCAGAACAGGTTGCGGGCCGTGGGCCGGGTCCGTCCCAGCCTTTGGGAGATGCGGTTGAAAACTTCGGCCGCCGAGCCGGCCGCCTTGGCCTGGCGGTCAAAACCCAAGGCCAGCCCCATGGCCGCGGCCACCCCGATGGCCGGCGCGCCCCGGATGACCATGGCCTCTACGGCCTCGGCCACCTGCTCATAATCCCGGCATTCAACATAGACCTCCCGGTCGGGGAGAAGACGCTGGTCGATCATCTTCACCCGGCCGTCCTTCCATTCGATCGTCGGCAGCATGGGTCTATTCTAATCGATATGGGGGTTCAATAAAATGATGAAGCTGTTGACAAGAATGGCCGCAGGGCTTATTTTTATTGCTTCAGGCAAGAATAAATGAGAGGAGTAGTCATCGATCCGGGATGGCCGAGACCGGCGCGCTGGAGGGCGATCCTCTGGCTGCCTGTCCTGCTGGTCCTGGCGCTCCTCATCCCTCCCCTGGTTTTTCTACCCATCACCCTTCTTTTCTTTGAACTCGCCGTATTCAGGCGGACCCTCGGGCCGCAGCCGGCGTTCTCTCCCGCCCTCCGTTCCTGCCGGATACCTTTCCGCAGCCCTCCTTTGGCCGGCTGACGATTTCCGTCAGCAGCCCTATCTCATTCCCCGCATCCGGAATAAAGGAGGTTCAGTCCAATGCGTTCAAGCAGCTTGTGGCAAAAAATACGAAGAAAGATTCATCCCAACGGAGATTCTCTTCCCGAAACGGACCTCAGGCCCTATCGGGCCTGCCTCGAAGAGATCCGGGCCCTGGATCTCCACACATCATCAGCCGATGATCTGCGGCGGCGGACGGAGCGTCTGGCGGGAGAGGCCCGCCGGGGCGCGGCTCTGGACGAACTCCTGCCCGAAATGTTCGCCCTTGTCGCGGAAGCCAGCCGTCGCGCAGTCGGCCTTGATCCTCATGACTGCCAGATCTTGGCCGGGCTGGCTATGGCCCGCGGCCGGGTTGCCGAGCTCCCCACCGGCGAAGGCAAGACCCTGGCCGCCGTGTTCCCCGCCTGCCTGTGGTCCCTGGCCGGCGGCGGCGTTCATGTCCTGACCTTCAACGATTACCTGGCCCGGCGCGACGCGGCCTGGATGGGGCCGATCTATCGCTGCCTGGGCCTCCGCCCCGGCTGCATTCAGGAAGGACAAAGCCCGGCCGACAAACGGGCGGCCTACGCCTGTGAGGTGACTTATGCCACAGCCAAGGAGGCGGGGTTCGATTTTCTCCGCGACCAGTTGGCTTATACCCGGGCGGACCTTGTCCACAGGCCGTTCCAGGCCGCGCTCGTTGATGAGGCCGACTCCATCCTCATCGACGAGGCGCGCATCCCCCTGGTCATCGCCGGCCTTTCCGGCCGGTCTGACTTAGAATCCGGAAGCCTGGCCCCCCTGGTCAAAGGCCTGGCCGCCGGCCGGGACTACGAAACGGACGCCGAGCACCGCAACGTTTTCCTGACCGAGGCGGGGCTGGAGCGCCTGGAGGCCGCCCTCGGCTGCGGCAGCCTGTTCGAAGAGAAAAATCAACGGCTCCTGGAATCCGTGTATTGCAGCCTTCAGGCTCAGGCTCTCCTCCGGCGTGACATCGACTATATCGTCCGGCAGGGCCGCATCGAGATCGTCGATGAATTTACCGGCCGGGTCATGGACAAGCGTCACTGGCCCGACGGCCTGCAGGCGGCAGTGGAAGCCAAGGAAGGCTTGGCCCGCCGGCCGGAAGGCCGGGTCTTCGGCTCGATCACCCTTCAGCACTATTTCCGTCTCTACCCCCGCCTGGCCGGCATGACCGCTACGGCCCAGCCGGCCGCGGCAGAGCTTCACGAATTTTATGGTCTGGGCGTCACCGTTATCCCGCCGCACCATCCTTGCCTCCGCCGGGACGAGCCGGACGCCGTCTTCATCCGACGGCAGGCCAAGCAGGGGGCGCTGGTCGAGGAGATACGGCGCGTCCAGGCCGAGGGGAGACCGGTTCTGGTCGGCACATTGAGCGTCAAGGAGTCCGAGGACTTGGAACAGGACCTCCGCGCGGCGGGGATGGCCTGCCGGGTCCTCAACGCCAAAAACGATGAGCTAGAAGCCGGAATCATCGCCCAGGCCGGGCGGCCGGGAACGGTGACCATCTCCACCAACATGGCCGGCCGCGGGACGGACATCAAGCTTGGTGGGCCGGAGGAGAAGGAACGTGATCGAGCGGTGGCCCTGGGCGGGTTGTATGTCATCGGCACCAATCGTCACGAGAGCCTGCGCATCGACCATCAGCTCCGCGGAAGGGCCGGGCGCCAAGGCGACCCGGGCTCAACCCGTTTCTTCATCAGCTTGGATGATGAGCTATTCAAACGCTATGGCCTGACCGATTTGTTCCTCAAACGGTATCGTCCTCAGGACGGGGAAGAGACGGCCGAGGCCGGCGCCGTGCGCCGCGAAACCGACTATTGGCAGCGCATCATCGAAGGACAGAACTTCGATATCCGGCGGACCTTGTATACCTATTCCTCCCTGGTCGAGCTCCAAAGGAAAATCGTTCAAGAAGAGCGCCAGCAAATCCTGCGGGAAGGAGAACAGCCGGATGAGCGGATATTACCTTGGCCCGGCCCCGCGGCCGGGGGTGAGGCTCGCTTGGGCCAAACCACTCTGGCTCGTCTCGAGCGGGCCGTCCGCCTCCGAGCCCTCGACCAGGGTTGGGCGGATCATCTGGCCTGGGTCAACGATACCCGGGAGAGCATCCATCTGGTCAGCTTGGGCGGCCTTATGCCGGACCGCGAATTCCAGAAATCCGCTACGGCGGCTTTCCTGGAGATGATGGCCAAGGCCGAAGAGTCTGCTGAGGCCGAGCTTAAACGTCTGCGGGAAACAGACGACCCGGCCCTCGAATTGAAAAAGATCAAGGGCCCTTCCTCGACCTGGACCTATCTGGTCAAGGAAGACCAATTCGGCTGGGGGGTAGAGATGATTAAAGGGAAGAACATCGGGTTGGCCGTATCGGCCGCTCTGTCCATGTTCTCTCATGGGCCCATCTATATTCTGGTGCTGGCCCTCCGGCGGCTCCTTCGCAAAAGGAAGTCACCTTGACTTTTGGCCCGAAGTCGAGTACTTTGAGGCCAGCGGTATTTAGAGGAGGATTAGATGTTTTTGATCGGACCGCTCGGCCACCAGGAGCTGCTTCTCATCCTGGCGCTTGCCCTGTTGATATTCGGAGCCAAGAAGCTTCCCGATCTCGGCAAGTCCCTGGGCGAGGGCATAAAGAACTTCAAAAAATCCCTCGGCGGCAAAGAAAAAGACGATATTAACTCCGACAAGCCCGTTTCCCCCTCCAAGGACGAATGAAGCGGACCATCGAGAAGCTCCACCGTGAACAGGTGGAGAAGGAAGAATATTATTCCAAACGCCTTGACCGGATAGAATCCCTCAGAAAGTCCGGCTTCGACCCCCGCCTCGCCTCCCCTCTGGAAAACCGCCTATCCCGGCTGGAAGAACGGATCTCCCGCCTGTCCAAGGACAAAAAGACCGAAGATAAAACAACAACCCAGCAGGAAATCAACGCCGAGGTCTTGAAAGCCCTCCAAGAGATGAAGGCCGTCCAGGCCGGAACCGTTCAAGCCCTGCAAGCGGTCACCGCCGCGCTGCTTGATGCGTTCCGCCTGACTCCCGGCCTGATGGATGCCAAAGACCGGGAATGGGACGCCCTGGGCAACAATCATGTGGGGATGATCTTCAAAAGCATGGAATGGCGAGTGGACAAGCTGGCCGCCGAATATGAGGACGTCAAGCTCCTGATGCGCTCCTTCCTGGCCCTGGAGGACGGGCTGGGCCGTCTGCGGGCCGTGCTCGAGGAGAAAAAGCTGCCCACCCCAGGCCAGGTGGCCGAAATCCTGGAGCCCATCCGCGACTGGCGCTACGCCGGTTTTGAAAACCGTTTTCGGGGCAACGAGGGTGACGTCCGCCGCCAACAGGAGGACTATCTCGCCCTCTTTCCCGGAGGAGGAACCGTGCTCGACCTCGGCTGCGGCCGGGGCGAATTCATGCAGCTGCTCCGGGAGCGGGGATTCAGGCCCGTAGGGGTCGACCTCAATTCGCAGATGGTCGGGCTGTGCCTGGACAAAGGCCTGGACTGCCGGCAGGGCGACCTCCTGGAGGAGCTGGCCGGAAGGTCGGACGGGACTCTTGACGGCATCTTCTCCTCTCAGGTCATCGAACATCTTCCCCCGGAGGCCATCCGACGGTTGATCGAACTTGCCTATCAGAAGCTCCGGCCGGGCGGAACACTGGTCCTGGAAACCATCAACCCGCTGTCCGTCTTCGCCCTGGTCCACATCTATTTCCTGGACATGTCGCACCGAACGCCCGTCCATCCCCTGGCCCTCCGTTTCCTGCTGGAAACAGCCGGGTTCCAGGCGGTCGAGCTCCGCTATCCGCCTCCCCTGGAAGAGGAACGGCTGCGGCCCCTCCCCCCGGCCGATGAGTCGGCCTCTATCCTCAACCGGAACATCGACAGTTTGAACGAACTGTTGTTCGCCGCTCCCAATTACGTGGCCATAGGAAAAAAACCATGACCCAGACCCTCTGCGCCGCCTTCGACTTGGGCGGGACAAGCCTCAAGTATGGGCTGGCCAACCCCAAAGGGGAGCTGGTCCGAAAAGACAGCCTGCCCACTCCAGCCAAATGGGCCGAGGTTTTGGACGTCATCGCCGGCCTGTGGAAAGATTTTCGCCGAGAAGAAAAAAGGGGCCTGGCCGCCGCCGGTTTCGGCTTTCCGGGCATCTACAGCCTCAAGGACCAGAGAATTCTCCAATCCCCCAACTACTCCGAGCTGAATAACGTGGACCTTCAAGCCGCCCTGTCCAAGGTCATCGATGCGCCCTTCATGGTGGATAACGACGCCAACATGGCCGCCTACGGAGAATGGCGCTGCGGCGCCGGCCGCGGAACGCGCAGCATGGTCCTGCTGACCATCGGCACCGGCATCGGGTCGGGCCTCATCCTGGGAGGCGGCCTGTGGCACGGCCGCTGCGGGTTCGCCGGCGAGCTGGGCCACATCACCGTCAACCCGGACGGCGACCTGTGCACCTGCGGCAACCAAGGCTGTCTGGAGACCGAAGCGGCCGCGCCCAAGATCGTCCGCAACTACAAAGACCTCAGCAAGACCAAGAAGTCCGTCAAAGCCGAGGAAGTTTTTGACAAGGCCAGCCGGGGCGAAGTGGCCGCCGTCAAAGCCTTCACCATAGCCGGCACCTACCTGGGAATCGGGCTGGGCATCACCATCAACCTTCTCAACCCGGAAAAGATCGTCCTGGGAGGAGGAGTGATGATGACGGGCGATTTCCTGCTCCAGGCGGCCGTGGAGGAGGCCAAGCGCCGCAGCTACAAGGCCTCCTTTGCCTGCTGCTCCATCGAAAAAGCCAAATTGGGCAATGATGCCGGTCTGATAGGGGCGGCCTTACAAGCCTTTAGGCTGACGAAAAAAAGGCGATAAGAGGCTCTTCTCTAAGCCTCTTAAAAATCCATGACTTTGCGCAGCTCTTCTCCCCCCGTCCTGTTCTTAAGCCAGATATGAAGGGTGTTCTTGCCCTTGCTCAGCCGGTCCACATCCTTGTCCAGGAGTAGAGGTATGTCCCAGATGTGCTTGGCGCCCTTTTTGTCCTTCAGCTCCTCTTCGGCCAGGGAGATGCTGGTGGAATCCTTGTGCTCCCAGAGCGATTTCTTCTCCGCATCCTTGAGTTCAAGCTGGAGGTCGAGCGTCGTCTCCAGCCGGTTCCCGCTCACGGATTTGAACCAGATAGAGGCATAGGGGATCTCGAGATGCACCAGCGCTTCCACCCGGGATTCAGTGACAGATTTGTTCTTAAGGCTCCAGTTGAAGTCGAACAGCGACTTCTCCGAAGAGAATGTTCTCTGGGCCCTGTCCTGGGCCTTGTTCAACTCCTGCATATAGGCCAAGTTGAACTCCTGCAGGGTGGACAGGTCATAGGTCACCAGGCGATACTCGCCTGTGCAATAAGGGTCGTTAAAAACAACCGGAAAATCGTTGTAGTACCAGACCTCGCTGCAGCGGGCGCCCGTCTCGCCGCCCCCCATGGGGTTGCGGACCCGGTCCATGGGCGGCCCGAACAGGATATAGATCCGGCCGCGGTCGGTCAGCCAGCCCGGCCGGCCCTCGCCAATAAAGAGCTCGTTGGCTCTTTGGATGCGGCTGAAATATTCGTCCTTGAACTCATTCTCCTCGGTGCTGGGGTCGGGGTCGCGACGACGCCAGAACTCCTCCCTGAATTTCTCCTTGTCCGCGTCGGGAAGCTCGAGGAAAATCTTGCGCTCCTCGGCGCTGATGATGTAACGAACCTGGGATAGGAACTCGGCGTTGACCGGGTCAAGCTTCCTCTCCAGGTTGTACAGCCGGCAGGAAAATAAAAGAACGGCCAGCAGGCCGGCCCCCCCCATGAATATCAAAGGCGCTAGGAATTTTCGTCCGCTCATTTTTTCTCCTTCAGCTCAGCGAGTCTTTTGCGGAGGCCGGGCTGGTCGGGGCTGAGCTGCAAGGATTTCTCCCAGACCACCCGGGCTTCCTCTTTCTGGCTCAGGCCCAGGTAGCATTCGCCCATAGCGTTGAGGAGCGTGGCGTTGACGCCGTAATGGGTGATGGCCTGGTCGAGGACTTCCACCGCCCGCTGGAGCTGGCCCCCGTCCTGAAGAGCTCTGGCCAGGGCGATAAAGATCTCATACTGCGGCGGCTTGGCCTGGCCGAAGAACGGGCTCAACAGCGTATCGACTTTCTGATAATCCTTTTGGCCCAGATAGACCTGGGCCAGGCTCAAGGCGTATTCCCTGGATTCCGGCTGGCGGGCTACAGCCTTTTCCAGACTGGCCTGGGCCTCTTCCAGGCGGCCCTGATTGTTGAGCTGTGTGCCGGTCAAATAAAGGTAGGCCGGGTCGTCAGGGCCGGGCAGGAGCTTGGTATAGACCCAGGGCCTCGGCATGGCCTCCAGAGGGGTCACGTCAAACTCATCGCTGGCCGAGGCAAGCGTCTGACCCTCAGCCCGGAGTGAGACGGTCACTTTATAATGCGCCGGGGGGAAGCCGGTTAAGGGGATGGATTCGATGAACTCGGGCAGAGTGGGGTAGTCGCTGAGGGGGCGGTTCGTCGTGCGGAACTCCTGGTCGTTCTGGAGGAAGTCGAAGACAAGCTCTCCGGCCGATCTCATGGCCCCCTTCAAGCCCAGCACCTGAAAGGCAAGCTGGAGCGTATCGCTCTTCAGGAAGACCCGATTGGGCTGGGCGTAGAGCTGGTTCCCGGCCAGCTGGAAGGGCCTGAGCCTGTCGGCCCCCGCCGCGACCGCCGCAGATTTATAGGCGAGAAGAAGGGGGGTGATCCAGGGGCCGGCCTGCTCGTCGGGGATGACCAGCTTCTTCTCCAGGGTAAGGAACTCCTTGGACATTTCGTTCTTGACCAGGAGGGACATCCTGTAGGACCCGGGTACGAGGGGGAACATGTCGTGGATGGTGAAAGGCTGGCGGCTGATGCTCTTCATCTGTTCCTGGTCGAAATTGAAGGACATGGTCTTCTCGTACTGGTAGACAAGCTTGCCGTCGTCCTGGGTGAGAGTGCCGTTGAACTTGAAATTGGCATAATAGCGGCCTTCATTTTCGGAGACGGAAAGGCGGGCCGGCTCGAGGGCGTAGTGAACAAAGAACATGCCGTTGGGCGCTCGGAAAATCCGAACCAACGAATCGCTGTCCAGGTAGTTGGTGCTGTAGTCGACCTCGACAATGTCTTTGTATTCCAAGAACTTCTGGGCGTACTTGTCCTCCACCAGGCGCCAGCCCGCGGTCTCCACTTGCTGGAGAAGCATCTGCGAGGACAGCGAGGGCCGGCCCATGGTCGTGGCATTCTCGCCCGGAATGAGAGACATCGACACTTCGGCCAGGTCCGGCTGGACCTCCTGGAGCTGCTGGTAGGCCGTCAGATAGTCATTGGGATCGTCCCAGTAGGAGGTTAGGAGGGCCATGGGGCCGTTGATGACCGGGCTGTAGAGCTCGAAATCGCCGACTCCATGCGGTTTGTAGAAGACGATGTTGAACCCGGCCGGCAGTCCTTTGGAAGTCTGGTCCTGATAGAACCAGATCTCGGCCGGGTAGGTTGAACTCTGGGCCTCAATGCTCTCGATGTCCATGGGAGGACCCAGGATGATGTAAATGCGGCCCCGGTCGGTCTTCCAGCCGGGGCGGGTGCTGGTGCGGCCGTAGAAATGGTTGGCGTAGCCGATACGTCGGTAGTGCTCTTTCTTAAACTCGTTCTCCTCGGAGGCCGGGTTCGGGTCGCGGCGCTTCCAAAAGGCCTCCATAAAAAGGTCCCTTTCCCGGTCGGTCTGGAGCTTGAGAAAAACCTCCCGCTCCAGGGGAGTGATAATATAAACGACCTCTTCCTCCAGCCATTTGCGGTAGGACCCCGGAAGGTCTTTGGGCTTGAGGCTCTTGGCCTGGCCGAATACCAGCGAGCCGACAATCAATAGGCCGAGAACGATGATAATGAGCTTGGATTTCATGTTCACTCTCATAAAGTAATGCACTGCCCGGGCAATTGCAAGTTAAGCGCCATCCGGAGGCCAGCCATTCCTCCAAAATAATAACCAGCGGGAAGTCTAAAAGTTGCAAAAAGGGTCAACCCCGAGGGGAAGGCCGCGCCCGGCTGAGTCTTGGTAAGTGGTGCGGAAGGTGGGACTCGAACCCACACGGTCTTTCGACCATAAACTCCTGAGGCTTACGCGTCTGCCAATTCCGCCACTTCCGCACCTGAAATGATCGGCCCCAGGTTCAGGAGACCCTCATTATAGCCATTCGTCATATTTGAGTAAAGAGGCCGTAGCTCATCCTAGGTTAATATTTAAGAGAAAATCTTTTATAATAATAAGGGGAAATAAATATGAATAAAAATCGTGCCAAATTTGCTCTTATTCTTTTCCTGGCCCTGACCGTGGCCTCCTGCGCCTCGCTAAGCCTGGAGAGCCGGCTGGACGCCACAAGCAAGGGTTTCTTCAGCCATGTTCGGTACATCATCACCGGGGAAGAGTCCAAGATCTTTCTCGAGCTTCCCCCGTCGTCGCGAGCCCGCTTCGTCGAAGAATTCTGGCAGCGGCGCAACCCCACTCCGGGAACGGAGGAGAACGACTACCGGGAAGCCTATTACCGGAGAATCGAAGAAGCCAACCGCCTGTTCCGGGGCGCTCAGCCAGGCTGGCTCTCGGAACGGGGCCGGTTCTACATCCTGTTCGGCCCGCCCAACGAGCGCCGGACGAATCCCATGGGCGGCCGCCCCATCGAGGCCACCGATGACCACCGGGAGTTGACGGGCGGGATTATAGCCGCCACCGGGGAGAAGGCCAGCGAAGTCTGGACCTACTACAATCTTTTCTCCTCTCTGCAGAAGCCCAGTCAGGTCGAGCTCGTTTTCGTGGACTCGGACGGAACGGGCAACTATGTCCTGGCCACCAACCTGAACCAGCTCATCCCCGGCGGCATCGACTCCCTGCTCCAGCCCAATATGGAATTCACCCACGAGCTGTACAAGGAGGAGAACGTCCAGGCCAAACCCCGTTTCCTCTGGGCTCTGTTCGACTTCCAGTGGGAGCTGCTCAAGCAGGAAGACAAGGCCGCGAACTCAAACCTCCTGATTCATGTCATCTTGCCCTATAAAAAGATCATCTTCCTAAAGAGCAACACTCGATACAGAGCCGATCTCAAGCTCGACATCGAAGTCCAGGATGCCTCCTCGATGATTCTCTGGGAACATACGGTCCGGCACACTCTGGATATCACTCAGTCCGAACTGGACAAGAATCCTGATGCGGTTTGGGAGGCCAGAATACCGGTTGAGCATCGCCTGAACAAGGGCAACCATCTCATTCTAATGAAATTAGAGAACGAGAACGGGGATCAGTTTGTGGACAAGCTTCTTCCCTTCAAAATGTAGGTGCCTAATCCATTGAAGGAGCATCTCCTATCGTCTGATTCACGGGGAGGGGCTCGGCGCTAGTCCCCGCCCACCCGCAGTTCATCTGCCCTTGAACTGTCACTGAAGTTTATGGGATAATTTTTCTCGGGTCGATACACGAAACAAGGAGAATTCGCATGAGCTCTCTCCTCCGCAAAATCGTTTTCAACCGGGGCTGTCTGCCGCTTGGCCTAGCCTTGCTCTTAGCCCTGCCTTTCTCTGTCCTGGGCCAGGAGAGCCTGGGCAAGGGCCGGGTTAACGGCCAGGTGATGGACGATAACGGCAATCCGGTGGAAGGAGCCAAGGTCGTCGTCCAAAGCCTCCAGACTCAGACCGTGCTGGAAGGTGTCTCGGACAAGAAAGGCCATTTCGCCGTGGCCGGCATGGGCTCCGGCCGCTGGAAGGTCACCGCCGCCAAGAAAGGCTACACCTCTTCCGAGATCAACTATCAGGTCCAGCAATTGACCCGCAACCCGCCCATTCTCTTCACTCTGAAAAAGCTGACCGGGATGGCGGCCCTGCTGGCGGACGAAGAGTCGCTCAAAATGTTCGACCAGGGCAACGCCCTGCTCCAAGAAGACAAAGCCGACGAAGCCCTCCAGGTGTTCGAGGACTTTCTGCTGAAATATCCCGACATCTATCAGATCCATCTCAGCATCGGTTCCTGTTACCTGAAAAAAAAGGAATGGGACAAAGCCGAGGCCGAGTTCAAACTCGTCCTGGACAAGACTGCGGCCGCCTTTGGGGATTACCGGAAGGACAAGGCCACCGCCATCCGAGCCCTATCGGGTCTGGGCGAGGTTGATTTGATGAAAGGGGACCTGACCAAGGCCCAGGATTTCTTCAAACAGGCCGTGGACATCTCCCCCGAAGATGAGGTAGCCGCCTACAACGTGGGCGAAGTCTTCTTCTCCAACCAGCAGACTGAGGAGGCCATTCGTTATTTTGAGCTGGCCGTCCAGATCAAAAAGGACTGGCCCAAACCGTACCTGAAGCTGGGCTACGCCTACCTCAACAAGGGCGACTACACCAAATCCATCGAATACTTCTCCAAGTTCGTGGAGAGTGACCCTCAGAATCCCGAGGTAGCTCAGGTAAAAAACATCATCGCCACTATAGAGAAACTAAAAAAATAAAATATACTTTAATCATTTAGGATACAGCGTTAAAAACCACGACAAGGCGCCGAAACGCTACCCCTGTATCCCCCAAAAAAAGCCCCTTCCGGCTCGGGCCGGAAGGGGCTCTGTGCTTCCGCGGAGAGCTGGAGCTTAGAAGAAGCTGAACCGGAAGGTGGCCCTGACGGTAGTGACGCCAAAGGCGGAGCTGATGACTTTGTAGGTGGTGTTGAGGGTCTTGGTGCCAGACTGGCTGAACCCTTCAGCCGAAGAATCCCAACGGTAGGTGTCGTCCAGGCCGAGGTTCACGCCCGTGAAGCCCAGGAGGTTGATCACGTCGATGTAGGCGCCCAGCCGGCCCCAGTTACCCAGCGAGAACTCCTTCTCCAGCCGAACGTCCAGCTGGTTCCAGGGGCGATCGCGGCGGGTGCCCCACGGCTCGATGTTGACCCCGTACCAGTCACGGTAGGTGTTGTTGGCCGTGCACCAGGCCGTATCGGGCCGAATGCTGGCGTACCTGTTCCAGGGGGCGCCGCTGAAGTACTGGTAGTAGGCGCTGAAGTTAATGTTCAAGGGCAGAATGGCCGTGCCCATGAGCTTGATCTGGAGCGGCCGGTCGATGTTCGTCGGTCCGTCGGCGTTGATGAAGGCGTTGGGGTTGTCGCCCGAGCCCGTCCATCCCCAGGACTGGTCGTACATGCCGCCAATGTTGCCGGTGGCGCTGCTGTAAACGACCGACCCATTGACCTGCCAGCCGTTGGACATCCGCTTGTTGAAGAGGAACTCTACAGCCAAATATTTCCGGTAGAGCTCGGGAACGTTGGTGAAACGGTAGAAAACCTGCGGGGAATCGTTGCGGCGGACGTAGAAGGTCACCTCCTGAGCCGGGTATTTGTCGGTTGCGGGAACGGTGGTCCGGTAGGGGATCCAGTACTGCTGGGCCACAGACTGGTCGATGCTGTACCAGAAGGCCGCCAGGTCGGGCGAGTAGAGCGCGTCATCCAGGATGCCCGTCTTTTTCTTGTAGATGAAATTAAGGCCGACCGAGAAGTTCTTGAACATTTCGCGCTGAATGCCCGCCGTGAGCTCGTCGTTATAGGGCGACTTGGCGCTGGGGTCGACTTTCTGTTTGGAGAATTCAGGGTCCATGGCCCGGAAGTCGGGCGCGCCGTAAACGGTGTAGGTATCGCCGATGTTGGGGTAGTTGTCGCCGCTGGTGTCAACCCAGTTGAACCCCCAGGAGCGGGGGTAGAAGGCATGGAGCGTGGAGAAGTACTGGAGCATCAGGTACTCGGTGTAGCGGGAGAAGGAGAATTTCACGGCCGTCGTGCCGTCGCCGAACAGGTCATAGGTCAAGCCGAAGCGCGGCGAGAAAGAATTCCAGGTGATGATGTTCTTCCACTCCGGCGCAGTCGAATCGCCAAAGGGGTTGAGGCCGGTGGGGAAGTTGACGGGGTAGGCGGCGGCAACGTAGGGCCGGACAACGTTTTCGCCGACCCAGTACGAAAGGGCGGCCCCGGCTGTCTTGGTGCAGGCCGGCTTCCAGCCTCCGGACCGGTCATAGCGGATGCCGACGTTCAGGGTCAGCCTTTCAAAGAAGGTGGCCGAATCCTGGAGGTAGGCGCCGATGCGATAAGCGCGGTCCTCGATCTTGGTCGAGCCCTTTTCCGTGCCGCAGATGTAAAAGGCCGTGTAGCCCGGGCCGGCCGCCCCGAAGTAGTAGTTTTTCGGGGGGTAGCGTGTGTCCGTGTACCAAATCATGTTGTCGGCGCGCCACCAATCCCAATTGCCGTAGGCATCCTCGTACTCCACGCCGCCCTTAAACTCGTGGCTACCGCCCAGGAAGTTGTCCTGAAAGCGGGTGAAGTACAGGCCGCCCTGCATTCTCTTGCGCAGATATTCCTCGTTGAACCGGGAGTTGGTCAGACTAGCGTCTCCGCCATTGCCGTAAAGGCTTCCGTAATCGCGGATGCGGGGGAGATCTTGGACGTCCGGTTGGAGGGGCAGGGGGAACACGCGGGAGACATACCCCGCGCGCAGGTCCAGGAAGGTGTTCTGGTCGAGGATGTAGCTCAATTGGCCGTTGCCGGTAAGGCCTTTCTCGTGGTCCCAAATACGGGTGCCCTCGAACGGCAGATAGGCGCCGGGCTCCTCGTACATCGGACGGTAGATGTCGATGTAGTTGAACATGGCCATGAGCTTCAGCTTGGAGGAGAGCTGGCCGGTGAGCTTGCCGAACCCCATCATTTCCTGGTGGGTCCAGTTGTAGGGGTTGTGGGTCCGGCCCAGGAAGTCCGTATAAGGCCCGATGAAGTTGGTGATCTGCTCGCGCTTGAGGTAGCGGCCGTTGGCGAAGAACCACAGCTTGTCTGGCATGATGGGGCCGCCCAGGGTCAGCGAACCGTCGATGTTGCTCTTGTCTATGGCCGATTTGGCAACGTTCATGGCCGTGTACTGCTCGTCCGTCCACAGGCGCTTGTTCAGGCCCTCGGCGCTATAAAACAGGACCAGGCCGCCCGACAGGCGGTTTCCGCCGGACCTGGTGACGATGTTGATGTAGGCGCCGTCGGTGTAGCCCACCGAGGCCGGCATGCCGCCGGTGATCATCTCCACCTCGTCCATGACGTCGAAGTTGATGTTGGTCAAGGGGTACATGACCACCGGGTCGTTCATGTTGACGCCGTCGAAGGCGTAGGTGTTGCTGCGGACCGTGGCGCCGTGGATGGACGAGGTGCGGCGGTAGGTCTGGCCTTCGGAGATGGCCCCCGGCGCGGAGTTCACGATGTCATACAGGTCGCGGGCCATGGGGATGTTCTTCAGGAGCTCCCTGTCCATGACCACGGCGATTTTGCTGGTCTGGACGTCCACTACCGGCGAGGCGGCCGTGACGGTCACCTCTTCCATGATGGCGGTCATCTCCATGTTGATGTCGATGGTGACCACCATGCCCACCCGGACGATGACGTTCCCCCGCTCCACGGTCTTGAACCCTTGCAGCTCGGCGGTGACCTTGTAGGTCCCGGGCGGCAGGGCGGGGAAGCGGAAGGAGCCGGCGGCGGCGGTGGTGAAGGTCTGAATGCCCATCAATGCCGGAGAGGCAGCCGTGACCTTCACGCCCGGCAGCGGGTTGCTGTCTTTATCGAGGATCGTGCCCTTGATGGAGCCGGTCAACTCCTGGGCGGTCGCCGTCGAGGTGAAGATCAAACCTAAACAGAAAGCGATTACAATGGGAATAAATATTTTCTTCAAATTTCCCTCCATTAAAACTTCTTGCCCTCTCCCTGATTTAAAGGGAGAACCCAACCCATATCCCTTCGTTTTTGACTTTTTACTTCCACCCCCTTTTTTCTCTAATTACAGAAGGAAGTCTCCAAGAGAATTTACGCAATAGAACGGTCCACATCCTCTCATCAATGGAAATCCAGGACAACTTAACCAAAGAGGTCATATTGTCAGCACTTTTGTGAGTAAACAATGAAGAAAGACTTTCCACGATGAATAAAAAACTCCCTTCTTCTAATTTAGTCATATGCAAATAATATGCCAATAAGTACAAAAATTAATTTATTTAGAATTAATAATATGAAACTAAAAGTCAAAGAATTTTAAACAATAAATCCAATATCTTGAATTCTCATCCAAATAATTGACTTGACAAATAAGCGTTTTATTTCTTATGTTTTAAGAAGTGGAGCGCGTTCTTATCGGCCTCACTCTGGACCCTCTCCGAATTCTAAAATCCAAACCTTGCGGGCTGAGCGATTTTGGCCTTAAACACATTGAGGAGGAAAAATGAAACTTGAAGAGCGGAGTCAGGTGGAGAAGCTTGCTAAATTTCATAGCTCTAAGTTCTTGACCACCTCATTCTATCTCGACCGGGACAAAAGCCGGCTGACCAAAAAGGAGATCGGCCTGGCCCTCAAGAATATCCTCCATCAAGGCCGGCAGCGGATCCAGGCGCTCGACCTGAGCAAAGCTCAGAAAGAGTCATTGGCCGGAGACCTGGAAAAGATCAACGCCTGGGGCGCCCAGCAAATCCTTGGCTCCAGCCTGCCCGGCCTGGCTGTATTCTCCTGCCAGGAAGAGGGCTTCTGGCAGGATTTCGACCTGGGCAGCGCGCCCCGCAACCGCCTCGTCTTCGACTACAACCCTTACGTCAAGCCCCTCTCGGTTGTGCTCGACGAATCCCACCGCCTGTGCGCCCTGCTGGTGGACCGGCGGGACGCCAGCTGGTTCTCCGTCCACCTAGGCCAGGTCGGGCCGCTCGACCATCTCAGGTCGGACGTTCCGAGCAAGGTCAAGGAGGGCGGGTTCGAAGGCACTGATTCCAAACGGATCGAGCGACACGTGGAAGCCCGCCTTCTGGAACATTTCAAGAAAGTGGCCCAGACCACTTTTAACCTGTTTAAGGCCCATAACTTCGACTATCTATTCTTAAGCTGTGCGGACGAGCTCCGGCCGGACCTGGAAGCGCAGTTCCATCCCTATTTCAAAAAGAAGGTCCGGGCCGGGCTTCGGCTCAAGCCCGGGGTGAGTCCGGATAAAGTCCTTCAAGAATCGGCCGAACTGGAGAAGAAGCTGAAAAAGGAGGAAGAGGACAGTCTCATCCTCAAGTTCATTTCGGAACTGGAAAAGGGCGGCCTGGCGGTGTCCGGCCTTCGCGACACTCTGCGCAGCCTCAATTTGGGGGAAGCCCTGACCCTGCTGGTCGGCCGCGAATATTCGGCGCCGGGCACTCTCTGCCCGCGCTGCCGCTTTCTTTATGTCGAGGAAAAGACCTGCCCGTCCTGCCGGAAACCGACCCTGGCGGTCCAGGACATCGTGGACGAGGCGGTGGAGCTGGCCTGGGATAAAAAATCCGGGGTCAAGCACATTAGCCCGGCTTCCAAGATCGGCCACTACGGCAAGATCGGCGCGCTATTGAGGTACAAAGCCTAGGACCGTACCGCGGCCGCCTTGTCAAATCGTCTTTCTCCACAGTAAAATTACGAATGGGATGTTCAACCATGAAAGCGGGCAGTAAGTTTTGGCCGGCCAGCCTGGGCCTGGGGTTGGCCCTCTGCCTCTATTTTCCGGCCGTGGGCCGGCCGGGCTCCAGGGCCTGGGACCTCCGATTGACGTTGCAGACGACGGGACGCTATCAGGTCATCGACCGAGGAGTGACCTACAACGGCGACTTGGCCTTTACCCTGATCTGGGAAGGAACCATGGAGGAGGACGAAGAGGACTTCCGCCTCATTCAACGCGAAACGCGCCTGCTGGATTGGAAAGCCACTGAGACCTCATCCTTGCCCGAGCTCAGCATCATCCTGACCACGGCCAATTTTCCGGCCGGGCCTTCCTTCAACTATCTCTATGTTCTCCATGAAAAAAATGTCATCCACATTGCCTTCAGCCTGGAGGGATTCATCGTCCCCGTCCATCCCTCGGCTGAGAAGGTCGAGCTTGACCTGCCCCGCACGGCCAAGAGCGGCTTCCATTCTTCGTCCATTAATTATGACGCTCATGTCACCAAGGGTTCGAATCTTGTGGAGCTTCCCGCCGACCTCATCGACGCCAATCCGGTCGAGCGGAATTTTGCCTGGAGCTGGAGGCGCCGGCTATGGCTGGAGACACAGGACCAGGACATCTCCTTGCTGAACGACCACCAAGTCACGGCCAAGGTCTTCATCCGGCCCTCGGCCGGTCTCGCCCAGAGGCAGGCTGAAAGACCGCGAATCTCCTTTCCTCAGACCTAGTTGTCCCTCGAAGGCATCTTGACTTCCGCCAGGGGAAGTCAAGGTGGGAGTCAAGAGGCGCGGCGGAGGGGCTCTTGATCCGTCAGGCCCGGGGGTGATATTTGTCGTAGACTCGTCGCAGCCTCTCCCGGCTGACATGAGTGTAGATTTGAGTGGTGGTGATCTGGCTGTGTCCCAGCATGAGCTGCACCGAGCGCAGGTCGGCCCCCCTTTCCAAGAGATGGGTGGCGAAGGAATGGCGCAGGACATGCGGGCTGATTTTGTCCGGTAGCCCGGCCTTGGCCGCATAGGCCTTGAGAAGTTTCCAGAATCCCTGGCGGGTGAAGGCGCCTCCCCGGACCGTGAGGAACAGAATCGGGGTGGGTCTTTTGGACAGCTTGGGCCTGGCCTCTTCCAAATACCGCCTGACTGCCCGCGCGGCTGAGGATCCCAGGGGGACGACCCGTTCCTTGCCTCCCTTGCCCTTGCAGATCAAAAAGCCGTCCTTCAAGTTCAGGTCGTTCGTTCTCAGCAAAACAAGCTCCGACACTCTCAGCCCGGAGGCGTAGAGGACTTCAAGCATGGCCCGGTCTCTCAGCCCATGAACGGAGCCCGATTCCGGCTGTTCCAGCAGACGCTCGACCTCCTCCACGGTCAGGAACTTGGGCAAGGACAGCCAGGTGCGGGGAGGGGTGAGGTTGGCGGTGGGGTCCTTGTCGCGCAGCCCTTCCAGCACCAGAAACTTGTGAAAGGACCGGAGGGTGGAAATGAGACGGGCCTGGGATCTGGCCCCCAGCCCGGCCCGGCTCTGCCGGTGAATGAAGCGAATAAGATCCTCCTCGCCCGCTTTCAAGGGCTGACTTTGGACCTGATTCAAAAAAAGAATGTAGCTGTGCAAATCGCGACGGTAGGATAAGGTCGTATTGGACGACAGCCCCTTTTCCACCGTTAAAAATTCCAGAAAGGAGCGAAGCAGGTCCTGGGAGGAAAGAGGGGACCTCATGCGAGAAAAGGGTTGTTGCTCCTTTCCTGCCCAACGGAGGTGGGCGGTCCATGGCCCGGCAGGACCGTCAGGCTGTCGTCCAGGGTCAGGATCTTGGTCCGGATCGATTCCTCGAGCTGGCGGGCAGACCCTCCGGGCAAATCGGTGCGGCCCACGCCCTCGAAGAACAAGGTGTCGCCGGATAGAAGAAAATGGTCGCCCAGGAAGCAGGCGCTTCCCGGCGTATGGCCGGGGGTGTGAAGCACGCGCAGCGAGCCGCGGCCCAGGGGGATAGCCTGTCCATCTTCCAGGAAGCTGTCGGCGGGGGGCGAATCTTTGGCCCCCAGCAGGAAACGGAGCTCATTCTGCTCGAGGGAGCTGAGCAGGCCGCTGTCGGCGGCGTGGATAAGGAGGGGTGCGCCGTAATGTTCCTTCATGTCTTTGTTGGCCCCGGTATGGTCAAGGTGGCCATGGGTGTTGAGAATCATGACCGGTTTGAGGCTGAGGCGGGAGATCTCCAGGAAGATCCGGCCCGGGTCGGCGCCGGGATCGACGATGGCGCAGTCCAAGGTCTGCGGGCAATAAACCAGGAAGCAGTTTGTCTCCAGCGCTCCGACGATGACCGTTTGGAATTTCATGGCCGGCCCGTCCTTATCATAAAGCCATCATTTTTCATGAGTCAAGATTATAATCGGCTCTACGGCGAAAAGTGTGGCAAGGAGAAGATCAGGGCCTGGGGATGGGCTCGGCGCCCGGCCGCGGTTCTTCACGCCGCGGATTCTCCGACCTCTCCGGAGACACCTTCCTTTCGCCCCCTTTATTGCCAAAGGGGGCTCTGGGGGTTTAATAAAATTTTGGTTCAAAATTGGAGGTGTCTCCGGCATATTCTCGGCGGTTGCGCAACTCGCTTCCTGCGGAAGCTCAGGCTGCTCACCTGCCGACAAGAATATGTCAGAAGCCGTCGAAACCCGTCGACGATCGGCGCCTGGCCGATCGTCAGGGGTTCCAAGGGTAGACGTCCCCTTGGTCGCAGGGCGCGGCTGAAGCCGCGCCCGAGAAAGGGAGGCAG
>JBAVVA010000183.1:0-23231 GCA_049697055.1 Candidatus Aminicenantales bacterium
GGGTTTAGCGATGCAAAGTTTTTCCATTGAGACGAATACTGAGGTATGCAATGTTCTCCATTAAATGTAGTTGTGGGGAAATATATCACGCTGACGAACAGCACGCCGGGCATAAGATCAAGTGCAAGAAATGCGGAAGAATTATAAACATTCAACCGCCAGATCAAAGCATATCTTTGCCCAGGCAGGCGGCAGGAGAAACTCATAAAAATCAAAACAATATATATAATGGCAAATCGCAAGCTTCTAAAACCTCGCAAACTCGCCCAAAGGGTAAGCATTTTGCCTGGATATATGCTTGTCTCGGTGCGGCAATTTTATTAATTGTCTGGCAAACCATCGCAAGGAAGCCATCGTCCCGACCAGATCTTCACTCCGTTTCATCCACCTTAGGTACGCCCTACGCCAAAGAAAGGCCTTTACAACTGCCTCAGCAACCGGACTGTCCCATGGGGGCGTTCCTTCGGCCTATATCTGGCGAAGAATTGGGGGGCCATTGGCGTGGTGGTTTGGGCAGTCTGCGGATTACCAATGGCACAGATAAAGATGCAGTAGCCGTTCTAATAGATGACAATTTGGGATACCCTCGTCGGGCAATTTATATTCGGAAAAGAGAGTCCGGCATAATGACTTCCATCCCCATAGGAACATATCGCCTTCGTTTTCAGTTCGGCAACTATTGGCTTGCCGATCGACGCTTCTGCAAGCTATTTGGAACATCGGAGTTTTATGAGTCATTTAGGTTTGAAGAACGCGAATTGAATAATGGAACCGAATATAGTACTTGGGAAGTATCGCTTCATCCAGTGCCAGAGGGCACTGCAAAGACCTACCAAATAGCGAACTCGAGCTTTGAACTCCCCCCTCCATAATATAGATGTGACAATACGAGCAGGGCGCAAGGGGGCTTGACAGGATATTTCATAATTAGTACAGTATTGTCATAATTATGAAAAGCAGAAAGAATCTAATTGCACAGCTCAGGTCCTTGCCATACTTTGATAAAAGAACCATACAGCAGCTTGGCAGACAACTAGAGCTTAAAAGCATCTCGGTTGATACCTATATCAGCCGCTTTTTGAGGAGCAAAGAAATTATCCTGCTCAAAAAAGGCCTTTATGTGGCCGATGATTTTTTTAGCAAAAATAGGGGTGATATTTCGTATTCATTTTATCTTGCAAACATTTTACGGACGCCGTCATATGTAAGTTCGTGGTCAGCACTCCAGTATTATAATTTAACTACTGAATCGATCTACGCTATAACCTCAATTACGCCAAAGGTAACCCGGACTTACAAAACAAAAGCAGGAACTTTTACTTACCAGACGATAAAAAAAGAGTTGTTTTCTGATTTCACTCTGGCTAAAGGAACGCCTACCTCACCGAAAGGCAAGTTTGATTTTTTTATTGCGTCGTCCCCAAAGGCACTTTTTGATTTACTTTATTTTAAAACGCATCAGTTTCGCGGTGTGCGGTTTAAAGATATAAACATGCTGATTGAGGAATTGCGCATTGACGTTGAAGAAATGAATAGAAAAGATCGAGCCGCTTTTTACGCAATGATTAAAAAATATTTAAGCCATGAGTGAACAGATTCTCAGTACATTAAAAAGAAAGCTTGAAGACCTTTCCGCGTATAGCGCGATTGATGCGGAAACAAAGCGTAATACTCTAAAAGAAGAGTTGCAGTTTTACGTTCTTAATTTTATTTATCATCACCCGGAATATAGCAGATGGATTATGTATGGCGGCTCTGCGCTTCGTGTTATTCACGATCTAGATCGCATGTCAGTTGATTTGGATTTTGAAATATCCCATACGATAACAGAAATGTTTTTAGAGAAATTGAAAAAAGATATCGAAAAACATTTCGCGAGCACTTATGCTACTGAACCCGATTTTCTCACGATAAAAACAACCACAGGCAGAGGATTGCTCCTTAAGTTTAATGTCGGCAAAGAGCTAAGCATTGGCCACCCCTCAAAGCAGGTACATATTAAAATTGACCTTAATCATTTTAATGCTCCAAAGACAGTAACTGAGCGCAGGCCGATAAATCGCAACCAGCTTTCATTTGTAGTTACCACTTACAATATGTCTGCGCTTATGGCGAGCAAGATTGCTGCAATTTTTCTGCGCGGGACTCGCGGAGTGGGTGAGGCGATGTATGAAGAAAAAGGGCGCGATATCTATGATCTGCTCTGGTATATGAATAAAAAAGTAGTTCCCGATCTTGATTACCTTATGGCAAAGGGCATCGATGTTAAAGATCCGCAAGCGCTTTTTGACAAACTTACAATTCAAATGAATAGAGTAAGTAACAATAACCTTAAACATGACCTTACACCACTTTTTGTAAATCAAATCTACATTGAGCACTGGCTGATGAACTGGCGAGAAAGCTACTTGCGGCTTCTTAATGAATACGAAATCAACGCCGTAACTACACTGGAAAGCATACGGGTGCATCAGGATTTTAATACTGACAATTATTCTTTTGTATATCGCTATAGAACGGAAGAAGGAGGGTCAGTGCGAATTGTCTACACTATCAGCGACTACTGGATGGATTTTCGCGAGGGAGATTTACCAATAAAAATAGATGATAAAATAATCCAGTTAGTTGAGGGCGATATGAAAGATCGGCTGAGCGACAAGTTAAAGCAGTATGTAACATTATTTTATGAAAAAACGGAGGCATATTTCAGGAAAACAGGCAGAATAATTCTACGCGACAAAATAATTACAAAGGTTATCAGAATGACGGCAGATAATTTGAACCAGAGAGAGCAGATTGTGCTAAATAAATCGGCCCTGCTTTCTTGCGAGCTGGATGATTTATTTAGATAAAATTGAAATAATTATGACTTGGCTGGCAACAAATTGATAATATGAAAAAATATTGGGACAAAATTAACCTTGCAATTGTCAATATAATTCGATTAAGAGCAAAAATTGCAGCAGGTATGCAAAGAGAGGCTTACATTGAGTCGGCTATCTTGCAGGCCTCATTGACTGAAGCGGCATTAAGAACAGCCATCACAACAAAAGTAGGCAGTAGAAAGAAAGCATTTAAGAAGTACTGGGATGGGGATGCTTATTTTTCACGGCTTATTGACTATTTCGAATTAACGGGCGGACGGCCAAGTATAATTAAGAGACTCAGAGAATACAATAAAAACCGGAACAAAATTGTACGCCATATTTTAGAATATAAAAACATTCACGAACTAGTTAGTGACGCAAAAAAGAATTATTCTATGGGTAAAAGATTAGTAATGCAATTATCTCAGGAAGCAGGGCTATCAGAGAAAAAATAAATCCAAATTATGTTAGTTATGTAATCTATTTGGTACTTGGAAATCAATTTATAGCATAGGCGATTTTCTTGTTTTTATCGCTATTCCTTTAACACTCTTTGTTCTAAACTTAACCATGCATTATATCTCTTTACAACGGCCCCCCATCTATCAATAATAGGTGTCTTATTTTGACGAAAGCGGAGGCCCCATGGGCGCCAAGATACTGAAGAAAGAACTCATCGCTCCCAGCGTGTACCGGATCGAGGTTGAGGCTCCCGAGGTGGCCAGGAAACATCAGGCCGGGCAGTTTGTCATCCTCAGGGTCAGCGACCGCGGCGAGCGCATTCCCCTGACCGTCCTGGAAAAAGATCCGCATCGAGGCGTCATCACCATCGTCTTCCAGGTAGTGGGCAAGACGACGATGATGCTGGAGGACCTTAAGGTGGGCGATGAAATTTTGAACCTGGTGGGTCCCCTGGGCAGGCCTACCGAGATCCGGAACTTTGGCCAAGTGGTGTGCATCGCCGGCGGCGTGGGCTGCGCCTGCGTCTATCCCATCGCCAAAGCTCTCAAGGAAGCCGGCAATCATCTGGTGACCATCCTGGGCGGCCGGACGCACCAGCATCTCATCCTGGAGGAGGACCTGGCCCGCCTCAGCGACCGTCTGGTCATCACCACCGACGACGGGTCGAAGGGGCTGCACGGCTTCGTCAGTGACGCCTTCCGGCAGATACTCGACCAGGGAGAGAAGGTCGATTATCTGTTGGCCGTCGGTCCCGTCCTGATGATGAAGGCCATCTGCGACATCTCCCGGGAGCGCCATATCAAGACGGTCGTCAGCCTGAACTCCATCATGGTCGACGGCACGGGCATGTGCGGGGCCTGCCGCGTCATCGTCGGCGGCGCCACCCGCTTCGCCTGCGTGGACGGCCCCGAATTCGACGGCGCCGACGTCGATTTCCAGAGCCTCATCGACCGCTCCCGGGCCTACAAGGAGTTCGAAGACCGGGCCCGGGAAATGTACGCTAAAGAAAAGTCCTCCTGCTCTTCATAGAACTCGGCAAAGGCCAATAGATAACGAATTCCTATCGGCCCTGCCCCTGAGGAATGAAATATCTCTTTCATAGCCCGACATCCTCGCCCTATATTCCTGGAAGGCTGCGTTGGACGCGGTGGCTTCGCCGCCACGAACCGAAGCTTCAGATGTGTAGAATTCGGCGACACACAATAAATTACCAAAACCAAAAAATTAGCTCATCGTCGTCGAGCTTGGGCTTCTCTTGACATCTCTTCGAGCTGATACCTATACTTCCCCACAATGATTGGCCAGGCCTGGGCCGGGCCTGAGGAGGGGATGAATGGGTTCGTTAGAGCAACCTAAAAAAAGACATCAACACGGCATCATGGTTGTCAGTATGGCCTCTGCCGCGCTTTGCTTTTTGACATTGCTCTTACCATCGACAAGCGATATCTCAGAATTGCCCGGCCTAGTGGCTGCTCAGAATCCAAGCCCCCCCAGGACTGCCCGGCTGATGCCCGCCGGCAAGGGGGGCGAACTGACCGCTCCTTCGGGCCGGGCCATACTCACCATCCCCCCTGGAGCACTTACGGCCGATACCGAGGTTTCCATTGCCGAGCTGCAACCCGGGAAGGGTCCGGCGGTGGGCCCGGTCTACGACCTGCAGCCCGATGGGCTGCGGCTCGCGCAATCCGCGACGTTCACCGTCCGCTACAAACCGTCGGATGTGCCGAAGGGTTACAAGCCCGAGGACGTGGCGATCATGCAGGTGCTGCCGGGGCCGGAGCCCGAGGGGCAAAGTGGCCTCGGGGCGGCAGCCGCAGCGGCGGCCCGCCCGCCCTACCAGAACCTGCAGACCAAGGTGGACTTGGCCGCCGGGACGGCCACGGCGCAACTGGCCCACCTCTCGCGCTATGCAGCCCGCGCCTACGCTAGCTTCGACCTCAACGAGTGGAACGGGGTGCTGGCAGGCTCGTTCGATTTCGGCCAGGCGCGCGCTGAGCACAGCGGCGCAGCGGATGCCAGGTCGGCCTACGACCTGCTCGGCGGGCTGGAAGCGATCGTGCAAGTGCCCGCCGGCAAAGAAGGCCAAGGGTGGGCTTGGGCGTGTCTCTGGCAGACCTTCCGGGTAGGTCCGCGGCAGCCGCCTCAGGAGGCGCCCTGGTACGGGATCCGGGACATCGAGGTCCCCATCACCCACAACGGGACGGTTGCGCCGGGGACCAACACGTACGATGTCCACTACAACGTCTGGTTCGCCTCCGACTTTCCCGACCAGGCCGGCATTTCAGCGGGGATGTTCATCCCAGAGGGACAAGGGCCCGGGGAAGGGGCCTTTCCGAAAACCCCGGACGTGGAGGGCTTCCCGCCCCTAGTAGCCTTTGCACTGCCGGGCATCTACTGGCAGTCGTTCAGCCAGCGTCCCAAGGCAAAAACGCCCACCGCCTGGAGCCCATTACCCTACAGGGCCCAGCGCGGCTCGGTGGTGTTCCACAATGTTTCGTTGTACCGGGATCACTTCTACGCCATCGGCGTGGCGCTCTTCGCGGCCATCAAGGGCCGCCCCGGCCGCGGAACGCGGCCCCCGGAGGGTGGCGCCATGAGCTTCCTGGCCGGCGACTTCGTTATCCACCCGGTCCGCATCCGCCAGACCGGGCCCGCTGGCGGAAGTCCACCTTGGCCAGGCCAAAGTCCCTGATCTTTGCTCGCCTCTAGCAATACTTCGATTTGACACCAAGACGCGTCTCGGCTACAAAATATCCATGCCTGAAGCCGAGTTGATCGTCTCCACGCCGGGCCGGATGTGCCTCTTCGGCGAGCACCAGGATTACTTCGGCCTGGCCATCATCGCCGCGGCGGTCAATTTGCGCATCACCGTCTCCGGCCGCCGCCGGCCCGACCGCCGCATCCATCTTGACCTGCCGGACATCGGCCAGACCGAGGACATGGACCTGGACCGGCCCATTGTCTATGACAAGAAGCGGGATTACCTCAAGAGCGCGGTCAACGTCGTGCGCCGGCAAGGGGCCGTGCTCGACTCGGGCTGGGACTGCCTGGTGCACGGCACTATTCCCATCAACGCCGGCGCGGCCAGCTCCTCCGCCCTGTGCGTGGCCTGGGTGAAATTCCTGTTGGAGGCGGCCGGTGATCCCCGGGCGGCCGAGCCGGACGCGGTGGCCGAGCTGGCCTTCCTGACCGAAGTGGCCGAATTCAAAGAGCCCGGCGGTAAAATGGACCATTATTCCTCGGCCCGCGGACATGTGGTGTCCATCCATTTCGGAGAACAACTCCGGCTGCGCGCCCTGCCCAACCCCCTGGGTCCCTTCGTCCTGGGGAATTCTCTGGAGAAGAAGGATACGACCGGGATGCTGAGTTTCGTTAAAGGGAATGTCCTCGACGGCTTGGAGCTCGTTCGCCGGACGATCCCCGGCTTCAACCTGCACAGCGCCCTCACCGGAGAGACGGAGCGAGTGATCCAATCCCTGCCCTCCCCGGACCAAAGGCGCCTGCTCAAAGGGACGCTCCTCACCCGGGACTTGGCGGCCGAGGGCGAAACGCTCTTCGTTAATCACGGTTTCGACCATATCCGCTTCGGACAATTGCTCAGCGCCCAGCACCGGGTTCTCCGCGACCATCTGCAGACCTCGACGCCCAAGATCGAACGGATGATTCAGGCGGCCCTGACGGCCGGGGCCCTGGGCGCAAAAATCAACGGCTCGGGCGGAGGGGGCACCATGTTCGCCTACGCGCCCCAAGATCCGGAGCGGGTGGCCCGGGCCGTGGAGGCGGAGGGCGGCCGGGTCGACCTAGTGCGGACCGATGACGGTATCCGCCGGGAAAGCTTGGGAGCGAACGGCCGCTGCTGAGGGACCAAGAGGAAACATGATCAACGCCACCCAGATCCGCAAAGGAATGGTGCTCGACATCGACGGAGTGCTGTACAAAGTGCTGGAGGCGACTCATGTCGCTCCGGGAAACTGGAAGGCCGTGGTCCAGACGCGGTTGCGCAACCTCAAGGACCAAACCCTGCAGGACTATCGCTTCCGCTCCGGGGACCGAGTGGAGCAGGCCTACCTGCAAGAGACGGAGATGGAGTTCCTCTATCAGAACGGCGACGAATATGTCTTCATGAACCGGGAGACCTTCGACCAGACCAGCTTTCCCGCCGAGGTCCTGGGCGACAGCGTCAACTACCTGATTCCCAACATCGTTTTCATAGCCGAGTTTCACCAAGGGCGGGCGGTCGGCCTCCGGCCTCCGATCACGGTTGACCTCAAGGTCGTGCGGACCGAGCCTTTCCTCAAAGGGGCCACCCAATCGGCCAGCAACAAGCCGGCCATCCTGGAAACCGGGCTCCAGGTCAGCGTCCCTCAGTTCATCAAGGAGGGCGACGTCATCCGGGTGGACACCCGGGAAAACAAATACCTGGAGCGGGCCAAGGGTGCCTGAGGGTCGGAAAATATCCCTTTTTCCGTGGTCAGTGGCGAGAAGGATGGGTCCTGTCGCGGCTAAAAGATCTGCCGGAAAACAGCGCGGTTGTTGTGGGCGTCCTTGACCATGATGGTTATCAGGTTGTCCGCGCCGGCCGGATGGTCGAGGCTGAAAGAGAAACTTTCTTTATTCGAATCGCAGATCCCATCCGAGGGAAAAACCTCCTGCCAGGCCGAGGGCCTGACCAGGACCCTGGCTTCCAGGATAGGAGAAAGGGCATCCTCCGCCTGAAACCCGACCTTTAATTTAGCCCCATCCTTGGTCACCTGAACGTTCTTCAGGAGGGGCGCCGTGTTGTCGATAGTCAAGCGCCGGCTTACCTTTTCTCCCTGGAGGGCTGATCCGGGGGGGTTGGAGAGCCTGTCCGAGGCGACGACCTTGAAGACATAGATACCGTCGGGCAGGGAGACCGTGTCGATGGCGTAAATCTGCTCCGGCCAATCCTTCTCCAGGAGGCGCCACTGGCTCTCGTCCTCCCGCCGGGCGAATATACTGTAAACCAAATTGTCCTCGTTCTCGTCATCGGCCCCCCAGACCAGCGTCCGGTATCCCTGGGCTTTGGACTTCTTGATACTAGCCAAGAGTTTGAGCGGGTCATCCTCGTCGTCCTCAGCCTTGACCCGGGATTCCAGGCTCTCGGGTCTGCCCCAGATGACGTCCTTCGAACCGGGCGGCTTGAGGTAGACTTCATTGGGCTCGAGGAAAACGAGCTTGTCCATCACCGGCGCCATGTTGACCTGAAGATAGTAAAGTTCGACCTTGCTCAATTTGGGGCTGAGGCGGCCGGAGTTGGTCTTGAACAGGGCCCGGAACTGTAGGTAGCGGGCTTTGGGGCTGAGGATCTGCTCGCCCTCGGCCTTCTGGTAGGGCGGCGACCACTCACTCCAGGTGGAAGACGGCTCGTTCGAGTTGCCGCTCCGCGTCTGGAGTTGAAGAGTCGTCCCCGAAGGCAGCTCACCCTCCCAGACGATTCGCCCCCAGGATGAAAGCGTTTTCGCATCCAGGACCGGGCTCAGGTATTCCCCCTCCATTCTCTGCTCGGATAACAGGATGTCCAGGCGCGCCGGGTTGTTGGACAGAACATAAGTTTTGCCGGCGGAGGGGACAAGACGGCTAACTTGTTCACTGCTTTTTTGAACAATAAGCGAAGCCTGTCCGGCCGTATCCACCGCATAGAGCCGGCCTTGGCCGCCCGTTCCAAAAACTATCTTCTTCTGGGCCTCATCCCAGACAAGGTCGTAGATGAGCTCATCCTCGGAGCTCCACAGCTTCTTGGTCAGGCCTTCTCCGCTGACCTGGATCAAGGCCGAAGGGCTCGCGGAAGCAGCCGCCTTCTGGCCGGCCGAAGCCCGGTCGGCTGTCACGGTGATTTCCACTGCCGCCGCCGTCGAATCCGCCTTGTCCGCTTCATCCTTCTTGGCCTTGACCGGTGTTCCGCAGGCGGCCAGATAGATGTTGCCCTGGCCGTCCAGGGCGATTCCCTTCACTTCCTCGAAGGAGGGCTCGGCCAGCACCGACGCTTTCCCTGAGCTGGACAGGCGGTAGAGCAGGCCGTTTCCCGCGCTGCCGGCCAGGAGGTCGCCGTTTGCCTGCCGGGCCAGGCAAAGGATGTGCGATTGATTGACTTTAAGCAGCGCCCGGCCTTCGCCCAGGCTGCTGATTTCATAGACGGCCCCGCCCTCGCCCACCGCGGCCAACATCTTCCCGCCCGGCCCGGGCAGCAGATCCCAAATATATTTTTCGTCCGGGTTGAAGAAGGTCTCGCCTTTGTTCTTGGCCGTGATTTTGTAGATCCGGCCGTTGGGCGAGGTTCCGGCATAGAGCAGGCCTTGTTCGTCCAGAGCCAAGCAGGTCACGTCCATTTCCGGGGCCTGAAAATAGAGCTCGGGCGGGGCATCCTTGGCCAGGCGATAGATCTTGCCGCCGTGTCCGGTGCCCAGGTAAAGCGTCCCGTCCCGAGCCTCGGCCAGGGACAGGTAAAATTCCTCGGCCGGTCCCTCTTTCTTCTCTTCGCGGGCAGCCAGGAAGAGCGGGCCTTCGACGCCGGAAGCCACGCCGGAGAACTTGCCCTTCCAGAAATCTGAGCCGTCGGTCAGGCTCCACTGTTGGGGCACGACAGCCGCCACAACGCCCAGGCCCAAGATGAACAGGGTCGCGCCGAGAAAAAGCCTTTTCATTCCGGTCTCTCCTATTTCTTGATCTTCATCGGGATGCGGACCATTCCTTTTAAGACATAGGGAATGGGAAGCTGGTACTCGCCCTGGGTGGACAGCCCGATTTCCACGGCGTTGCTGGCCGAAGCCCGGGGCGAAGTGAAAAGGGATTTCACGGTCAAGGGCAAGTTGGACATTTCCTCGCCCTTCAAGAACAGGCCCGGCCGGTTGGCCAAGACTTTGAGATAGATGCGGTTGTTCTTGCGCAGGTTGTTCAGCAGCCGAATGAGCTGCTCCAGGCTGCGGGGGACGAACTCCAGGCTCCGGTATTGGGCCGCCTCCACCTGTTGCATGGAGGCGGCATCGCCCAGGACCAATGAAAAAGTCGACCCGGAGGGGAGGGCGGGCGCCGGAACCTGGATCTCTTCAACATCAACTTCCCCCCGATAGGTCCTCAGGAAAATCTTGATGTTGATCGGCTCCCCGGGCGAAGCTTCGTAGCGGTCGGGGAGCACTTTTTCCAAAAGACAGACCTTGGGATGTTCCACGGCCTGGATATCCAGGTCCAAGCGATGGAGGCCCAAACTCTGGAATTCGTTGTTGTACAGAAAATAAACCACAGCCAGGACAAGGCTGGACAGGTCGTTCACGGCGCTGTCGAAATTCCCCGAGTAAAGGTCCTCCACATGGACGCTCTGTCCGGTGTCCAGATAAAAATCGCCCTGCACGGAAAGGCTCAGGTCGCCCAAAGCCCGTTCCGCGTCGCTCAGGATCATGGACAGGGCCGAGCTGGTGAAGAAGGCGCCCAGAATCCGGTCATTGACCACCTGGATTTTGTATTCCCGCGACAGGAAAGGCCCTCCGCCGAGCTTTATGTTGACCGGAATCATGGAAGGCAGCCGGCCCAGCTCGCCGTAGGCGCCGGAGGACCTGTCTTGGACGAACGTCCCGACCAGGGCCCCTGGCGCGGCCAGCTTGAAGGACGATTCAAGGTTTGACACGACGGTCAGCACATCGGCCCGGGCCATGCCGTACTCGACGGGGCCCAGGTTGTACATGGGATGCCCGAAGGCGTAGACTTTTCGACCATCCACATAAGTCACCGTCCCCAAAGCGGAGAGGTCCATATCCCCGCCGACCAGCTGCACGGAGACCGGGTCGCCGGCCTGGAGCGTCAATGGGCCGAGGGACGGGGAAGCCGGCGTCTCATTGATGACCTGGGCTGCGCTCATTGGAAGAAAGCCCATGCGGGCCAGGGCCGGCCTCACCCTGTCCAGGCCTCGGCTGGACAGCCCGCCGCACATGAGGGGGATGCCCAGCGGGAGCAGCGGCCGTCCACCGGCCTCCACGGACAAGCGGGGGCCGAAGACGTCGGGAAAAAGAGAGCAGTAATCCTCCAGGCTGATCTTGCCCAGCGGAACGGACCGGGCGGCGAAGGAAGCGGGCGGGGCGGCCGCCCCCCCGGACAGGGACAGCATCTCCTCTATGGGCGTTAGGCCGGCAATCGGCTCTTTGGAATAAGGGAAGCTGTAGGCCACGGCGCCCACCAGCCGGCCGTCCACATAGACGGGGCTTCCGCTCATGCCCTGAATGACGCCGGAGTTCTCCAGCCCCTGCCCTTTCAGCCTGGCCAGGATAATGTTCCTTTTGGGCAGAGCGTTGGACAGAACGCCCAGGATCTCAGCCTCGAATTCCTCAACCTGGCTTCCCTTGAATACGCTCCGGCCCTTGCCCACCATGCCCGGCTTAACCTGGTCGAGCGGCAGGATGGCTGTTTCCGGCCAAACTGCCGCGGTCAGAGACAGGAGCAGGATGACTGTCGTACAGAAGCGCAGGGCAGCCCTGGCGGCAGGTCCAAAAAGGCTCATGAGTCACTCCTTTTTTCGATCCCGTCCCTGCCAGGCAATCTGGACGTGGCCTATCATTTGGCCGCTTTGACCAAAACCACTGAAGCAAAAAAATATTATACTGTTAACCATCAAGGAACGGCAAGCCTTTTCGAATCCCTATCGCGCCAAGGGCTCAGGCCCCAAATCATCCAGGTCAGTTCGCTGTCGGCCAGCGGGCCGCCGGCCTCATGGATTTGAAACCCCGCCTGGTCCATATCCCCCTGCGGGTGGCCGGCGCGGCTGTGTGGATGATGGAATGGTCCGCCCTTGGATTTGGCCTTGACCGAGACCATCGTCTGGTACAGAGAACAGGGCTGGCTCTAAATAAGGAAGCACCCTTTTTTAGCAGCAACTAAAATAGCGAGATGGCCGGGACGGCTTTGCTCCCGGCGACTTTTACGGAGACACCTACCTTTCGCCCCCTTTATTGTCAAAGGGGGGCAAGGGGGGTTTAATAGAATTGAGAACAAATTTTGAGGTGTCTCCGGCATTCGTTCCCTGATGGTCGCTGCAACTGTCCCGGCCATCTCCCTTTATGATTGCCCTTATGGCTTGAAAAATAGCGAAAAAAAGGGATGCTCAAGGGAGGATCATTTGCTGATAGCCAGCTGGCGGGTGAAGAAAGACACCGAGAACTTGGCCGTGTTTTTGAGGCACCAGCCCTCTTTTCTTGAACGGGCGAAGTATTTGATCCGTCCCTCCAAGATGTGGCTCCCCCGCTTGGCCGAAGGGTTGACGGTGAAGGGAATCTCGATGGGCTTGGACATATTCAAGTACCGGTCACCGGCGTCTTCCACGACCTCGATGGCTAAGTCGGAATTGGTGTAGAAGCCCTTGGGGAAGAGAAGCTCCTGGCAGGGGCTGAATTCAATGGTGAAGGCCGGATGGGGGCTGAGGGTGATGCCCTCCGGGGTGATGACCTTTAAAACCACCCGTCCCTCCTCGCCGCGCGACAGGCTCTTCGGCCGGATGCCCGCCTCGATCCTCAGCAGGTCATCGCCCCCGGCAAACAAACCCGTCGGCGCGGCCATCAGCAGGAAGAAAAGGATGGATAGCGATGTCACGGTATTTCTGCGCATTGTTTCTTCTTTTTTATTATCGTAATAAACCATTTAAATCTGGTCAAGTGCTTCCCCTATTTCCTCTTTACTTTCCCGGCAACGCTCATTTATAATTTGCCCCCACCATGAGCGGACGAGCTATTATCACCGGCACCGGACATTACCTCCCGCCCAGGACGGTGACCAACGCGGACCTGGAAAAGCTGGTCAACACCACGGACGAATGGATCCGGGAGCGCTCGGGCATCCTCGAGCGGCACTGGGTGGAGCCGGGCACGGGGCCTTCGGACTTGGCCGTCGAAGCGGCCAAGCAAGCCCTCGACCGCGCCGGCCTCGTCAAGGATGACATCGACTTCATCGTTGCGGCCACCCTCTCTCCCGATTATTATTTCCCAGGTATCGGCGTCCTGGTCCAGGCCAAGCTCGGCCTGTCCAACATCGGCGCCCTGGATGTGCGGAACCAATGCAGCGGCTTCATCTATGCCCTGTCCGTGGCCGATCAGTACATCCGCGCCGGGACCTACAAAAAGATCCTGCTGGTGGCGGCCGAAGTCCAGTCCACTAATCTCGATTTCTCCGACCAGGGCCGGGACATGGCCGTCCTGTTCGGAGACGGAGCCGGCGCCGTCATCGTCGAGCCCAACCCCGCCGATGACGGCCGGGGCATCCTGTCCACCCATCTCTACTGCGACGGCCGATTCGCCTCTGAACTGTGGATGGAGAATCCCTGCCCCAAGAACAGCCCGGTCTTCCAGCTGGAGATGTTCACCCAGGGGAAGTTTTTCCCCAGAATGGACGGCCGGAAGGTTTTCATCAACGCCGTGGAACGGATGCCCGAGGCGGTCATGGCCGGGCTCCGGCATAACGGGCTGGATTTGAATGACGTCAGCCTGCTCATACCCCACCAGGCTAACGACCGGATCAGCCAAATGGTGGCCAAAAAGTTGCAGCTGCCCGACTCCAAGATCGTCCGCAACATCCAGCGCTACGGCAACACCACCGCCGCGTCCATCCCCATCGCCCTGGATGAGGTCGTCCAGGACGGCCGCCTGAAGCATGGCGACCTGCTCGTCCTGGCCGCCTTCGGCTCGGGTTTCACCTGGGCTTCGGCCGTCATCCGCTGGTAAGGAGTGGGCGAGCCCGCCTTGCGACCGATAAGGGGATATGTTACCATGGGCCAGGAGGGGTATCACCGAGAAATCGGAAGGGCAACTCTCAACGAGATATATCGAAGGAGGTTCTGATGAGAAGACGACTCATCCCCCTGCTACTGGCGGCTTTTGTCCTCTTCTCCCTGGGCCTGCTCATCTCGGCGCAGGGTCCCGAGGACTCAAAGTTCCAGAAATCGCTGGAGGCCTACCTGGACGCTTACTGGAAATTCTACCCCACCTCCGGAACGCTGGCCGGCTACACTAAATACAATGACCGCCTGGAGGACCTGAACCCAAACGCCGTAGAGAAGCGAAACAACGAGCTGGACATTTTCAACCAGGAACTGGTGACTAAAATCAACAAGGCCAACTTGAGCCCGGAAAATCAGGCCGACCTTGAGATACTGGTGGACGCTCTGGACCTGGAGCTCTTCCGCCACGAAAGCCTGGTGCCCTGGGAGTACAATCCCTTGTTCTATAATGAGATCCTGGCCAACTGCGTCCAGGGACTGCTGGGCAAGAACACTGCGCCTCTCGAAGCGCGGGTCAAGAGCGCCACCGATCGGCTGAAGCAGATTCCCGGCTTCGTCAAGCAGGCCAAGGAAGACCTTAAGACCCCGGCCCAAATCTACACCGAGACGGCCATCGCCCAGTTCCCCGGAATACTGAACTTCTATAAAAATGATATATCGGCCCTGGTGGCCGGCGCTTCGGCCGAGGCCAAGAGCAAGCTCATGGCCGAGGCGGCCAAGGCCGTCACCGCCCTGGAAGATTTTCAGAACTTCTTTAGAAATGAACTACTGGCCCGCTCCACCGGAAACTTCCGGCTGGGCGAGCAAGCCCACCTGCGGCTGATGCGTTTGACCACCCAGGGATCCATTGTGCCCGACGATCTAGTGGCCCGGGCCAATGCGGACTTTAAAAACATCCGCCGCGAAATGGCCCTGGTCTGCATCCCCTTCTACAAGGTCATGTACCCCAACGTTAACCTGGAGCAGATGAATCGTCCGGAAGAGGAAATCCGCACCATTCTTATAAAGGGCGTCTTCGACAAGATCAAGACCGAGCATTTGAGCCGGGACGAATTCCTGAGCGGGGCCCGCTCCACCGCCGCCACTCTCCAGGCTTTCATCGAAGCCCACAACCTGATGGCTCTGCCCGAAGGGATGCCCGCCATCGAGGTCATGCCGGTGGAAAAAAGAGGCCTGACCTTGACCCGTCTGCTGGGCCCGGGCCCCTATGAAAGCAGCGGACCCTATACCTTGTACCTTAGCCCCATCCCTGACGATTGGCCTCCCGAGGCGGTCAACTCCTTCCTGGAGGAATACCACAACTACATTTTCCCCTTCACCGTGGCCGGAAAAGTCTATCCCGGACCCTATGTGCCTCTGGTCATGACCCGCCAGAACCCCTCTCTCGTGCGCAAGTTGTATCCCAACCTTCCCCTGCTCAGAGGCTGGCCGGCCTATATGGAGGAGACGCTGGTGACTGCCGGCTACGGCAACTATGACCTCCGCCTCCGCCTGTCCCAGCTTGAGATGCAGCTTAAGGCGGCCATGGACTATTTGCTCGAACTCAATATTCATCAGGGCTCCATGACCGAAGAGCAGGCCATCAATTACATGACCAGGAGCGGTTTCCAAAGCGAGCCCGAGGCCAAACGGAAATGGAAACAGATTATCCTCAGCCCCGGCGAATCCGCTTACACCTACATAGGCTATCAGGAGATTCTGGACATCGAGAAGGACTACAAGAAAGCTAAGGGCGATTCCTTCAAACAGAGCGAGTTTCTGCAGAAGCTCTTGAGCTACGGCGCCATTCCTCCTCGCCAACTCAAGACCAGGATCATGCAGTAAGGCCTGGGGTCAAGGCCGAAGGCGGGCTCTCTGGAATCTGCGCTTCAAGAGAGGCCGGAGAGCGCCCGCATATCTTTTTAAATCTTTTCAAACGCGTTTCCTTGGCCATAAAACTATCCTCTGATCTGCTGATCCGATGAAAAGCACGGAGCCTACAGGCGCTCTGCCCCTGGTGGACTCCCATGCCCATCTGGACATGGAGGAGTTCGATGAGGACAGGGAGCAGGTGGTGGAGCGGGCTTTCCAGGCTGGCCTGTGCGCCATCCTCTGCCCGGCTGACCTGGCCGTCGAGCACAGCCTGGAAAAAACGCTCGGCCTAGCGGCCCGCTTTCCCTCTCTGCGGGCGGCGGCCGGAGTCCATCCTCATCAAGCCGCCCATTTCCGGACCGAACATCTCACCCGGCTGAGAGAGCTCTGCGCAGAAAAGAAAATCTCTGCCGTGGGAGAAGTCGGCCTGGACTTCCACTACGACTTCTCGCCGGCCGAGTCACAGCGGCCGGCCTTCCGCGCCCAGGCGGCCCTGGCTCGTGACATGGGCCTGCCCCTCATCATCCATACGCGCAGCGCCGGCCAGGAGGCGGCCGATATCGTCGAGCAGGAGAATCCCCCGGCGGCCGGAGTCCTGCACTGCTACACTGAGGATTGGGCCCTGGCCAAGCGGATGCTGGACCGGGGCTTTTATATCTCCTTCTCGGGGATTCTCACCTTCCCCAAGGCGGACTCCCTCCGGGAAGTGGCCCGCCGCGTTCCCCTGGACCGGCTGCTGGTAGAGACCGATTCGCCCTTCCTGTCGCCCGTTCCCTTCCGGGGCCTGGTCAAGCGGAACGAGCCGCGCTATGTGATCGAAGTGGCCAAGACCCTGGCCGAGCTCAAGGGCATCACCCCGGAGCGCCTGGCCGAAGCCACCACCGCCAATTTTTTCAGGCTTTTCGGTTGAACTCGACCCCCTCCCTTTTTTTAAATTTATTTTCAATTGGATCATGGAAGCATCCCTTTTTCCATGACAGACCCAGATAATCGGAGTGGATGGGTGGCGCGGGGCTAATACCCCTGCGTCCTTGGAGGGGGAAGCGCTTCGCCTTCCCCCTTCCAACGAGAGCTCCGCTCCCTGCCTCCCCTTCTCGGACTTCGTCCTGCGACCAAGGGGTCATACCCCCTTGGAACCCCCCGTCCGGCATAGCCGGACGCCCGGAGCGTACGGGCCCCTCCTTTGAGGGTTGGGAGCGAGGACGCAGGGGATGTCCCGCGACAGGACCCATCCTTCTCGCTTAGAACCACGAAAAAAGAGATGCTTCCCAGAATTAAAGATACTCCATTTTTTCCAGAAGCGGAGGCATAGGTTGCGGTGCTTGTCGCCGTAATGACGGTGTCATGACCGCGCCGGGCGCCCTTTTTATCGAGCGCCCGGCGCCATGTTTCATGCATAAGGCAGCCTCAGCGGAACTGCTGCATGAATCAGCGGATAACGGGCATCCTCTGGTCCGGACTATCGCCGATTTTCACCTCGCTCTCTTCCTGGGGAAAACCGGTCAGGTGAATGACCGCCTCTTGGTGGACCAGGGCTTTGACCATAACGGCCGAGTCGGAGGCTTCCAGCTCATAACCCAGGTCCAGGGCCGCTTTGCGTCTGTACTCCTTGCCGGCCAGGCCTTTCAAGAAATCGGCCGCCTCCTTCTGGCCGATATGGCCTTGTGGTTCGCCCTGCAGGGCGGACAGCGCCGAGGACCGCAGGATCTTCGGCCACTGTTTCTTGAAGAGGGCGGCGTTGGCGAAGACATCCATGCTGACAATCCGGCTGCCCACGCCGATAATCACGCCGACCGTGTCCTCGGCCAGGCGCAATTCTTCATTCATTTTGCGCTCGATGCCGGAGATGGCCGCTTGGTTTTCTTTGTTGTCATAGGCGTCCTGATAGGCGCTGGTGCCGGAGGCCACGTTCAGCTTTTCATTCTGAGCCCGGACCTCGCTCCAGATCTCGGACTGGGCGGCGGGCGCTTGTTCAGCAGCCTTGGCCCGGAGCTTGTAGGTCCCCAGGTTGGATTTGCTGTAAAAATTCTGGGAGGTATAGACCCAGCGTCCCTGTTCTACGCAGAACACGGAGACCATCAAGTTGCAGGTGCCCGGGCCGAGCAGCACATCCTGGGCCAGGATGCGGTCTTGGCGGGCGCCGGTCAGGATCTCTCCGCCCATCAGGAACAGGATGTGCTTGGACAGGTTGGAGATCTTGACCTGGGGCACACGGCCGCCCTCCACCTCAGTGACCTCGATCCATTTCATCTTCAGGGCCTCTTCCAGAGTGACGTACTCGCTCCGGTCGAAAACTTTCCGGGTGTAAACGGGGATGATGGTCAATCCTTTAGTGCTGACCGGCTTCCCCACTTCCAGCACGCGGATGAGCGAGGCCACCGGATTGTCCTGGTCCGCCCGGGCCGCCGGCCCGGCGGTGAAGGCCGGCAGCATCAAAAACAATGCCAAAATTCCCATAAGAGCCAGTATGCGTTTCATTTTCGTTTCCTCCTTTCTGGCTTCTTTGTTGAGGTGCCTTGTCATCACCTTCCACACTCTTTATACAAGCCGGTGGAAGAAGATGTGTCACCGGAGGGTAAAATAATTGTAAATAAATTGTAAAATTTATCTGACCGACTCAAAAACGCCCTTGCGCCGATTCTTGCGCACGTTGTCCCAAGTGAAAACGCTCAGGAAATCATCCCGGAGTCAGGCGGTCCGTTTGACAATGACCAGGGTGGTGTCGTCGAAAGGATCGACGCCGGCGATAAATTCCAGGAACACCGCCTTAAGCTCCTGCAGCAGATCGTTCACCGGCCGGTGGAAGTTGCGGCAGAGGAAATCGATGATTCGCTCCTCGCCGAACTCCTGGCCGGATTTGTTGCGGCTCTCGGTCAGGCCGTCGGTGAAGATCAGGATGATATCTCCGCTCTCCACCTTGGTCTGCTTGGCCTCGTAGGCGGAACCGGGGAACATGCCCAGGCACAGGCCGCAGGGATCCAGGCGCTCAGTCCTGCCCCGGCCGTTGAGGACCACCGGCGGGTTGTGCCCGGCGTTGACGTAGCGCACCTCGCCCGTCCTGAGGTTGAGCTCGCAGAAGACAAAGGTGATGAAGCTGTTGGCCGCCGAAGAGCGGTGGACGAATTCGTTCAGCCGGGCGGTCATGGCCGTCAGGTTGTAGCCGGGGTTGAGCTCGGTATGGAGGGAAGCCCGCAGGGAGGCCATGAGCAGGGCGGCGCTGACGCCCTTGCCCGAGACGTCGGCCACCACGATTCCCATCCGTTCGTGGTCGATGGGGATATAATCAAAATAATCTCCGCCGACCTCGTAGCAGGGCAGGTTGAGGCCGGACACTTCGAACCCCTTCATCAGGGGGCTGTCCTTGGGCATGAAGTCGCGCTGGATCTGAGCGGCCAGGGCCAGCTCCTTATCCATGCGTTCCTTCTCTATGGTTTGTTCCACCTTGCGGGAATTCTCGATCTTGACCGCGGCCAGGTTCGACAGCAGCGTCAGCAGCCGCAGGTCCTCCTCGGAAAACTGTTCGAGATGTGAGACGCGGTCGGCGTAGATGATGCCGATGACCTTCTCGTTGTTCCACAGGGGCACGCAGGCCGCCGAATGGATATGGGAGGTGATGATGCTGTCCCGAGCCTTGAAACGGGGGTCGGTCGAGGCGTCCAAAGTCCTCACTGCCAGTTGCTGCTCATTGGCCATATTGACGATCGTCTGGCTGAGCAACAGCTTCTGGTTCTTCAGGCTGGGCTCATTGATACGGACCACTTTGGGGATGAGCTGCTCGGGGCTGCCTTCCTTGAGCAGGAGCACGCCGCGGTCCATGGGCAGGTACTGGCAGATGAGGTCCATGATGTAGTCCAGTAGCTCGCCCACCGGGCGGTGGAGGAGGAGAGCCTGGCTGACCTCGGTCATGACCGCGTACATCCTGTGCTCGGCCCTGAGGCGCTCCAGGTCCTCGGGCTTGGCCAGGGCCCGCGTGGCCGGCTGGTCGGCCGGTTTCCTCAGAATATCGTTGAGCCGCATGATGGTGTTGAAGCTGGTGGAGGGTTGGGGGCCGTCGGACACCTCGACGTTGGTCAGAAGCTGCCTGTCCAAGCTGAGGCGCGTTTGGCCCAGGAGGATCTCATCCCCGGGCCGGATCTCGACTTCGCCGGCCACTCGCTTGCCATTGACGAAGATACCGTTCTTGCTGCCGGCGTCCCGGATCAGGTACCGGCCTTCGCTCTGGACCAGGACCGCGTGGCGGCTGGAGCAGAAGGGATCGGGCAGGGCCAGGGTGTTGTCCGCCGAACGGCCTATGGACACCTCGCCCCGGCCCAGGGGAATGGTCAGCGCATCGCCCTTCTTAGGATAGACATAGAGAGTGGCCATGTTCGCTCGAGCGCTTTGATTGTAGCCGGGCGGCGGTCAAAATTCAAGAAGGCAAGGAACTATCCGCCGACCCTGTCCAGCGCCTTGAGCCGGCGGCGGGCGTTCTTGGCCTTTTCCGCCAGCGGAATGTCATCCACCAGCGGCAATAAATAGGGTTTGATGTCCTTGTCCAGCAGGCTGTCCAGGAGCTCGATCGAATAATCAATGGCCTTCTTGGTACCGGCCAGCAGGTTCTGATAGGCTTTGCGGATGTCCTCGGCCGGGTAGATGAGGCCGAGCAGAGCGAAGATGCTCTTCAGATACCGGGACAGGGAGGGCTCCAGGCCGCGGGCCAAATCATCCTTCTTCTGTCCGGGGCTCAATTCGGTCAGCTCCTGGAGGCTCAAATAGGATCGTTTGAGGAGGCGGAGCACGCCGGTGTCGATAATGGAATCAGAGAAAACAAGGTCGGGGTGGGCGGACTTGATTTTGGCCATGGCCTCGATCAGCTCGGCCTCCAGGTCCGCCCCGTCCCGGCCAAACTCCTGCTGGAGGACGTCGGCCGCCCGCTGGGTGCCGATGCGGGCCAGAATGTCCGGAATGGCCCGCCGCAGCCGCAGATCCTCTTCGGGGTCGGCCAGATAATCCTTGAGCGCGCCGACGATTTTCTCTCCGTATTCGACCAGCGCCCGGCTGGCCGCCTGAGCCACCGCCGGCCGGGCCAGGCCGGCCACAACGTAGGGCAGGAGGTCGCGCCGCTTTAAGCGGCCGGCGCTGTCTAGGGCGTAGTTGGCCACTTCGGCTGATTCGTCCCGCAGCAAACGGACCAGGTTGCGGCCCAGCGCAGACTCGGCATCCATCAGGCCCAGAGCTTTGGCCGCCTCCAAGCGGGCCGTCTCCGATTCCCGGCTGCGGCCGGCCATCACTTTTTGAAAATATCGGCCGATGGTTTCCTGATAAATGCTCAGGTTCATGATTTTCTGAACCTCGGCGTCGAGCGCCTCCTCGGGCAGGCTGTCGTCCAATTCCGGGAACAGCGTTTCGCCGTCCACCCCGAGGAGAGAATCCAGAGCTCCGGCCCGCAGCTCCCCCGACCGCTGGGCGATGATCCGCCTCAGTTCGGGGCTAAGCTGCTCGCGATGGATGAGGTCGTACAGGTTCATGGCATAAAGGACCGAACTCCGGTTCCGGCTCTCCAGGGTATCGAACACGAGCTTGGTCATGTCCACATCGATCTGCTCCAGGACCAGGCGGTCGGCGTCCTCCCACTTGATCTTGAGGTGGTTCTTGACCACTGAAGCGTATTCCCGGGTGATGAGGACGGCCAGGGCCGCCCAGCCCAGGGCGAAGGCAGCCGCCAGCAAGCTCACCCCCCGCACCGTTAGCGGAAGAACGAGGAGCAGGATGGCGGCGATGGCGTCGGCGAATTTGTTGACGAACATGTCGATGAAGACTTTGGCCTTGTATTTGATGTCCGCCGGGACAGGGATGTAGAGCAGTTCCCGAATGGACTGGTTTAGAGTATGGCTCAAGCTCTTATCCAAACCCTTGACCGGGACCGCCCAGAATAGGAGCGAGGCGACGGGCACGAAAAAGATGGCTCCTGCTCCCAGGACCATCAAGGCCGGCGCCACCAGCAAGCCGGTCAGAAGGCCGAAGTGCTTGAGGATACGGTTGGCCAGCAGAAGATTGAGCAGAGTGGAAAAGACCAGCAGCCCCAGGAAGAACGTGCCCAAAAAGGAGGTCAGGGCATCTTTATGGGGAAAAGCTTTATTCACGATCGCGCTGAATTGGTAGTCCACCAAGGTGGTCACCACAATGCCGGAGAGCATGAGCCCGGCCAGCAGGACAAGGTAGCGGTTCCGCCGCACGATTCGGAAGCTCTCCGCGTAGCCGACCTTCTGACGGTCGCGGCTGGCCGAAGCTTCGGGCTTGGCCTCCCCTTCCTCCCGCCGGAAGGCTCCCAGGCGGCGGACGACGAGCAGGGCCAGGGCCAGCAGGGCCGGGCAGATCAGGAGAAGGTTTTCGGTGCCGAGGACTTTGGCCAAGCGCCAAGCGAGGAGAGCGCCGGCCACCCCGCCCAGCAGCCCGCCGCTCACCAGGAAGGTCACCAGCCTCCGCGCCTGGCGCGGGTTGTAGATATCGTTGACCATCATCCAGAATTGCATGACCGAGGTGACGATGAACAAGTCGGACCAGAACCAGAATATGATGGACAGCCACGGCCAGCGGAAGCGGAACAGCCACCAGAAGAGAAACAGGTTGGAGATGAAAAACAGAAGGCTGGCGGAGAGATAGGCCAGCCGGTCGAGCCGGGCCAGCAGCCGGGAGTTGAGGGAGACAGCCAGGATCATCAACACGGCGGTGAGGAGGTAGGCGTAGGGCAGCCGTTCGATGTGCATCCTGTCCAGATAGAGCGACAGCTTGACGGGTTTGATGACATAGACGGCGAAGGTGATGAGGAAAAAATAGAGGAACAGCCCGAAGGCCGGCCGGGATTCATCGGGCCGGACGTCGGTCAAGCGCTTCAGGAACCGATAGCCCAGGCCCTCCGGCCCCTTCACGGCCGCGCCTCCGGCAGGTCATTCAACAGGGAGCGGAAGCGCCGCACCCGCTCGCGGAGCGGATAGTCCTCCAAGATAGGGAACAGGGCATCCCTGATGTTCGTGTTCAAGAAACTTTCCAGGAGCTCCAGGGCATAGGCCATGGCTTCCCGGGTTCCGGACAGCCAGTTCTGGTAAGCTTTGAAAATATCTTCATGGGCATAGTTCAGGCCCAGAAGCTTGAAAATGTTTAAAAGGACCGCTTTCAGAGTCTTGGGCCTGTCCGGCCCTTCGGCCTTGACCGTTCCATCGCCGGAGCCCTCCTTGGCCTCGGCCAGAAAGACCTGATAGTAGCGCTTGAATTCCTGCTCGAGCTTTTTCAGGACCAAGGCC
>JBAVVA010000184.1:0-1630 GCA_049697055.1 Candidatus Aminicenantales bacterium
TTGGGTTCGGGCCCTCTTTCGCCGACGATGAGCTCGCCCGGGCCGAGATAGAGGCTCTTGCGGGCCAGGAGGTGCTTGAGGGCCAGGGCCCTCTTGACCGGGGCGGAATCGGTCGGCCCGGCCAGGCTGTGGTAGAATTCGGTGATGAGCAGGGCTCTCTCGGCCGATATCACCGGCCTGGCTTCCAGGCTTTGCCGGCGGAGTTCCCGGATTCGGTCATTCATGGCTCAGCCTCCGGTATGGACCTCCAGGCCGAAGGCCTGAATCCTGTTTTTGATCTGCTCCAATTCCCGCCGGGAGGGGGCCGCATATTCCCCGGCCGGCTGGGGCCGGTCCAGCCGCTCATATTTTGCCCGGCCCATGGCATGATACGAAAGAAGGTCCACCCTCTCCACTCCCCCCAGCCCGCGCAGGAATTCGGCGGAGGCCTCGATGTTGTCGCGATCGTCATTGAGGCCTTTGATGAGAGGAAGACGGACCACGACCCGGCTGCCGCTGTGGACCAATCGCTTGAGATTCTCCAGGATGATCAAGTTGGTCACCCCGGTCAGGTCCCGATGCCTGTCCTCATCCATCAGCTTCAGGTCATAGAGGAACAGCTGGACCTTGGACTGGACGCTGGCCAGGGAGGGCCAGGGGACATGTCCTGAAGTGTCCACCGTGGCATGGACCTCGTGGCGACGGCATTCCTCTAAAAGTTCCTCCAGGAAGCTGGTCTGCATCAACGGTTCGCCTCCGGAGAATGTCACTCCGCCCCCGGACCGCCGATAAAAAACCTCATCCTTGAAAATCTCCTCGGCCGCCTGGGAGGGCGTCACCCGGCGGCCGATTAAAACCAAGGCCTCGGCCGGACAGGCTTCTGCGCAAGCGCCGCAGGTCCGGCATTTTTGACGGTCGACGCGCAGGATATCCCCGCTCTTGGACACGGCCGCCTCGGGGCAGCGCTCCAGACAGAGGTAACAGTCGGCCAGGCAGCGGGAAGGCTTGACCATGAGCTCGCTAAAAGGCGACTGGCCTTCGGGGTTGTGGCACCAGGCGCAGCGCAGCGGGCAGCCCTTAAAGAATACCGTGGTCCGGATGCCCGGGCCGTCGTGCAGCGCGTATCTCTTGATGTCGAAGAGGACACCGGTCACCATGGTCAAGGGCCCTTCTGCAGGCCGGCCCGTTTGTTGGGCTCCGGCCAGCCGGCTCGCGGATAATAACGGCGGATGTATTTTTCCTGGACGGGAAAAGACCAATGGACTTCCTGGATGAAGCGCACGGCTTCCCGCTTTTTCCCCAGGCGGATGAGCCGGAGCAGTTCCCGATGCTCGGCGATTGAGGCGATCTCCCATTCCCTGATGAAGCGCGACGGCCGGGGGAAATCGTAGAGACGTTTTTTGAGGGTATGGACGGTACGGATCAGCTTGTCGTTGCCGCACGATTCGATATAGATGTTATGGAACCGAAGGTTCTTTTCGTAATAGCCGTTGAAATCGTTCACCTCCATGGCCTTGGCCATCAGAGCGACCAGCCGCTGCATGGCCCGGAGCTGGGGGAATTTCAAGCCGGCGAAGGAAGCGGCCAGGGCCCAGCCTTCCAGGGCGCCGATCACTTCGTAGATATCTTTGATCTCCCGGCTGGTCAGAGC
>JBAVVA010000185.1:0-6970 GCA_049697055.1 Candidatus Aminicenantales bacterium
AGTCGACTGATCAAAAAGAGCTGGGTAATATTATAAGCGGGCATTGCAGGCAAATAGGGCAAATTTGGCCTCATTAATTTCTGACCGTAGATCTCAACAGTTTTTCTTATCAACCTTAGCAAAGAGAAACTAAGTTTTTTATCTAGAATGATCTTACATACCCCAAGTCCATTGCGTCTAAGTCCGAAAGGATCGCCAGACCCAGTTGCCTGATAGCCTAGCCCAAAGATACCAACAATCGAATCAATCTTATCGGCTAGGGAGAGGATAGCTCCCAGAAGGGAGGTCGGAGATTCATCTTCCAGGCCGACGGGCTGGTAATGTTCATAGATGGCCCGGCCGGCCGCTTTGGGCAGCCCCTGCTCGCGGGCCAGCAGCCCGCCCATCCGGCCCTGGAGCGAGGAGAACTCCCGGACCATATCGGTCAGGAGGTCGGCCTTGCACAACTCCGCGGCCAGAATCGCTTCTTTTTTCAGGTTCGAGACATCGAGCTTGTCACACAGGTAGACGGCCAGCTTCTTCAGCCGCTGGGCCTTCTCCTCATAGCTCCCCAGCTTCTCTTGGAAAACAACGCGCTCCAAGCCATTGGCCCGTTTCGCCAGCGGCACCTTGAGGTCCTGCTGCCAGAAGAAGTCAGCGTCCTTGAGCCGGGCCTTGAGGACTCGCTCGTTGCCCTGCCGGATGAGGCCCTTGGCGTCGTCCGGCGCGTCGGCTACTCCGACGAATAGGGGCTGCTGCCGGCCGGCCTTGACCACAGAGAAAAGATGCTGTCCTTCCCGAAGGGCCGTACTCAGGACCTCCAGCGGCAGGCTCAAAAAATCCGGATGGAATGAGCCGAGAAAAGCGTGGGGATGCTCGACGTCGTACGTCAATTTCTCCAGCAGTTCCGGTTCAGGATGGAGCTGGGCGCCGAGCGGCTCCAGAAGCTTTTGCGTCTCGGCCTGGATCATCTCCCGCCGTGCATCCGGCTCGATGACGACCAGCGCCTCACCCAGGCTGCTCCGGTAATCCTCAAAGCTCCGGGGTTGAATTTTGCGGTCCGGATGGAAAATCTTGTGCCCGAAGGTGAAGTTCGAGGACCGCAGGCCGGCAACCTCAAAGTCCAAGGGCCGGCCGTCAACCAGGCCAAGGAGGTTCCTGATCGGCCGCGAGAAGCGAAAAGGATTCTCCGCCCAGCGCATCATCTTGGAGAAGGAAAGTCCGGAGATGACCTGCGCCAAAATTTCGGGCAGAATTTCCTCGGCCGGTTTGCCCGGAGCGGATTTAGTGAATCCGATGTATTCACCGCGTTCAGTGGCATAAACCTCCACTTGGGATATGTCGATGCCCCGTGATTTGGCGAAACCCAGGCCGGCCGGAGTGGGAGTTCCGTCGGGTTTATAGGCGGCTGCCTTGGGCGTGCCGATGACCTTCTCCTGGCGGTCCTTCTGCCGCGGGACGATCTCAGCCAGGACGACAAGCCGGCGGCAGGTCCCCATGACCCTAATGCCCTGCCCCTCGGACAGGCCGGCCGCGGAAAGCTCAGCGCTCAGAGCCGCCTTCAACTGCTCCAGCCCGGCCCGGACATGAGAAACTGGAAGTTCCTCGGTCAAGATCTCCAGCAGGAACTCGCTCATGAGGAAGCCCCCTCGGCCGTGTACTTCCGGGCTACTTCAATGACCAGGGCCCTGATTTCAGAGATGATCTTGACCCGCTCGGTGACGCTGATGGCTCCCCGCGAATCCAGCAGGTTAAAAACGTGAGAACACTTGAGACACAAGTCGTAGGCCGGCAGCAGCAGGCCTTTCTTGATGAGCGCCGCCGCTTCCCGCTCATAAATGTTGAACATCTGCTGCAGCCCCTTGACCCCGGCCTGCTCGAAATTGTAGGCCGAGAACTCCTTCTCCTCGCGAAGGCGCAGGTCCCGGTAGCTCACCTCATCCGACCAGCGGAGGTCGTAGATATCGCCCTTCTCCTCCAGGAACATCTCCAGCCGCTCCAGGCCATAGGTGATCTCCACCGGCACCGAGGCGAGGTCGATACCGCCGGCCTGCTGGAAATAGGTGAACTGGGTGATTTCCAGCCCGTCCAGCATGACCTGCCAGCCGACGCCCCAAGAGCCGATGGTGGGCGATTCCCAATTGTCCTCGTCGAAGCGCAGGTCGTGGTCTTCCAGCCGTATGCCCAGGCTGGTGAGGCTCCGGATATACATCTTCTGGATGTCGTCGGGCGAGGGCTTGAGGATGACCTGGTACTGATAGTGCTTCTGGACGCGGTGGGGGTTGTCTCCGTAGCGGCCGTCGGCCGGACGGCGGGAGGGTTGGACGTAAGCCACGCGCCAGGGCCGCCGGTCCAGGACCCGGAAAAATGTGTCCGGCGTCATCGTCCCGGCGCCGACCTCCACGTCGTAGGGCTGGGCCAAATAGCAGCCCTGGTCGGCCCAGAACTTCTGGAGCCTCATGATCAGGTCTTGCAGCGTCATGTAAACCTCGTCCCTCTTCCGGTCCTCGGCCAGGCCCCCTTAGCCGGCCTGGGGCGGCTTCACACTCCCGGTCCATTTCAGAACGGGGTTGCGGGCCGCTGCCGTCTCGTCGAGCCTCCGCACAAAAGAGGTATGCGGGGCGGATTTAAGGAGTTCGGGGTTCTCCGCGGCTTCCCGGGCGATGGAGGTCATGGCCTGGATGAAAAGATCCAGGTCCCGCCGCGGCTCAGTCTCGGTCGGCTCAATCATCAAAGCGCCCGGCACGATCAGGGGGAAGGACATGGTCGGCGGATGGACTCCGTAGTCGATCAGCCGCTTGGCGATGTCGATATTGGCCACCCCATGTTCCTTCTGCAACTTGTCGGAGAAGACACATTCATGGAGGGTGGGCGTCTCGTACTTGAGATGGTAAAGGCCCTCCAAGCTGCGGCGAATATAGTTCGAGTTGAGAACGGCCACCTCGGCCATCTCGCGCAAGCCCTCGGGCCCGAGGGTCAGGATGTAGGCCAGGGCCTTGACCACGACCAGGAAGTTGCCGTGAAAGCTATGCACCCGGCCGATGCTCTTGGGCCGGTCGCCCTCCAGGACGAACCGGCCGTCCTTCCGGCCCACCACCGGGCAGGGAAGGTATGGCTCAAGCACCTTCTTAACTCCGACCGGGCCGGAGCCGGGCCCGCCGCCGCCGTGGGGCGTGGAGAAGGTCTTGTGCAGGTTGATGTGGATGACGTCCACGTCCATATCGCCCGGCCGGGAAATGCCGGTCAGGGCATTCAGGTTGGCTCCGTCCATGTACAGAAATCCGCCCCGGGAATGGACCAGGCCGGCGATCTTCTTAATGTCCGTCTCGAACACGCCCAGAGTGTTGGGGTTGGTGATCATCAGGGCGGCCACCTCGTCGGTCATAGCCCGGTCGAGGTCGGCCAGGTCGATCCGACCGTTCTGGTCCGAGTTGACGACTCTGACCTGGTAGCCGGAGATATGGGCGCTGGAAGGGTTTGTGCCGTGCGCCGAATCGGGAATGAGCACCGTCCGGCGCGGGTTTCCTTTTTCCGTGAGCCGCGCCCTGATAAGCATCATGCCCAGCAGTTCACCGTGGGCGCCGGCCGCCGGCTGGAGGGTGAAGGCGTCCATGCCGGCGATCTCGCAGAGGAACTCTTCGGTTTGCTTGAGGACTTCCAGGCAGCCCTGGACGAGCTCGGCCGGGGCCAGCGGGTGGGCGGCGGTGAAGCCTTCCAGAGAGGCCGCCCGGTCGTTGACCTTGGGGTTGTACTTCATGGTGCACGACCCCAGGGGATAAAAACCGATGTCTACGGCGTAGTTTGTCTGCGACAGCCTAGTGAAATGGCGGACGACCTCCACCTCAGACACCTGCGGGAAACCCTCGACCTCCTCCCTGATGGGATAGCCGGACAGGAGGTCCTTCCGGAACGGCACATCCAGCTTGGGCAGCCGGAAGGCCCGCTTGCCTTTGTCGCTGATCTCGAAAATGAGCGGTTCGCGGATCATCGGAGCGCCTCCCGCAGCGCGCCGGCCAGACGGTCGATGTCTTCGCGGCGATGCATTTCGGTTACGTTCACCAGGATACAACCCTTGAGCTCGGGGTAGTCATGTTCGAGCGCCACCCCGGCCAGGATATTCTGCCTCCGGAGGGCGGCATCCGCCTCCGCCCATTTCCGGGGGAGCTCGAGCACGAACTCATTGAAGGGCCGCCCGCTGAAGCGGGCTTTGGCGCCGGGCACCGCGGTCAATTGTTCCAGAGCGTAGTGCGCTTTCTGGATGTTTTGACAGGCCATCTCTCGCAGGCCATCATGGCCCAGGGTCTCCAGGAAGATCGTGGCCCGCAGGGCGCACCAGGCCTGGTTGGTGCAGATGTTGGAGGTGGCCTTTTCCCTGCGGATGTGCTGCTCGCGGGTGCTGAGGGTCAAGACCAAGCCGCGCCGTCCTTCCAGGTCGGAGGTTAGGCCGGCCAAACGGCCGGGCAACTGCCGCACAGAATCCTTGGCGCAGGCCATAAACCCCAGGTAGGGCCCTCCGAAGCCGAGCGGCAAGCCGAACGACTGGGCTTCGCCGGCGACTATGTCCGCGCCCTGGCGGGCGGGCGCTTCCAGGATGCCCAGGGAGAGCGCTTCGGCCACCACGGCGACGGAAAGAGCCTGGTGTCCATGGGCCAGGCCGAAAATCGTTTCGAGGTCCTCGACCACGCCGAAATAATTCGGAGACTGGCAGACTACGGCCGCCGTCCGGTCGTCGAGTTTGGCTTTGAGGCCGGACGCGTCGAGCCGGCCGGACTCGGTGAACCCCACCTCCACCAACTCGAGGCCGAGGTTTCGTGTGTAGGTTTGTATCGCCCGGCGATAGTGGGGATGGAGGGAGCGAGCCACCAGGATTTTGGTCCGGTTGTTCAGCCGGTTGGCCATGAGCACGGCTTCGGCCGAGGCCGTGGCGCCGTCATAGAGCGAGGCGTTGGCGACATCCATGCCCGCCAGCTGGCAGACGAGAGTCTGAAATTCGAAGATAACCTGCAGCGTGCCCTGACTGACCTCCGGCTGATAGGGCGTGTAGGGCGTGACGAACTCGCCGCGGGAGCTGAGATGGTCCACGACGACCGGAATGATGTGACGGTAAGCGCCGCCCCCCAGAAAAGACAAAAATCCTCCGTAAGTATTCCGGCCGGCCATCTCCCCCATCCGGGCCAGGAGCTCCGGCTCGGTCAGGGCCGGCGGGAGGTCGAGCTTCCGCTTCAGCTTGACTTGGTCGGGAACGCTGCGGAACAAGTCCTCCAGGGAGGAGACGCCAATCCGCTCCAGCATTTCCTTTTTGTCTTTATCGCTGAGAGAGATATAGCTCATTCTACTTTTCCAATCCCTCCAGGAACCGTTCATAATCGCCGGCCTTCATCAAGGCCTCCAATTCCTTAGGGCTGGCCAGCTTGAGCTTGATAATCCAGCCCTTGCCGTGGGGATCCTGGTTGACCAGCTCGGGGGAATCGGCCAGCTCCGCGTTGACGGCCGTCACCTCGCCTGAAACGGGCGAAAAAACATCGGACACGGCCTTGACCGACTCGATGGAGCCGATGGTCTGATGGGAGCCCAGCTTGGTCCCCACCTCTGGAACTTGGACATAGACCACGTCGCCCAGCTGTTTTTGGGCGAAATCGGTGATGCCGACGACCGCCTCCTGTCCTTTGACCTGGACCCATTCATGATCCTTACTGTAGAAGAAATCGCCAGGATACATGACAACCTCCTTCGGCTGGATGATATTTCGTTCATCTATAAGGTCAGCTGGCCGGCCGCTTGTAAAAGGGAGTGGGAACGACCTCGGCCCGCGCCCGCTGGCCGCGCAGGTCGATCTCGAAGGCGGTCCCCACGGCAGTCTGCCCCACGGGCAGATAGACCAGCCCGATGCTCTTCTTCAAGAAGGGCGCAAACGTCCCCGAGCAGACTTGAGAAACCTGAGCCCCGCCGACATAGACTGGGTAGTGGGGCCGGGCGATACCCCTGTCCCTGAGCTCAAACCCGACAATCTTGCGCGTAATCCCTTCCTCGGACTGCTTGAGCAGCACGTCGCGGCCCAGGAAGTCGCCCTTCTTGAACTTGACCACCCATTTGAGGTCGGCTTCGAGCACGGTGGTGGTATCGTCGATGTCGTTACCGTAGAGCATGAGCTTGGCTTCCAGCCGCAGGGTATCACGGGCGCCCAGGCCGACGGGCAGCAGGCCGTAGGGTTTGCCCTGCTCCAGGATGGCTTCCCACAGCCGGCCCGGGCTGGGGTCGCTGGTGTAGACCTCGAACCCGTCCTCGCCCGTGTAGCCGGTGCGGGAGACCAAGCCCGACACGCCGGTCACTCGGCCTTGGGCCGCGGCAAATGATTTCATCTGGGCTAAGGGGATATCGGTGAGCGGCTGGAGGATCTTTAGGGCGGCCGGCCCCTGAAGGGCGAGCTGGCTGAAGGCGTCGCTCACGTTCTCGACTTTGACCTTGAAAGAAGCGGCATGGTCGGCCACCCAGCGGAAGTCCTTGTCCGAATTGGAGGCGTTGACCACCAGCAGGTAGAACGAGGGCTCCAGACAGTAGATGAGCAGGTCGTCCACGAAAGTGCCGCGGGGCGTGGTCAGGGCCGTGTACTGGGCCTGGCCGGGAGCGAGGCGCGAGACGTCGTTGGGCGTGAGATGCTGCAGGAAATCAAGAGCCTGCGGGCCCCGGACATGGATCTCGCCCATGTGACTGACGTCGAACAAGCCGGCCTTCTGCCGGACGGCCAGGTGCTCGCTGATGATGCCCGTATATTCGACGGGCATCTCCCAGCCGAAGAACTCGATCATGCGGCCGCCCAGCTTCTGCTGGTAGGGATAAAAGCGGGTTCGTTTCATGGCCAACCTTATGAATCCATGATGATGAATGAAGATATTTAGTATCATAGAACACGGAGGCTTTCAAGGGGAAGCTCAGAACGTATGGCAATTTTTTTCGGAGTTAGAAAAAATTCTTATTAATAAGATGCTAAAAT
>JBAVVA010000186.1:0-30811 GCA_049697055.1 Candidatus Aminicenantales bacterium
GCTGTTCAACGTGGGCATGATCATAGCCGGGTTCGTCCTTTGCCCCTTCTTCAAGCCCAAGATCATAGGCATGGCCTGGGGGGTGCTTCTGGGCGGCCTAGGCCAGTGGCTGGTCCAGATGCCCAAGCTGTGGAAGGAAGGTTTCAGGTTTCAGTTTATCGTCTCTTTCCGCGACCCGGGCGTGCGGCGGATCATGGCCCTTATGACGCCGGCCATTCTGGGCCTGGCTTCGACCCAGATCAACATTTTCGTCAACACCCTCATCGCTTCCTTCCTGCCCCAGGGCAGCATCTCCTACCTCAACTATAGCTTTCGCTTGATGAATTTCCCGCTGGGCATGTTCGGCGTGGCCGTAGCCACGGTGACCTTGCCGGTGGTGGCCACTTACGCCGCTCAAAAGGATATCCCCAACGTCTGCGCCACGGCGGCCTCTTCCCTGAAGCTTGTCCTCTTCCTCACCCTGCCCTCGCTATTTTTCTTGGCTGTGGCGGCCCGGCCGACCGTCTCCGCCATCTACCAGCACGGGCGCTTCGGCTATCAGGACATGCTGTTCACCGCCCAGGCCCTCGTTTTCTATTCGCTGGGGCTCTTCGCCTATTCCTCGGTCAGGGTTCTGGCCCCGGTGTTCTACGCCCTGGGCCGGGCCAGGATCCCGGTCCTTATCAGCGTGGCCGCCGTAGCGGTCAACATCGGGCTCAACCTGGCTTTGATGAAGCCGCTGGGCTTCAAAGGGCTGGCCCTGGCCACCTCGCTGGCCGCCCTGACCAACATGGGCCTTTTAATGCTCGTTCTGGAGAAGAAGGTCGGCTCGCTGAGGTTGCCGAACCTGGCGCGCTATTTCTTAAAGATCCTGGCCGCCTCAGCGGCCATGGCCGCGGTCCTTTTCGGGATTCAAAAAGGGGTTGCCTTAAATCTGTCCCAGTCCGGCCTTTTAGTCCGGTGGGCCTATCTGGCCGCCCTTTTTGTCGTCGCCGCGGGAACCTATCTAGCCCTGGCCCATTTCCTGAAGATAAGGGAGATGGCCCTGGTCATGGGCATACTGAAGAAAAAAAGGAACCGGACGCTTTGACAGAGTTCCCGGAGATGAGTTAAATAGGGGGCATCATGAAAAATAATAAAGTCGAACGCCGCCAGCACGAAAGGTTTGAAGTCCCGGGCGCCTTCCTCTCCTACAAAAAAGCCTCTTTCCTGTTCTTCAAAAAAAACATCATCGAAACCTATTGCCCGGTCCAGAACTTGAGCCTGGGGGGGGCCAAGATCCTCTGCCGGCGTCCCCTCAAACTGGGCGCCAGGCTGATGCTCAGAATCATAGTGCCCGAAGACAACCTGGCCTTTGACCTGAAGGGGCGCCTGGTATGGATCTATCCTATCCAGGAAAGGGATTTTGCCTTTTTGGCCGGAATTCAGTTTGTCCAGCCTTCCCGCGTCCTCGCCGACCTCCAAAAAAAATATGCATCGGACAAGCCGTGAGCGCCATTGCCGAGAACGTCCGCCGGCTGCTGGCCGAACTGCCGCCGGGCGTCAGGCTGATGGCCGCGGCTAAGTCTCGGACCCCGGCTGAGGTGCAGGAGGCGGTCGAAGCGGGCATCACCCTTATCGGCGAAAACTACGTCCAGGAAGCGGTTTTGGCCAGCAAGGTCGTCGGCCGGCGGGCGGAATGGCATTTTATCGGCCATCTCCAGACGAACAAGGTCCGCGCCGCGGTGGAAATCTTCGACATGATCGAAACAGTCGACTCCCTCCGGCTCGGCCGGGAGATCGACAAACGCTGCGCCCAGCTGGGCAAGGTCATGCCCGTTCTCCTCGAAGTCAACAGCGGCGGCGAGCCGCAGAAGTTCGGGGTGCTCCCCCAGGAGGTGGCCGGCCTGGCCCGCCAGCTGGCCGGCCTGACCGGCCTCCGGCTGGAAGGGCTGATGACCATGGGCCGTCTGGCCGGCGACCCCGAGGACTCCAGGCCCGACTTCAGGGAAACCCGCCGTCTCTTCGAAGAACTCCGCGGCCTGTCCATTCCAGGCCTCAACTTGACCACCCTGTCCATGGGCATGACCGATTCCTATAAAGTGGCCATCCAGGAAGGCGCCAACCTGGTCCGCCTCGGCACCAGAATCTTTGGCCCCAGGCCTTGACCATCCCAAGCAAAAAAGGGAAGATATGTCTAACTCATCGGGGAAAGGAGAGCATCCCATGAGAAAGTTCCTGGCCTTAAGCCTGCTGGTCGCCGTCATGGCCTCTGTCGGCTTGGCCCAAGAAAAAAAGAATCTCGTGTCGCTCTTCGGCGGCGTCAATTCCGTGTTTCAATATGGGTCGGAGGACGACTACGTGCCTGGCGAAAACGATTTCCCGGTCACGCCGGCCCACAATGCCCTGTCCTTCGGCCTATCCTTTCTGCACCTGTTCTCAGGCCGGTTCGGCCTGGAGCTGGACGGCCGCTACACCTTGAATTCCAGCGTGACTCTGACCGACCCCTCTGATAGCGACACCGTCGATGTCGATACCCTCAAGCATGCCGGCCTGACGCTAAATGCTTTGCTCTTCCTGACCGGCGGATCATTCCGGCCCTACCTGACCCTGGGCGGGGGCGGCGATTTCGTGGTCAACGCCAAGGAACAGACTTTGACCACCAGGCTGGGCTATATGGTGACCTTTGCGCCGCCGGCCAATAAAGTGGACCTGACGGCCAATGCCGGGTTGGGCTTCCTCGTCGGCTTCGGCCCGGCCTTCGGGCTGAGGCTCGACGTCCGCTACATCTTCCTGCCCAAGACCGGAGGCCACGCCCTCATCCACAATGTGAATGCGATGGCCGGGCTTTTCTTCGGGGTGTTCTAAGCTTCACCGAGGTCCGAACCAGGCTCATCCTGGCTGTCCTCCGCCGGGCTCCCCCCTCCGCCTGAAGACGTCTGATCGTCCTCGCCCGCTTCCTCCTCGAACGACCGCTCAAAATCCTGGCCCGCCTCCTGGCCTATTTCCCGGCCCATCTTTTTCATCCAGCGGGCCATGCTCCGGGGGTCGTTCTCATCTGCTCCCCCCAGTCCGGCCGAATCGGCCAGAGCTTCCATCCGGTCGTCCTCGGAGCGAAGAATGGCGATGCGGGAGACAAGCTTCTCCAAGTCGCGGCCGCCGCAGCGGCGGCAAACAGGCTCGGCCGCATTCTTTAAGCTCAGCACCAGAAAACTGTTTTTTTGGCCGCAGGCGCGGCAGCGGTACTCATAGATAGGCATGGCCCTCTCCAGAGCTTATGAAATCGGAGCCCTAAATCAGGACCCCTTCTGTCCAGCCCAGCTTGATGAGCTCGATGCGGGCCGGGTCGCTCGTGCCCAAATGGTGCCGCGTGTCGGCGTAAAAGACATGGTGGGCCGGCGGCTGGAGCGGCCTTTCCTCGCCGAAGAATTCGCGGCGCTTGGCCTGCAGGATGCGCACGCCGACCGAGTCCACGGCCACCACGTCCTGACCGAGGAGCAGGCCTTTGTAGTCCCAGACGTACTGTTCGGAGTAATGGTTCGGCCCGATGCCGTGAAAGAGCGGGGTCATCAGAACCAGGACATTGAGCCGGACCTTTCCTTTGACATAGGGGAGCTCCCAGATGGTGGCCAGGTCGGCGCAGGAGTCGCCGTGGTAGGTGAAAGGCTGGGGCACGAACATGATCATGTTCTTTATGCAGCTGCCCATGCCCGCCCAATAGTGGGTGCGGGCCGGACGGGCGTTGAGCAGGGCCGTGGCGCCGGTGAAGAGCGGGTTGTTGAGCAGGCCGCGGTCGGCCACCCCGACCCTATCCTCGGGCACGCCGCAGTCCATGACCCTGCGCTTGAGGTGAGCCTCGATTTCGGGGCCGGTGGCCAGGTACTTCCAGGCGTTGGTCTTGATGCCGACCGTGTCATCGGGCCTGATGATCCGCTTCCAGGCGGCCGAGGCGTCTTTTTCGCCGAAAAGCGCGGCGACCGCTTCGTCCAGCATCCGGCCCACGACGGAGGGCAGACATTTGCGGTCCGTTCCCAGGACATCCTTGTCCCGGATCAGGATGACCCTCGATTTCGAAGCGGCGGCGGCGGTCTGAGCGCCGGCCGGCCGGGCCGCTAAGCCGGCCGCCCCGGCGGAGAGGCCTGAAGAGGCGATGGCGCCGGCTAAGGGCGCCACGGCCGCGGCCTTGAGAAAATCACGGCGGGTGAATGTTCTTTTCTTCATGACTTCCTCCTGAATTCACTCTTTCTTTTTAGCCGTGCCCGGCTTGGGGAATTCCCTATTTCTCCAGGCCGATAACAGCCCGCTGAAGAATGCGGCGGGCTTCCTCGGCCGCAGGCGCCTGGAAGACAATAACCGCCACATTCCGCTTGATCCCCGCCGCGGTCCACCGGCCCTCTTCGGTTTTGGCGATTCGGTTGGCCTGCTCTGGCCCCTGCTCGGCGGCTGCTTGAGGCATGTACGATTTGGAGAAACTCGCAAAGGCCTTGGCCGCATCCTCAGGCTTTGGGTAGCGGACGAGAAGAATGTATTCCTTGGCCGTGGTCCCGGCTTCCGGGCTGCCGGCCGGCCGAGCGGCCAGCACCACCTCGGTCTCCGGCCCGAGGTTGAGGATATTGTCGGGCGAGATGAAGAAATGGTAGTTCAAAATAGGATAGGTGTGGAAATAATGGACCGCCTGTGGATCGCGAAAATCCTCGGGCAAAAGGGTCAGCAGGCCGGGCTTCTGGCCGTCGCGGCCGACGGCTAGGGCCACTGCCCGGCCGAGCGCGAGAAGAGCCCGTTTGGCTTCATCAGATTCCTTCTCCGCATAGAGCGAGACGAAATATCGGTCGCGCCAGAAGGATAGCAGCCCTCCGTTGTAAGTTGAGCCCTGTCCCACTCCGGACTCCTCTCCCTCCAGGTCGTGGGTGAAGACGCCGAAGGCGTCAGCACTCGAGCCCATATCGAAAAGGTCGGCCACCAAGTCGGCCTCTCCCTCCCGCTCGTAGCGGCGCGAAAGAAGCAGGCGGAAGCTATAAGCGCGGTAGACCTCGCCCGCGCCGTCGATGTAATCAAAAATAGTCTGGGGGTCATAGAAGTGGTCGGGGACGGCTGCCTTCCAGCCGCCCGCCTCCGCCGGAAGAAGCGACTTTAATGCCTTCTGCAAATCCTTCATGCTCTCCCCCCGGCCGGCGGCGATAAGGCCTAATAGAAATAAGCCTAGAATAATCTTTATTTTCATCGAAAATGATTTTATCAAAATTTGATAAATAATGCTCTTTTTTGAATGGAATTGAATCAATCCGGCCGGAAGCGCAGCCTGTTGTGGATGAATTTGCGCAGGAAGCGGACCGCCTCGTCCGAGCGGCGGAAGACGGGCAGGCCGGCCCGCTCCAGGGCCGCGGCCATGGGGTCGTAGAGCGGCCCGGCGTCGATGTTGACCACCAGCGGCTTGTCCGTAGCCCGGAAGACGGCGATCAGCCGCTCGACCACGCCCGTCGGCCTTAGGAAGTCCTCGCTGTGGCCGGGGCCGGCGGGCAGAGTCTGCAGGGCCGGGGTCATGGGCACGGGCGAGACAACGGCGCAGTCCACATTGTCATCGTCCAGGATGGCCCGGCTGCACTCGGCGAAAACCGTGTCATCGGCCACGGGCGTCAGGTCGAGGGGGTTGTGAATATCCTGAAGTTTGTCGATGCCCAGAGAGCGGAGAAGCTCCGTCAGCCGCGCCCGGGTCTTTTCGGAGAAAGCCGCCAGCTCCAGCCGTTCGCCGGGCTTCCCGTTTTTCAGGTTGTCGGACATGATGACGCACTCAAACCCGGCGTTGGAGATAAGCCCGGCCCGGCGGCCGCGGACTTTCTTCTCCTCCAGGAAGAGCAAACCCTGGAGGCCGCTCTCGAACTCAAAAAGGGTCTCGGCCACATAAGCTCCCGCTTCTTCCAGCACCGCCCGGCAGACATGGTAGTCGCCGGCCACCGAAGCGGTGTGCGAGGAAGTGGCCTGCCGGCCCTCGTCGGTGCGGCCTGATTTATAGACCAAGACCTGCTTGCCCCGGCGCACGGCTTCGGTGACGGCCCGGGCCAGGACGAACCCGTCTCCCCGAGGGAAGCCCTCAATGTAGAAGGCAAAAAGCTTCGACTCGGGCTCCGCCCCGAGCGCCCGAAGGTAGTCGGAAGCGGTCAGGTCGATCTGATTTCCGAGCGAGATGGCGTAGCGCGGCTGGAGCCCCTGCATTTTGCTCAGCCGGGAGATCAGGTAGGCCCCGCTTTGACTGATGAAGACAAGGCCCGCCCTCTCGCCGCTGGGCCAATTCATTTTATGCCCGGGAATAAAGGTTGTGTCATAGCGGCCCGGCTTGGACAGGATGCCCATACAATTGCCGCCGTTGACCACCGGGGCGGGCTTCCCCTGCCGCCTGTTGTCCAGAATAAGCCCCCGGATTTCCGCCTCCAGGGCCTGGCTGCCCTCTTTTTCGCCGATCCCTCCGGCGATGATAATGACCGAGCGGGCCTTGGCTCCTTCAACGAGCTCCCTCATCAGTCCCAAACTCTGCTCGGCTCCCACGGTCAAAACGAAAAGGTCCACCCCGCCCGGAATTTCAGCCACACTCGGCACGCAGCGGCATCCCTCGATCTCTTTCAGGCCGGGCTTGACCACCACCACATTCTCCCGGGGAAAGCCCTGCCGGAGAATGTTGCTCAGGATGATATGTCCGAGGTTCATTTTTTCCGAGACGCCGACAATCCCGATGCTGGAGGGACGGAGCAGCCGACGGATGTCCTCCGCCGGACGGCTGGCCGAGGGAGTCCGGTCCCGCGAAAAGCGGCACACCCCGTCGAGCGGCACAAGTTTCCCGGCGCGAATGACGAAGGGGTTGACCTCAGCTTCCTCGATGACAAAGCCGGGAGTCGTCCGGAAGGCCGAAAAGTGCGCGGCCAACTCCTGGAAACGGCCGTAGGTCGAGGCCAGCTCCAGTTCCGAGAGGAGCGCTTTCCGGCCGCGGAAATCGCGGGCCAGCTTATCAAAAACGGCCAGCGGCTCGAGCTGCCGAAGGACATCGGGTTTTTCCAGAAGGTGGGCTGAGGCCAGGGACAGGGCCCGGCCTTCCTTGAGCCGCTCGTTGAGATATTCCACGTCAAGCCCGCCAGCCCCGACGGTCACCACCGGCCCGAACTCCCGGGAATTTTTCAGGCCTATGAGCAGCTCCTGGCTAAACCCGGCCTTCTCGTAATCCACTTTTTCCAGGACCAAAAAGCCGCGAAGGGAGGCCTCCACCTCCGCCTCGGTCAGGGGAGATGTCGGCCCCTGGCCGAATGACATTCGCCAGCGCAAGAAGCGTCCAGGAACATTCCTCAGCATGTCCGCGCAGGCTCTGTCCACGGCCGCTGCCTCGGCCGGGCAGAAGGCCACGCCGCCGACATCGGACTTGTGCTGGATAAGAGGAGAAACGACCTTGACCGCAACTTCGGGGGAGGCCAGGGCTTCAAGCCTTTTCCGGTCGGCCCCCTCCCCCTTCTTCAGGAAAAACCGCCGGGGCGCGGCAATCCCGGCCGCTTCCAGCATTTCGTAGACTTCCTGCTCCAGGAGGAAATTCCGGCCTTCCCTTTCGGCTCTTTCGAAGAGACGGCTGATGCTTTCGGTGCGGATATCCATTCGACGTTCTCTCAGGAAGAAGCGGCCCGTCGGCCCAGGTCGAAGGCCTTAAGGTTCATGGCCACCAGGGCCTCGCCCCGGGGCTTGAACAAGGCCTCGATGTATCGCCTCAGGTTATCTTCCTTAAGGATGAGGAACGGCGCGGCGGCGCCGAGCATAACCATGTTCTGGGCCCGGGAGGACCCGGCCTCCCTGGCCAGCTTCTCCGAATCCACGACCACGCTTCGCGGCGCGCGGCGCACCGTATCCAGGACCACGGCCAATTCCGGGTAGTTGGGGATGTTGAGATGAGGGGTGGAGCTGGTGACGACGATTCCGGCCGATGACAGGTATTCGAGGTAGCGGACGGCCTCCAGCGGTTCAACGCTCAGGATCATGTCCGCTCCGCCGCGGGGAATGAGGTCGCTCCAGATAGTCTCCCGCGAAAGACGCAGGTGCGACTGAACCGCGCCGCCGCGCTGGGCCATGCCGTGCACCTCGGCCTGCTTCAAGCACAGCCCCTCTTCCAGGGCGGCGTTGTCGATGACAGCGGCGATGGACAGAATGCCCTGCCCGCCCACGCCGGCCAGAATAATGTCCTGCTTGCGGCCGTTCCGGTCCGGCATGTCAGCCCCTCCTTTTCGAGGAATAGGTCAGGCAGGGGCGCGCCGCGATGATGACCGAAAGCCCTCGATGGTCCAACTCCTCGCCGATGATGCGGATATTTTCCGGATGGTTCCGGGGGAGGGGCTCGATGACACGAATGTGCTCGTGGGGGACGCCCAGGCCCTCAACCATGCGGAGGAGGGCCGGTCCAGAAGCGAAGCTATCCTGGCCGCCGGTCATGGCCACTGTGGAGTTATCCAGGATCAAGACGGTCATGTCCGTGTTGGCCTGGACGGCGCTGAGCAGGGGGGTCAGGCCGGAGTGGCCGAAAGTCGAGTCCCCGATGACGGCCACCGAGGGCCGGATGCCGGCGTCCGAGCCGCCCTTGGCCATGCCGATACTGGCACCCATGCACACGCAGGTCTGGACGGCGTTGTAGGGCGGCAGGGCGCCCAGAGTATAACAGCCGATGTCGCTGAAGACATTCGACCCGGGGCGGCCCTCCAAGGCTTTGTTCAGAGCCTTGAACGTGTCGGCGTGAGGGCATCCGGCGCACAGCTGGGGCGGCCGGCCGGCCAGGTCCAACTGGCCGGGATCAAAGCCGGCCAGCGGCTTAAGGTCCAGCGCGGCCCGCAGCGAATCGGGAGTCAGTTCGCCCTGAGCGGGCAGATGTCCGCTCAGCCGGCCCATCAAGGTTTTGCCCGGAAGGCCATAGACTCCGCGCAGCTTGGCCTCGATCAAAGGATACCCTTCCTCAGCGACAAGGACCCTGTCCACCTGGTCCACCAGTTTTCGGACCAGGTCCTCGGGCAGAGGATAGGTCGATATCTTAAGCAGGGAGGGTTTATCCGCCAGCCCGCGGATATTCTCCTGGACATAATTGAAGGCCAGGCCCGAGGCGATGACGCCTAAACCGCCTCCCTGGGGATTGAGTTCGAGCCAGTTGAAAGGAGAGGCCTGGGATGCCTGGAGCAGGTCCTTCTGCCGTTCCAGGAGCATCCTGAACCTTCGCCGGGCATTGACCGGCAGCAGCGTCCAATCCTGTCCCTGGCCCAGCCGGAGATCGTTCTGGGGCCGGGGCGGCTGGGGCTGGACAACCGAACGGCTGTGCGACAGGCGGGTGGTCAGCCGGATCATAACCGGCATATCGAACCGCTCCGAAAAGTCAAAGGCTTGGCGGGTCATGTCGTAGGCTTCCTGATGGTTGGAGGGCTCGAAGCAGAAAATGCGAGCGAACTCGGAATAATAGCGACTGTCCTGCTCGTTCTGAGAGCTGTGCATGCTCGGGTCGTCGGCGGCCACCACGACCAGGCCGCCGCCCACGCCGGTCAAGGCCGAATTCATGAAGGGGTCGGCGGCCACGTTCAGCCCGACGTGCTTCATGGAGACCATAGCCCGCTTGCCGGCAAAGGAGGCGCCCAGGGCTTCCTCATAAGCCGTCTTTTCGTTAACCGACCAAGAAGCGAAGTAGCCGCGTTTATCGGCCGGCGGCCGGAGCAGGTACTCCATGATCTCCGAGGCGGGCGTTCCCGGATAAGAATAGGCCGCCGTCAGGCCGGCCTGGATGGCGGCCAGGGCCACCGCTTCGTCGCCCAGCAAGACTTCCAGTTTCATGAACAATTCCCTCTGGATAAGCTCCGCCTGAGACAGCCCAGGATACCCGCTCACCCGAGGGGTGTCAAGTCAACCAGGGCTCTTGAAAGCATCTCTTTTTCCGTGGTTCGCGGCGAGAAGGATGGGTCCTATTTGATGATATGGTAATGAACGATGTGGCAAGTCCTGCGGGCCGGCCAACATGTAAACGATTTAAAAATAGCAACTTCGAGAGGAAGTCCGCATATACTACTAAATAGATAAATTTTAGTTGAAATACTTATAAGATTTAAATATGATAAGCGAGAATACGGGCTGCTAGCCCCTGTCTGAGGGATGGAGGAAAGGCCATGATCAAACTCTCGACCAAAGGCCGCTATGGGACACGTCTGATGGTCAACCTGGCCCATCATTACAATGCCGGCCAGGAAGCCATTATTCTCAAGAACGTCTCCGAGGATGAGGACATCTCCATCCGCTACTTGGAACAGATCATTATTCCCCTCAAGATCGCCAAATTGGTAAAGAGCATTCGGGGGGCCGGCGGCGGATACACTCTGGCCAGGCATCCGTCCAAGATCAAGCTGTGTGAGATCCTCGATGTTCTGGAAGGCTCCTGCTGCCTGGTGGAGTGCGTCGAGGACCCCGACTTCTGCCGAAGAATGTCCCAGTGCGCCGCCCATGAGATCTGGACGGAGGCGTCCCATATCCTGAAAAACTATTTTGAAAAGCTCAACCTTCAGGACCTGCTGACCTTGCAGGAGAAAAAGAGAGCCGAAGCCAGGGGCCACGGGCCGTCCAAGGCCGCCGCGTCGGCCGGCCATCTATCCTGCGGTCAGGCTCACCGCCGGCCCCGTGCTTTCCGGCACAACTGATTCGGGCCAATCTTTTTATTGACATTTAGAATAGTATTTATATAATTAATCTTTCCTATTAATTATATAGGAATAATAAAGGAGAGCGGACGATGGGGAAGTCCTTTATGCCAATCACCCGGACGAATGTCCTTCTCCTCGCCACTTTTATGCTGGCCGCGCTCTTTTTGGCCGCCGGGGCCGGTCCCCGTCAAGCATCGGAGGCCACGCCCCAGCAGTATGCGGGAATAGACACCTGCGCGGCCTGTCATGAGGATGTGGTCAAATCCTTCCGGGACAGTATTCACGGCCAGAAGGGCTTCCGCTTAAAATCTGACAAGGCCTGCGAGACCTGCCACGGCCCCGGCGCGGAGCACGCTGAGGCCGGTGGAGACAAGAACAAGATTAAATCGATGGCCGGTCTATCCGCCGAAGATCAATCGGCCGTCTGCCTGCAGTGCCATGAGACGGGAAAGATAATGTTCTGGGCGGGGAGCCCCCACCAGCAGCGCGGCCTGGCCTGCCAGACCTGCCACAGCGTCCACTCGCCGGCCTCGACTGAAACACTGCTCAAGAAAGCACTCGAGTTTGAACAGTGCTTCACCTGCCACAAAAAGCAAGCCGCTCAGTTCTGGCGCTCCTCACACCACCCCATCCGAGAGGGCCAGGTGACCTGCTCCAACTGCCACAACCCTCACGGCACGATAACCGACAAGCTCATCTCTGCTGCTTCCGAGCCGGAGAAGTGCTATGAATGCCATGCCGAAAAGCGCGGGCCGTTCCTCTGGGAACATGTCCCGGTGCGCGAGGATTGCGGCAACTGCCACGACCCGCACGGCTCCAACCATATCAAGCTCCTCAACGCCAAGGAGCCTTTCCTCTGCCAGCGCTGCCACGCCGACACTCGGCATCCCGGAACGCTGTACGACCAGCTGTCCATCAACTCGAACCGTCTCTTCGACCGGAGCTGCGCCAGCTGTCACAGCATGGTTCACGGGTCCAATCATCCGTCGGGAAAATATTTGTTCCGATAAGGGAAGGTCATCATGAAAAGAATTCTCACCTTGGCTTTGGGCCTGGGCCTCTTCTTCGGGCTGGCCGTCTTTCAAGCCTTTGCCGAGAAAAAGGAAGAATGGGCGGTCAAGGGGCGGGCCGTCACGGGAACGGAGATCATCAAGGAGGACCAGCGATCTTCCAAGTTCTTTGAATACCGCGACCTCCCTTCCGGTTTCTTCGTCAGCGGCTTCAACCTGTCGCTGGCCAAAGGCGACCGGTTCATCGACTTTGCCGCCGCCCGGCTGGGCCGCAAGGACGGGACCTACAACTTCTCCTTGGGCAGCTACGGAAAATATAAATTCAGCCTCGGCTACAACCGGATTCCCCATGCCTTCAGCTTCGACGGCCGGACGCTTTTCTATGAAAGCGGGCCGGGCGTCTACATTCTCTCGGACAGCATCCAGAAAGCCGCCCAAGCGGCGGCGGGCGATGCCCCCTACTCTTCTCGGACGGCGCTGGACGCGGCGATGAGGAACGCCCGGCTGGTCGTCTCCGACTACCTGGTCGGAGCCACCCCCGTTGCCCTGGCTCTGCAAAGGAATAAGACCACGCTCGCCTTCAACTATGAAATCTCCTCCCCGCTTTCGTTCAGCCTCAACGCCGTCCGGGAGATTCGAAACGGAACCCGTCCCATCGGCGCGTCGCTCGGATTCTCTAACCTCATCGAGCTGCCCGAGCCCATCGACAGCATCACCACCAATATCGACGGCCGCCTCGAGTTCGCTCCGGCCTGGGGCGCTTTCCAGGCCGGCTATTCCTCCTCGATATTCGACAACAACATCCCGACCCTGCGCTGGGACAATCCCTTCCGCATCTCCGACCAGACCTACGATATACCCTCGGGCGCCTACCAGAACGGCAACGGTAGCGCCCTGGGCCAGCTCAGCCTGGCTCCCTCCAACCGGGCGCAGCGGTTCTATTTCAACGGGCTGGTGAGGGTACTGAAATCCATCCGCCTGCAGGGCGCCGTGTCCTATGGCTTCTTCTCCCAGAACGAAGCGCTCCTGCCCTTCACGGTCAATTCAGCCCTCAACGAGGTGTATCCCGCCGCCACGAGCGGACCCGGCGGATCGGCTAACGCCAAAGCCGCCGTCAGCACCATTGATTTCAGCCTCTCAGCCCGGCTGGTCAAGAACGTCAGCCTGAACGCGGGCTACCGGCAGTACAATTTCAATAACGAGAGCCGGGAACGGAACATCGATGGGTTTTCCGTAGTTGATCAGACCTGGGAGGCCACTCCCGAAGCCGTAGAGCCTTACTCCTTCAACAACGCCAAGCTCTTCGGCAGCCTCTCCTTCCATTTTTTGAAGAACACCTCCCTCCAGCTCGGCTACACTCGTTCCTCCTTCAAGCGGAAGCTCGGGGAAGAGGACGAGGGGAAAAACGACGAGGGCACTTTTAAAGCCTCCCTCGACTCAAGCCCCGTCGGCTGGCTCTGGCTGCGAGCCTCTTTCCTGAGCGCCAAGCGCGAGTGGTCCCTGGAAGGCCGGAAGGATATCTACATTCCCGGATTCGCCTTCCGCCGTTACGAGGAAGCCAACCGCGCCCGGAGGGCCGTCAACTTCCAGGCCGGCCTGAGCCCGTTCAATAATTTCGACCTGACCTTCTCCCTGTCTGAGGGCAAAGACAATTACCCCAAGTCTGATTACGGGTTGAAGAAATCCGAATTCCAGATGTATGCCGTCGAGGCCAGTTATGCCATCGGCAACAGGGCCTCGGTCTACGGGTTCTACTCCCGAGAAGAATATTCGGGGGACCAGGCCTCCCGGAAATCGGGCGCGACCTTCTCGACCAATACCGCCGACGACTGGACGGCCGCGCTCAAGGATACCTTCCAAACTCTGGAAGGCGGGTTTACGGCCGACCTCATCAAGGACAAGCTGGATTTCGACATTTCCTACTCGACTTCCCAGGCCAAGGGGACAGCTGATTTGTATTCGCCTCCTGGCGGCGACCCCGATGTGGCGGTCAATTTTGATAAAAGCATCGACTCGACAACCATTCGCCTGCTCAAAACGAAGCTCCTGTGGAAGCTCGGCCCCGCTTTCGCAGTAGCCGCCGGCTATTGGTATGAAAGCTACACCATCGAGGACATCACCCGCACTTTGCTTACCGTAGATAAGCTGCTCGACAGTGCCTCCCTCTATCTAGGCGCCCTGGAGCCGGACTATAAATATCAGGTTGGATATCTCAAGTTCATCTTCAACTGGTAAGGCCGGCCGGCCAAACGAATGCTGAGGGCTGGGCTTCCCCTCGGTCTTTTTGATTTGCTATACTGAACACAATGATTCAATCCATTCTGCGTTTCATGAGTTCTGTCAAACTGGCCATCACCCTGATCATCATCATCGTCGTCATCTCCATCCTGGGCACCCTCATCCCCCAGGATAGGCAGGCCGCTGAATATACAAGCCGTTACGGCGGCCTAGCCCCGCTTCTCATACGGCTCCAGCTAACCAATCTCTATCGTTCGATCTGGTACATTGCCCTTCTTTCATTTTTTTCCCTGAACATCATTGTCTGCACCCTGACCCGCCTCACACCCAAGCTGCGCAAATCCATTAGACCCCGGCTGGAAGCCGAAGCTAAAGCCCTGCTGGCGGTCAAGGACAACGACCGCTTCAAGAAGAATTCCGGTTTGGAGGAAATGGCTGAACGGGCGCGGCAAACCCTGGCCCGCCGCGGCTACAAAGTCCGGGACAAGGCTGAACCCGGACGCGTCACTCTTCTGGGCCGGAAAAAAACCCTGGGCTGGTTCGGTTCGGACATCGTCCACCTGGGCCTGCTGGTCATCCTGGCCGGCGCCATCATCAGCTCCCTGACCGGATTCCGAACCTTCCTGAAACTGGAAAAAGGAAAACCCCAGCCGGTGCCCCGGGCCGGCTTCGAGGTCCGACTGGACAAGTTCGACACGGAATATTACCCGGACGGACAAAACGTGAAGGACTGGAAGAGTCGGCTGACCGTGATCGAAGGCGGCCGCGAAGTCCGGACCGAGGTCATCGAGGTCAACCGGCCTCTGGCCCACAGGGGTTTCAGGATTTATCAAAACAGCTATGTCCAGGAGACCAAGTCGCCACTGCTCATTTTTGAGGTCCTGGAATCAGCCCCGCGGGAGAGGGCCCAGCGGGTCGTCCTTCGGCCCGGTCAATCGGCGGCCGTAGGGAAAACCGGACTGACTCTGAGCCTGCTTCGCTTCGAGCCCGATTTCGTCCGGGACCAGGGCGGGCTGGTCTCCTCCCGCTCCGAGGAGCTGAACAATCCGGCCGCTCAGGTGGCGCTCTCCCGCGCCGGGGAGACCCTCCTGTCGGGCTGGGTCTTTGCCCGCTATCCTGAATTTTCCATGACTCACGGGGCCCAAACCTCCAACGGGACCATTGCTTTTCGCGACATCCTGCCGGGCATCTCCTCGGACGCTTCCATCATCGAAGCCGCCCAGGACAAGGGCGTGCCGTTCATCTGGGTCGGCTGCGGCCTGCTCATGGCCGGCCTGTTCTTGGCCTTCTACTGGCCGACCCGCGAGGTCCGCCTGCTTCTGGAAGAGGCCGCGGGCAAGACCGAGGTCTTTGCGGCGGCCATCGGCTCCAAAAACCGCGAAGCCCTGGCCTCCGAATTCGCCGGACTGATCAAAGACTTGAAGGAGCAACCATGATCTCAGAAGCCGCAATGTTCAAAACCGCGCTGGCCCTTTATAGCTGCGCCCTCATCATTTACCTTGTTTTTCAATTCAATAAGAAAGAGCGGCTCGCCTCGGCCGGTTGGATAGCTGGCCTCCTCGGCCTGCTGGCCCACACGGCAGCCCTTATCCATCGCACCGTGGCCAGCGGTCACGCGCCCTTCACCAACATGTACGAATCGCTGTCCTTCCTGGCCTGGGCTTGCCTGGCCGCTTTTCTGATCATGGACAGGGTGTTCAAAATTCCTCGGGCCGGCTTCTTTTTTCTAATTATCGTCCTGGCCCTGATGCTGTTGGCCAACTCCCCCCTCATGCCCAAGGACATCACTCCCCTGGTGCCGGCCCTGCAAAGCTACTGGCTCTGGCTTCATGTTTCCATCACTCTGCTGGGCGAGGCATTTTTCGCCGTGGCTTTCATCACCAGCCTGATGTACCTGGCCGCCTCATCCGGCAAAAAAAAAGGCGCTAAGCCGAGCGGCCCGTCGGCCGAGAAGCTGGATGCGATCAGCTACCGCTGCGTGGCAGTCGGCTTTCCCCTGTTCACTCTGGGCGGACTGGTGCTGGGCATGGTCTGGGCTTACAAAGCCTGGGGCACCTACTGGAGCTGGGACCCCAAGGAAGTCTGGAGCCTCATCACCTGGTTTGTCTTCGCCCTTTATCTCCACACCCGGCTGGTCATGGGCTGGAAAGGCAAGCGCTCAGCCATCATCGTCCTTATCGGCTTCCTGCTGGCCCTGTTTACCTATTTCGGAGTCAACTATATGCTGTCCGGACTTCACAGCTATGCCTGATAAAAAAAAGAAAAGAAAAATAAGGAAAGGCCTGAAGGTTCTGCTCATCAGCCTGGGGGCCTTGCTGGTGCTTTTAATTGCGGCGGCGGAGATCACCTCCAGTTCAAAGTTCTGCAGCACCTGTCACTACATGAAGCCTTTCTACAGGAGCTGGCAGGAATCCTCGCACAAGCACATCGCTTGCAGCACCTGCCACTATCCGCCGGGCTTGCGGTCAAAGATCAGGGCCAAGCTCGAGGGGCTGGTCATGGTCGGCCGGTACTGGACCAAACTCTACCTCAAATCCAAGCCCTGGGCCGAGATCTCGGACGCCAACTGCCTCAAGCCGGGCTGTCACGCCAAGCGTCTCCTCCAGGGCCAGGTCAGGTTCAACAAGGTGGTCTTCGACCACCAAGTCCACCTCACCGATCTCAGGCGGGGCAAAACCCTCCGCTGCACGAGCTGCCATTCCCAGATCGTCCAGGGCAAACACATCACCGTCACCGAAACAACCTGTTTCATCTGCCACTTCAAAGAAAGCAAGGTTCACCCCCGGGCGGCTGACTGCCGGCTGTGCCATAAAAAAGACGCCCTGGTCGCGGAGAAGACCTCCCCTTTCGATCACCGCCTGGTCTTCGACAATGGCTTTTCCTGCGACAAATGCCACAGCCATACCATCGTCGGCGACGGGGCCGTGCCCAGGGAAAACTGCTACAAGTGCCACTTCGAACAGGCCCGCCTGGAAAAATACGGCGACACGGACCTGATGCATTCGACCCATATCACCGCCCATAAGATTGAATGCGATCAATGCCATCTAGAGATACAGCACAAGATCGTCAAGGACATCGAAACGATCGCCGATTGCCAGACCTGTCACACCAACACCCATCAAGCTCAAAAGATCCTGTTCACCGGCGAAGGCGGGCGGGGCCTGGCCCGGCCCAGGCCAAACGTCATGTGGGAAAAGGGTCTGAGCTGCAAGGCCTGTCATATGTTCCACGAAGAGAAGGGCGGAGCCCTCCTCAAGAGTGAAACGTTCATCGCCAGAGATCGGGCCTGCGAGTCGTGCCACGGCCCGGGCTTCGTTCGCCTCATGAAAAACTGGGAGGCTTCCGCCGGCGAGAAGGTGGCCCACATCCGAGAGGTCTATGTCCGGGCCCAGAGAGAAATCCAACAATCCCCCCAGGCCCGGGACCCCAAAGTCCTTAGCCTGCTCGAGGAGGCAGCCTTTAACATCGACGTGGTGGACAGGGGAAAAAGCGTGCACAACATCGCTTATTCCCAGGAACTCCTTTCCTCCGCTTTCGCCCGGATCAAGGAGGCCATGAAGGCCGTTGGCTCGGGCTACAGCCCCGTCAGCGCTTCCTTCCAGCCGGCCCGCATCCCCACTCTATGCGCCAACTGCCACACCGGGATCGAGGACGTCAGGAAGGACATCTGGGGCCTTTCCTTCCCCCACCGGCCCCACCTCCTGGAACGGAACTTATCCTGCGATCAATGCCATTCGAACATCCGGCGGCACGGCGAGCTCATCGCCTCTAAGGCCGGCTGCACAACCTGCCACCACCAGGATACGAAAAGAAACCGCACCGACTGCCATCTCCTGCAAAAAACGCTCAGCGAGGGAGGCCAGCTCGACGGCCTGACCGTGCCCCGCGACAGCATGTCCGAAGCGGGCGTGGCCTGCACCGATTGCCATCTGGACAGTCAGCATAAAATCTTCCGCTCGGATGCCGGAAAATGCGTTGAATGCCACGAGGAAGGCTACCGCCAGACCTTCTCCCAAAACAAACAGGAAATCGCCGCCCTTCTCCAATCCCTGGAAGAGGCCATCGCCCTGGGAAAAAAGCTCAGCCTTTCAGCCGAAGAGAAGGCCTCACTGGCCGCCGCCGAAAGGCTCCTGAAGCTGATCAAAGAGGACGGGAGCAGGGGCGCTCACAACGTCTCGGCCATAAAGAGCGTATTGACAACTTTCACCGAAAAAGTTAAGAGTCTCGGTCAGAAGATGAAGTCATGAATAGGCGGAAGTTCATCAACATCTTTCTGGGGGGGACCCTGGCGGGAAGCGCCGCCACCTTGCTCTACCCAGTGATCCGCTATCTTCTCCCGCCGCGTCAGGCCGAGGCGACGGTCAACAGGGTCAGGGCGGCTAAAACAAACGAACTGGCTCCCAACACAGCCAAGATTTTCAAGTTCGGCTCCCAGCCGGCCGTCTTGGTCAACACCGCCCAGGGCGAACTCAAGGCCTTTGCGGCCACCTGTACCCACCTGTCCTGCACGGTCTTCTATGAGGCCTCGACCGAATCCCTGTTCTGCCCCTGTCACGGCGGACGCTTCGACCTGGCCGGCCATGTCGTGGCCGGCCCCCCGCCCGCCCCGCTGGAAACCTATCAAGTGGAGGTCGTTGGCGAAGACATCATCGTTTCCAAGAGGGCCTAACATGCAGAGGTGGAGTCAAAGCCTGGCCGATTATTTCGAGCAGCGGCTGAAGCTTTCCAGCCTGGCCGCTTTCGCCAAGAAAAAAACGGTTCCTGAACATCTCTATTCCTTCTGGTACTTCTTCGGCGGCATCTGCCTTTTCCTGTTCATCCTACAGGTCATCACCGGCATTTTCCTCCTCCTCTACTATAAGCCGTCGGCCGAAGGGGCTCATGAGAGCATCCTCTTCATTATGAGCCAGGTTAAGTTCGGCTGGCTCATCCGCTCGGTCCACTCCTGGTCGGCCAACCTCCTCATCGGCATCATCTTCCTTCATATGTTCAGCACGTTCTTTCTGAAGGGCTACCGTCAGCCCCGGGAGTTGACCTGGCTCAGCGGTTTCTTCCTCCTGATCATCTTTATGGCTTTCGGCTTCAGCGGCTATCTTCTGCCCTGGAATGAGCTTTCCTTCTTCGCCACCAAGGTCGGAACGAATATCGTGGGAAGCCTACCCCTGGTGGGAAAGGCTCTCAAGATATTCTTCCTGGGCGGCCAGGAAGTCTCCCCGGCCACGCTCTCGCGCTTTTTCTGGTTCCACATCGCTGCCCTGCCGGCCCTGGCTGTTCTCCTCCTTGGACTCCATATCTGGCTGGTCCAAGTGCTGGGGATGAGCATCCCCCGCCGAGTGAAGCTGGAGACGGTCCGGGAAGAGCCCTTCTTCCCCAACTTCCTTCTCAAAGACTCCCTGGGCTGGATCCTGGTCCTGGTTCTCATCGGCGTCCTGTGCGTCTTTTTTCCCTGGGAAGCCGGGGCCAAGGCCGACCCGCTGGCTCCGGCCCCCGTCGGGATCAAGCCCGAATGGTACTTCATCTTCATGTTCTCCACCCTGAAGCTGATTCCCTCGCACGTCTTCTCCCTCAGCGGCGAGGTCCTGGGCATCCTGGCTTTTATGGTCGGCGGGCTATTCTGGCTGCTCGTGCCCTACCTCGACCGGAGGGCCGGCCGGGGAAAGAGCAGCCCGGTGTTCACGGCGATCGGCGTCCTGGTCGTCCTTTACATTCTGGTCATGACGGCCCTGACCTATCTTCTCCCCAAATTCTAAGGACAAAAAACGCATGAGCTATCTCCAACGCCCGCTGTGGCTGGCCATAATGGCGGCCGGCCTGGCCTTCCTCGGCAACGGACTCCTAGCCCAGAAGAACACCTGCCTGGAGTGCCATGCTGAGCTCGAGGGAACACTCCAGGCGCCGGCCCAGGCCTTTGCCCAGGACATCCACCAGAAGTACGGACTAACCTGCACGGCCTGCCACGGCGGAAACGCCTCGCAAGAGGATATGGACCTGGCCAAGGACCGGACATTTCGGGGAGTGCCGGCCCGCAAAAGCATCCCGGAGTTGTGCGGCGGATGCCACAGCCGGCCGGCCTTTATGCGGACCTACAACCCCAGCCTCCGGGTTGACCAGCTTGAGCTCTACTGGACGAGCCAGCACGGCCAACTGCTTAAAAAGGGCGATACTCGGGTGGCGGTGTGCACGGACTGCCACGGCCAGCATGGGATCCTGCCGGCCAACGTCCCCAAATCTTCGACCTTTCCCTGGAACATACCCGTAACCTGCGGACGCTGCCATGCCGACCGGGAGGCCATGAAACCCTTCGGCCTTCCCACCGACCAGTTGGCGGGGTACAAAGAAAGCGTCCATGCCCGGGCTCTGTTTGAAAAGAAAAACCTGACGGCTCCGACCTGCAACGACTGCCACGGCAACCACGGCGCGACTCCGCCCCAGGTCTCTTCCATCACCTATGTCTGCCGGCAATGCCATTCCGCCACGGCCGAAATATTTTCCCGAAGCCCCCACCAGCAGGCATTTGCCGAGACGGGAATCCCTGAATGCGAAGCCTGTCACGGCAAGCACAAAATTCTTGCCCCTTCCGATGAAATGCTCGGCACCGGCCGCGACAGCGTTTGCCTCCAGTGCCATGAGGCCGGGTCGAAGCCCTATGAAGTCGCCTCCCAAATGCGGGCGGCGCTCGATGGATTCCTCGGCCAGCGGGAGAGGGCCAGGGTCCTCCTGGACAAGGCCGAGCGCCAGGGCGTCGAGGTGAGCGAGGCCAAGTTCAAGCTCGAGAAAGCTGACACCGCGCTCATCATGCTCCGGAACCTGACCCACGGTTTGTCCCTGGAGGAGGTCAAAGCCAAGGCCGGGCAAGGCCAGAAGGAACTAGCCGCGGTCATGAGCGCCGGCCAGGCGGCCTTGAAGGAAGGAAAATCACGGAGGGTCGGCCTGGTCATTACCACCGGCTTTCTGTTCCTGCTGGCCATTGCCCTATTCTTGAAAATTCGGCAGATCCGGAGGAAGCAGCCCCGCTAGGACTCGCTTTTTCCAAGCATTTATATAGTATTTATTATTTATAATTTATATGGATATTGACAGCCCCCCGACTGTCTGTCTATGATACCTTTTCTTCAAAAGGAGGACCGGATGAAAAAGCCCGTCACCATCATGGCCGTCATTATGGGAATAGCCGTCTCCGTCTCTCTCGGGGCCCAGAACTTCACCTATGTCGGAGCGGATAAATGCCAGATCTGCCACAGGACGGAGAGCCGAGGCCAGCAGTATCCTATCTGGCAGAAGAGCAAGCACAGCCAGTCCTTCCAAGCCCTAAGCACTCCCGAAGCTCAGAAGCTGGCTGCCGACGCCCCCGCCAACGTCAAGTGCCTGGGCTGCCATACTCCCCTGGCGGACAAAGCTCCCGAGCTCAAGGCCGAGGGCGTCACCTGCGAAGCCTGCCACGGCCCGGGCAGCGAGTATAAAAAGCTGAGCCTCATGAAGAACAAGGACGAAGCGGTGAAAAATGGATTGGTCCTCTATGCCAATGAGGAGGCCGTCAAAGCCCAGTGCCTGAAGTGCCATCAAAACGCCCATAACAAGGCTTTTGATTTCGCCGCCTACTGGGAAAAGATCAAGCACGCCGTCCCCCAGAAGTAGCCGGAAAATTTCGAAGCTTCAGTCGCAGCAGCAAGCCGCCGGGCCGCCCTTTCCCTTGCGCCATTGGCTGCGCAGGATGGCCCAGGCGCAGCCCACGCCGGGCCGGACCCGGATGGCCTGAGCTTCGCAATTCCTCAGGCAAGCGCCACATTCCATGCACAGGTTCTTATCGCCCAGAACTGCCTTCCGGCCGTTCAGGCTGAACACTCCGTGGGGACAAACTTCGACACACCGTCCGCAGCCCGTGCAGCGGGCCGCCTCATACTCGAGGGTGGTGACGTTGGATAGGTAGCGCATGGTCGGACCTCTAGATAAAAAACGAAAGGCCATAGAATATCGCTCCCAGAACGACAGAGGCTCCCATCAGGGGCACGGCCGTCTTCATTTCCTTGACTACCCCGGAGAGCGAGGTGAAGGTCGAAGACCCGGTGAAACCCATAGCCAGGAAGGCGGAAATGGCCGGGAGAAAGAGCAGATACACGACGGCAAGTTTCCAGCCTACGCCCGGCAGCCAGCCCAGCCCGCCTCCGGCGATGAGGAAAACTGTCCAGGCCAGGCCGGCCAACGCGCCTTTAAGCGCAAACGGACGGCCAGGAATCCAGGGGAGGAAGAGCGGAACGAGGCTGCTGCCGACAATCACGGCTCCCAGGTAGGGCAGGAAATCCCAGGCCGATAGGCGCCGATAAACCAGAAGCCCGAGGAGGACAATGACGGCGGCCAGGGCCAGGAAATATTTCAGGCTTCCTACGAATTCCATGGAAACAAGCTTCAGCCTGTCCTGGAAGCGGAAGCGAACACGCCTCATGGCCGCCGAGGCCTTCAGACTGTCCTTCAGAAAGGCTGGTATATCTTGAGCCCGGACAGGTCCATAAACGACACGGAATCCTGACCGCTTCTGGACTTCGTGGGCGGCGACACCCGGCGCGCCGAGCTGGGGCAGGATGACTTTGCGGTGGGAAACGATTTTGCTCAGGCCCACGGCCGTGATGCGGCCGATGACCTCTTCTGTGCCGAAGGTCCCCTTTCCGGCGGCGCACCAGACATTGATGCCGCGCGTGTCGAGGACCATGATCCAGGCGTCTTGTCCGGTGAGCCGACGGCGTAGCGAATCGAAGGTCAGCTTATAGTTGGAGGTGACCAGCACTGGCGATTGGGGACCAGGCCGGCCGACGGCATAAAACCCCGGCGGCACATGGTAGCTCATCCGGCCGATGCCCCAGCGCACCTTGAAGGCCGAAAGCTTATCGCCAAGGCTCAAGCGGGTGGAGACCAGGGGAATGTCGCCGGTTGGAGTGGGAATAAACCCAGCGACCCAGGGCCGGCCCGACAGCTCTTGGCGGCCGGCGGGCGGCGTGGCCGGCTTATCTTCGGAACAGCCGCAAACAATCTTTTCGGGGGGTAGTTCTTTGATCATGGTGCCTCACCTTGCTGTTCGATCTTAAGAAACATAATTATCGGGCTAGGCCAGGCCCTTGAAAAATGCGGGCCAGAAGGGGTCCTGTTCCGGGATGGCCAGCTTCTGAAGACGGCCGTCCCGTCGCCGCATGACTCTTCGGCGCTTGTCCTTCAGAACATGACCCATGACCGAAGCGCCGATGCCCGCCTTCTTCAAGCCGCGGATGACGGCGGCCGAAGAATCAGGACGCGCCGTCAGGAGCAGGCTGCCCTCGGCAATGGCCAAGACCGGATCAATGTCGAATGCCTCACAGACGGCCCTCACCTCCTCCGGATAGAGGAAAAGGCTTTCCTCCGTTTCCATGCCCACGCCGCTGGCGTTGGCTATTTCAAACAAGCCGCCCATGACTCCGCCCTCAGTTGCGTCATGCATGGCCGTTACTCCGCCGGCGGCCATGGCCGTCAAAGCATCCTTCACCACGCTCATCTGGTAGCGCAAGGCTTTGGCCCGCTCCACCAGCTTGGCCGGATAAGAGGCCCGCAGCTCCTTTTCCCGCACAACGGACAGGATGGCCGCGGTTTCAATGGCCGGCCCCTTGGTCAAAAGAATATCGTCGCCGGGTCGTGCGCCGGCCGGCGTCAGGTAGCTCCCTTTGTCGGCCACGGCGAAGACAGTGATGCCGCCGATGGTCGGCGCCACAAAGCCTGGATAATGCCCGGTGTGTCCGCCGACGATAGCGATGTCGAGCTCCTTGGCTGTGCGGTGGATGGCATCCACCACGGTTCGGAAATCGCGGCCGCTCATCTCCGGCGGCATCAGAAGAGTGTAGGTCATGTACCGCGGCTTGACGCCCATGACCGCCACGTCACTGGCGCCGATATGGACGGTAAACCAGCCGAACATCTCCAGGGGCAAGCCAGGGATGGTGAAGATGGGGTCCTCGGCCACGATCAAGACTTTATCGTGGCCCAGGTCGATGACGCCCGCGTCCACTCCGGTCAAGGGGGGGACAATGACTGTGGGGTCCTTTTTCCCCAAGCGGTTCAGGAGGAATGACGTGAATGTTTTAAAATCGATCTTGCCGACTTTCGGAGTGGCGGCCTTCTGGCTCATGGCAATCCCCAACCTCAAGGTCAAAAATTTTGTTTTAATTTAACAGAAATCGTCGGCTTCTTCAATAAATCCTGGTTGAAAAGTGGGCTGGCATATTTCCTGGCTTCATAAAGGCAAAAAAAAGGGCTTCCCTGTGGAAGCCCTTTTTAAAGCTAGTCGCCTTATTTCTGGGGACTCTCCTTGGCGCAGGTCTTGGGATCACAGCCGGCCTTCATCTTGGCCGCCATGTCTTGCATTTTCTTCACCACCTCGGCATTTTTGGAGCTGACGGTGATCTGGATGCCGTCCTTGGTGTTTTCGACCTTGAACTCAATATCCTTGCCCTGCATGAGTCCGGCCATCGGGCAGCAGGCCTCACCCTTGCCTTCGCCGGGCTTGCCTTCCATCATATGCATTTTGCCCTTCATTATGGGGCAGGCCTGGGCGGCTTTCTCGGCCTTTTCAGCTTTTTCGCATTTCTCGGCCTTCTCCGTCTTTTCCTCTTTCTTCTGCAGGTACTTTTCCGGATCCTGGGCGAATTTGTCCTTGCAGCCCTGGTTGCAGAAGTAGTAGGTCGTGCCCTTGTAATCGAAGGTGGCTTTGGCCTCGGCCTTCTTGAAGGCCATGCCGCAGACCGGGTCCTTAACCAACTCTTCGTTTTTTTCCTGAACGGCCGCCGCGGCCAGAACTGACACAAAAGCCAGTACAGTCAGGAAAGCCACAAATTTTGATCTATTGATCATTAAAACCTCCTTAATATTGAGTGTCGATTATACAATTAATCTATAAAAATAGTCAAATTATAAATTGCTTTTTTCTCGGAATCATTATATGAAAATCTTTATTTAAGGAAAAAGCGAGATATTATGATGAGTCTCCTGGAAGCGCCGCGACGCATTCGCCTTAAGGTTATCGATATCGCTGGGGGGGAAGGAGTCCGGCGGAGACTCTTTTCCCTGGGCTTTCATAAGGGCGATGAAATTGAGTGTAGAGCCCAGGGCATTCTGGGCGGGCCGGTCATCATCAAGAATATTCATTCGGGCGTTACCGCCGCGGTCGGACGGGGAATAGCCCGCAAAATCCTAGTGGAAGCCGTGGATGGGACCCCCTAGCGCGCCGGTTGCCATCTTCATCGGCCAGCCCAACTGCGGCAAGAGCACGCTCTTCAACGCCCTAGCCGGACATAAGGCCCAGACTTCGAATTTCCCCGGCACGACGGTCAAGCACACGCACTCCCAGGTGAACATCGGGGGCCGTCTTCTCCAGGTCATCGACCTGCCGGGAACCTATTCTCTCAACCCTTCCGACCCGGCCGAGAAAGTGGCCCTGACCCATCTTTTCCTGGAAAGGCCGGATGTCATCATCAACGTCGTCGATGCCACTCTCCTCGGCCGGAGCTTGGAGTTGACCCTCGAGCTCATAGAGATGGAATATCCCCTGGTGGTGGCTTTGAACATGACCGACCTGGCGGAAAAGAAAGGAATCAAAGTCGACCCCCATAAGCTTGAGGCGCTCCTGGGCATCCCCGTGATTCCGACCATCGCCACGCGCGGAAGAGGAATCCAAGAGCTTGTTCAGGCAGCCCTGAAATGTCTGGAGGCCGACTGCCGGGGGGCGCAGCCCCGCTGGTCCGGCGATGTCGAAGATGAAATCGAGAAGCTGATCAAACTCCTGCCCCAAGATTTTCCCTGCCTGGCCAATAAAAGGTTCACCGCCATCAAGATGATCGAATCCGGACATCTTTTTTGCAATGATTTTTTGGAAGAGATAAACCCCTCCTTGAAGAATTCCCTGGATGAGGTCCGCTCTGCGCTCGAGCGCAAGCGCCGTCTACCTGTCTATGAAGTGATCGCGGCTGAACGGCACCATCTCTCCCAAAGAATTTTCGAGGAGAGCAGCCGGGTTCAGAGGCGAACCAAGGCCGGCTGGCAGGAACGCCTGGACGGTCTGATCATGCATCCGCTGCTCGGCTATCCCATTATGCTGATCGTCTTTTTAGTCTTTTTCTTATTGATTTTTAAGGTGGGGAGTCCGCTCGAAACCCTTCTCCTTAAACCGTTGGCCAGCCTGAGAGCCGTTCTCCAAGCTTGGCTGGGAAGCCGGCTGTCGTTTCATCTGGCCGACGGCCTTTTGCAGGGGATCGGCGGCGGCCTGGCCATCGTCCTGCCCTATTATATTCCGCTCCTTTTCCTGATGGGCCTCCTGGAAGACATCGGCTATCTGGCCCGAGCGGGTTTTCTCCTCGACACCTTCATGCACCGCATCGGCCTTCACGGAAAGTCTATATCGCCCTTTATTTTGGGCTTCGGCTGCAACGTGCCGGCCATCGTCTCGACACGAATTCTTGAATCGCGCCGGGACAGGGTGCTGACCTCGCTCCTGATCCCCTTCATCCCCTGTTCGGCACGCACCACCGTCATCCTGGCTCTGGTAGCCTTTTATCTGGGGCCCTATTGGGCTCTAGGGTTTTACGCACTGAATGTCCTTCTGGTGGCTGTCCTCAGCCGGATCCTCAGCTTGTTTTTTAAAACTCCGTCGCCCGGCTTGATTCTGGAAATCCCTTCCCTGAAAATTCCGCGGCTGAAAAATATATTTATGAAAGTGTATTTCCAGCTCAAATCCTTTGTTCAATTCGCCTGGCCGCTTCTGATCGCCGGAAGCCTTATCCTCGGCTTCATCCAGTCGTGGCACTGGGACAAGGCCATCAACACCGTTCTGTCTCCCCTAGTCGTGAACGTGCTGGGGCTGCCCAAAGAGTTAGGGGTAACCCTGATCTTCGGTTTTTTGCGAAAGGAATTGTCCTTGTTGATGATGCTGCAGGCGCTGGGCGTAAACTATCAAGATTTATTGAGCGCGGTCACCCGGAACCAGATCATTGTTTTCACCGTCTTTATCAGCTTTTTCATTCCCTGCCTTTCGACCTTCGCCATCCTCTGGAAGGAATCGGGCAAAAAAATCGCTTTCCTCTCGGCGGGGCTGAGCATTTCCGTGGCCGTCATTGTCAGTTTCCTGGTAAGGCTTATTATCTAGGCCGGCTTATCCCTGCGCTTTTTGCGGCCGGAAAGAAAAAAGTACCAATTGATAAATAGGATAAGGCCTATTCCCGCCAAGGTCACCAGGAGCTTGGCTGTCACGCTGTCACTCTCCTTGAATTCAGCTAAGACCTTAACTTGAGCCGCCGCAGCCGGAGCGAATTGGTCACCACCGACACGGAGCTGAAGGCCATGGCCGCCGAGGCGATCATGGGGTTGAGCAGAATATGGAAGAAGGGATAGAGCAGCCCGGCCGCCAGCGGAATGCCGGCCGTGTTGTAGACGAAAGCCCAGAACAAATTCTGCTTGATGGTCCTGATGGTCCGACGGCTCAGCTCCAGGGCAGCGGCTACGCCCCTCAGGTCGCCCTTGATGAGCGTGATGTCCGAGGCCTCCATGGCGATATCCGTGCCCGAGCCGATGGCAATGCCGATATCGGCCTGGGCCAGGGCCGGAGCGTCATTGATGCCGTCGCCGACCATGCCCACCTTCCGCCCGGCGGCCTGGAGCTTTTTGATCTCGGCCACTTTATCTTGCGGCCGAACTTCGGCCAGAAGGCGGTCGATCCCGGCGGCCCGGGCCACGGCTTCGGCCGTGCGGCGGTTGTCTCCGGTGAGCATGATGACCTCGAGCCCCATCGCCTTCAGGCGATGAACGGCCTGGACCGAACTTTCCTTGAGCGCATCGGCTACGGCCAGGAGCCCGGCTGGCCGGCCGCCGGCGGCCACGAACACCGGCGTCTTCCCTTCCAGGGCCAGGGACCCTGCCCGCTGAGTCATCTCAACCAGTCCGCCGGCAGGGATGCCGTTCTCCACTAAAAAGGCCTGGCTGCCGACCAGGATTTTCTGCCCCGCGACCTCAGCCTCAACTCCCTGCCCTTCGATGGCGTTGAAACCTGAAGCTGCCTCCAAAGCCAGGCCTTCATCCCTGGCTTTTGTCACTATGGCCTCGGCCAGTGGATGCTCGGATTGCCGCTCCACCGACGCGGCCAGGGCCAGGAGCGCGCCTCGATCAAACGGCGCAGCAGGCTCGACATCCGTCACTTCGGGCTGCCCCTTGGTCAGAGTTCCGGTCTTGTCAAAGACAATAGCTGTGAGCTTGTGGGCCGTCTCCAGGATTTCCCCGCCTTTGATCAGAATGCCCTGTTCGGCTCCCCGGCCCGTCCCGACCATGACCGCGGTGGGCGTGGCCAGCCCCAGGGCGCAGGGGCAGGCGATGATCAGAACAGCCACGAAGTTCATTACAGCCAGCCTCAAACCGGGCTGCGGCCCGAAGTCGAACCACAGAACAAAGGTCAGCAGGGCGATGGACATGACCACCGGAACAAAATAGCCGGCGATCAAATCGGCCAGCCTCTGGATGGGCGCCTTGGTCCCCTGGGCCTCCTGGACGAGCCTGATGATTTGGGCCAGGGCCGTATCCCGGCCGACCTTGGTCGCCCGGAACTCAAAGCTCCCCGTTTTGTTCATCGTGGCGCCGATCACTTCGTCGCCCGGCTTCTTCGTCACCGGCAGGCTCTCGCCGGTGATCATGGATTCGTCCACCGCGGAGCGGCCGCTGACCAGCAAGCCGTCCACCGGGATTCTCTCACCCGGCCGGACGAGGATGATGTCGCCCACCGCCACCTCCTCAATGGGGATATCCTCTTCCCGGCCGGCGCGGATGACCCGGGCCTTCTTGGGCTGGAGGCCGGCCAGCTTGCGGATGGCCTCCGAAGCGCGGCCCTTGGCCCGGGCCTCGAGCACTCGGCCGAAGAGGATGAGGGTGATAATGACCGCCGAGGTATCGAAATAGACCTGGGCTTCATGTCCGCCGAAACTGAAGAAAACGGGGAACAGGATGGCCGCGGCGCTGGTGAGATAAGCGGCCAAGGTGCCCACGGCGATGAGCGTGTTCATATCCGCTGTTCTGTGGCGGAAAGCTGCCCAGGCGCCCCGCAGGAATCGCCAGCCGGCCCAGAATTGAACAGGGGTAGCGAGAATCCAAAGGACGGCGTGATTCTTTAGGAAAGCCGGAACCCAGGCTGCCGCCTGAAGCATGCTTCCGACCAAAATAGGAACGGTGAGAGCCAGGCTGATGAACAGGCTCCGCTTCAGGCTCCGGTATTCCCGTTGCCTGGCGGCCCGCTCGAAATCCGCATCTTCTCCCTCTCTTGCTTCCAACACGCGATAGCCGGCTGATTGGATGATCTTCTTGAGCTCTGAAACCGTAACCTCGGTCGATAGAAACTCGACATGAACGCGGCCTGAAGCCAAGTTGGCGGAGGCTTTCAACACGCCTTTTCTCTCTAAAAGCGCCTTCTCGATCTTGGCCACGCAGGAGGCGCAGCTCATGCCCTCCACCGGGATGTCCATGGCCGCTACGGCCACTTCGTAGCCCGAATCGCGGATGTTCTGGATGATTTTGTCCGGGCTCACCAGGCGAGGCTCGAACAGGACCGTGGCCCGAGAGGTGGCAAAATTGACGTTCGACTGCTTGATTCCTTCAACCTGACTGAGGCCCTTCTGAATGCTGACCGCGCAGGAGGCGCAGGTCATCCCCTCCACGGGCAGGTCGAGCTTTTCCCGGTTTTCAGGCTGAGCCTGTTTCTCCTCCATGCTCATCGCCGGGCCGGCGCCAGCAGCTTCCGTCTTGATGTAGAACTCCGGGTTTGCCTCGAACTTCTTCTGGCATCCCTGGGAGCAAAAATAATAGGTTTTGCCTTTGTAGATCGAGGTCCCGGCCGGCTTGGCCTCGTCCACATCCATACCACAAACCAAATCTTTGGCCATCGTTATCCATTATACCATCCGCATCTACGCCCAAGCCATTTCGCCTTCGCTTTATTGCGTATAAGAGATGGGCGTCTTCCATAAGATCCCGTGGCTGGACGACTCGCGGCTGGCCGCAATCTTCGCCCGGGAGGTTCTGGCGTTTCTCGTCGGGAAGGAGCTGCTCAGCCCGGAATGGGCCGAGCGTTTGCTTTCCTGGCGGCACACCGGCTTCTCAGTTCACAGCCTGGTCCGGGCCACGACCAAGCCGGAGGTCGAATATTTCTCATAACCCTCTCTCATGCCGGAGGGGCAGGTCCGGGTGATTTCCGGCTCATCGGGCACCGCGGACGGCTCCCCGACCGCCCTTCCCCGTCCTCAAGCCTACCTTGACAGATTCTGAGGTCCTATTTATGCTCCCTCACGATGGGTTGGATGGGATCATCGAGGCGCAACCGTGCCCGCAGGCAGGCGCTGCCGAAAAGTAAATTCTTATGAAAGATATATTGACATCCCTCACCGGCGAAGATATATTTTGGCCGCTCTTGAAAGGAAGCGATCGCGCCTCAGGGCGCAATCGAAAGTCACGGCTTGAGACGGAACATCCGTTGTGGTCAGAGCCGGGGTCGGGGAAGAAGTCTCGTTGAGGAGGGACGAATGAGAAAGTGGGGCAAGGAACTGATCGGGATGATTCTCTTTTTCGCAAGCCTGGGCCTGGCCGCGGCTCAAGTCGTCGATATGCGGGCCGAGTGGCCGAAGGGGGATTGCCTTCAAAAAGCATCCGACCCGAAAGTGGCCAAGTTTAAAGTCGTCGGCCCCGGACATCTCGAAGTCCATCTTTATCTCGACCCCTATTGGCACGCGGGACGTGCGGCCTTCGTTCCACTGGCTTGGACAAGATATTTCAGTCCGGCCAAATGGCAAGGATGGGGCGTGCTCGGGCAGATGGTGAAAGGCCAGGGCTTTCCGGACCATTTTTATCAGGGAGGCAAGGAAGTCAGGAATTGGACGG